>NZ_JBSFNO010000051.1:0-55272 GCF_053981095.1 Nocardia sp. NPDC003693
AATACGCAAGCTGGCGGGCCAGCAGCGAGCCCGCGTCGCCCGCGTCGCCCAGGCGGGCGTGCTGCCACAGCGTGTAGTCGGCGTACTGCTCCCTCCCTCCGCTCCTCCGCTTCGCTCCCCCGCTCCACTCAGTCCAGAACCGGGCGGGCCGCGAACTGCGGGGCGGGGGCGAACGGATTTGTGAAACAACCGTCGGCGACTTTTTTTCGATGGGTGGTAACGCGCGGTAGGGCTCGACCCGATACAACGTGCGGTGCCGGACGACGGCCACCACACAGACCACGCGGCGCTCGTGCGAACGGGTAACGCTTTCCAGAGGCCGCCCCGGGTGTCTTACCCCGGGGCGGTTCTTCATTTCCCGGACCGCACGCGCCTGATGTACATCAGGGCAGGGCGATGTACTTGGTGTTCAGGTACTCCTCGATGCCTTCGAAACCACCCTCGCGGCCGAAGCCGGATTCCTTGACCCCGCCGAAGGGCGCGGCCGGATCGGAGATGACGCCGCGGTTCACCCCGACCATGCCGGTCTCGAGGCCCTCCGCGATCCGCAGCGCACGGTCCAGATTCTGGGTGAAAACGTATGCCACCAGGCCGAATTCGGTGTTGTTGGCGGCGGCCAGGCCCTCCTCCTCGGTGTCGAAACCGACGATCGGGGCGACCGGGCCGAAGACTTCCTCGCGCAGGATGCGCGCACCCGGGGGTAGGTCGGTGAGCACGGTCGCGGGGTAGAACCAGCCGGGGCCGCCGGGCGCCTTGCCGCCCAATTCGACTCGGGCGCCCGCCGCCACGGCGTCGTCGACCAGTTCGGAGACGGTGTCGAGCTGGTCCTCGTTGATGAGCGGGCCGAGGGTGGTGTCCGGGTCGGTGCCGGGCCCGAGCTTGTATTCCGCCATGGCCGCCACCAGCTTTCGGGTGAACTCGGGGCGGACGGAGTTCTGCACGTGGAAGCGGTTGGCGGCGGTGCACGCCTCACCGCCGTTCCGCAGCTTGGCCAGGACGGCGTTCTGGACCGCGGCGTCGATGTCGGCGTCGTCGAACACCACGAAGGGCGCGTTGCCGCCGAGTTCCATGGACGTGCGCAGCAGGCCGTGCGCGGACTGCTCAACGAGCTTCTTACCGACCGGGGTGGAGCCGGTGAAGGTGAGCTTGCGCAGGCGCGGATCGTTCAGCAGCGGCGCGGTGACGGCACTGGAACGACTGGTCGTGATGACCGACAGCACGCCGGCGGGCAGCCCGGCTTCGTGGCACAGCTGGGCCAGCAGCAGCATGGTGAGCGGGGTCTCCCCCGCCGGCTTCACGATCATCGTGCAGCCGGCCGCGAGCGCGGGGCCGATCTTGCGGGTGCCCATGGCCAGCGGGAAGTTCCACGGCGTGATGGCCAGGCACGGGCCCACCGGCTGCTTGTGCACGAGAATGCGGCCGGTGCCGCCGGGCGCGGACTGATACCGGCCGTGCACGCGGGTGGCCTCCTCGCTGAACCAGCGGAAGAACTCGGCGCCGTAGCGCACCTCGTTGCGGCTCTCGGGCAGCGCCTTGCCCATTTCCAAGGTCATGAGCAGGGCGAAATCCTCGGCCCGGGCGGTGATGGCCTCGAACACCGCGCGCAGGATCTCCCCGCGGGCGCGCGCCGGGGTGGCGGCCCAGTCGGCCTGCGCCGCGACGGCCGCGTCGAGCGCGCGGACCGCGTCTTCCGGGGTGGCGTCGGCGACCTCGAGCAGGGTCTCGCCGGTGGCCGGATCGTGGACCGGGAACGTCGCACCGCCGGTGGCTTCGACCGACCCTCCTATCCAGAGCCCGGTCGGAATGGATTCGAGTAGTTCGCGCGTCGACACCATGCGAACCAGCCTAGGCGCGCCCGTACCGCCGACGGGAGGTCCGAATCGACTTCGCACCCCCTCGGCGTGGCTTGTGCCCGGCATGGTTCCGGGACGCGGCGTGCCCGGCGCGGGGCCGGGCCCGGCCCCGAGTTGGTCCGGGGTTACCTGCGCGTAGCGGTGGCGGGTTGTAATCTCGGCGGACGTGAGCAGCGACATCACCGCATCGGCGGCCTGGCGGAAACTGCACGATCATCATGCGTCCATCGCGGCCCGTCACCTCAGGGATATCTTCGCCGAGGACCCCGAGCGTGGTCGTGAGCTGACCGTGCAGGTCGCGGACCTGCGCATCGACTACTCCAAACACCGCGTGACCCGCGAGACCCTGGATCTGCTGGTCGAATTGGCCGAGACGGCCGGGGTCGCCGCGCACCGGGACGCCATGTTCGCGGGCGAGCACATCAACGTCTCCGAGGACCGCGCGGTCGGCCACGTCGCGCTGCGCGTACCGGCCGGGCAGGTCATGGAGATCGACGGCGCGGACGCGGGCGCGCAGGTGCACGAAGTCCTCGGGCGCATGGGCGAATTCACCGACGCGGTGCGGTCGGGGCAGTGGCGCGGTGCGACCGGTGAGCGCATCACGACGGTGGTGAACATCGGCATCGGCGGCTCGGATCTGGGTCCGGCCATGGTGTACCTGGCGCTGCGGCACTACGCCGACGCGGGCATCTCGGCGCGCTTCGTCTCCAATGTCGATCCGGCGGACCTGGTTTCGAAGCTGGCGGGGCTGGATCCGGCGACGACGCTGTTCATCGTCGCGTCCAAGACCTTCTCCACCCTGGAGACGCTCACCAACGCCACCGCGGCACGCCGCTGGCTGGTGGCGGCGCTCGGCGAGCAGGCGGTGGCGAAGCACTTCGTCGCGGTCTCCACCCACGCCCAGCGGGTCGCCGAGTTCGGTATCGATCCCGCGAACATGTTCGGCTTCTGGGACTGGGTCGGCGGCCGCTATTCGGTCGACTCGGCCATCGGGCTGTCGATCATGACGGTGATCGGCCGGGAGCGCTTCGCCGAGTTCCTCGACGGTATGCACCGGGTGGACGAGCATTTCGCGACCGCGCCCCTGGGCGAGAACGCGCCGGTGCTGCTCGGTCTGCTCGGGGTCTGGTACACGAACTTCTTCGGCGCGCAGTCCCGCGCGGTGCTGCCCTATTCCAATGACCTGGCGCGCTTTCCGGCCTATCTGCAGCAGTTGACCATGGAGTCCAACGGCAAGTCCGTGCACCTGGACGGCTCACCGGTCACGAGCCAGACCGGTGAGATCTTCTGGGGCGAACCGGGAACCAACGGCCAGCACGCGTTCTATCAACTGCTGCACCAGGGTACGCACCTGGTGCCCGCCGATTTCATCGGATTCGCCAGGCCCACCGATGATCTGCCCACCCTCGACGGCACCGGCAGCATGCACGACATCCTGTTCAGCAATCTCATCGCCCAGACCAAGGTACTGGCGTTCGGCAAGACGGCCGAGGAGATCGCGGCCGAGGGCACGCCGCCGAACCTGGTGCCGCACAAGGTCATGCCCGGCAACCGGCCCTCGACCACGGTGCTGGCGCCCCAGCTCACGCCCTCGGTCCTGGGACAGCTCATCGCGCTGTACGAGCACCAGGTGTTCGTGGAGGGCGCCGTATGGGGCATCGACAGTTTCGATCAGTGGGGTGTCGAGCTCGGCAAGGCGCAGGCCCTCGCGGTGGAACCGCTGCTGACGAGCGCGCAGGAGCCCGAGCCGCAATCGGATTCCTCCACCGACGCGCTGATTCGCTGGTACCGCGCCGAGCGCGCGAACTGACCCCGGCGCTCCGCCGCCGGTGACACGGGCCCGGCCGATCCCGCGCGATCGGCCGGGCCTGTGATGTTCGACGCCGTCGTCCCGGCAATCCCGAGTTCGGCGCACCGGCTCGCGAATTTTTGCGAATACCAATGTTCGCAAACGATTGCCGAATCCCGCCGCGGTGCATAGGTTGTCGCATGTGCTGTACGGTCGTGGCCCCGAAGTGCGGCAGATACGAACGCTGCTCGATGCCACCGAGCAGGGTCACAGCGGTGCGCTGGCCATCACCGCCGACGCGGGCGCGGGCAAGTCCGCGCTGCTGGACCACGCCGCGGATCTCGCGGCCGGGCGGCGGGTGCTGCGCTGTTCCGGGGTGGAGAGCGAATCCGAATTGCCCTTCGCGGGTGTGCATCTGCTGCTCGGCCCCGCACTGGATCGCATCGACGGCCTGCCGGGACCGCAGCGCCGGGCGCTGGCGGGCGCCCTCGGGCTGGGCCCGGCCGACGGTGCGGACCGCTTCCTGATCGGCATCGCGACGCTGACGCTGCTGGCCGAGCTCTCGGCCGGGGAATCGGTGCTGTGCCTGATCGACGACGCCCAGTGGCTGGATCGGCCCTCTGCGGACGTATTGCGTTTCGTGGCACGGCGACTCGGGTCCGAGGGCGTGGTCATGATCTTCGGGGCGCGCGGGGGTTTCGAGGTCGGCGGGCTGCCCGAGATCCGGCTCGGGCCGCTGGACGCGGCGGCGGCCGCCGAGCTGCTCGCCGGGCACTGGCCGGGGCTCGCGATCGAACAGCGCGATCGGGTGCTGCGCGAAGCGGCCGGGAATCCGCTGGCGCTCTTGGAATTCCCGGCGATGGACGCCGAGGCCGCCGGGACCGCCGGACCGCTCCCGCTGCCCGAGCGCCTGCGGTGCGGGTATCAGCGGCAGATCGCCGAGCAGCCCGCCGACGCGCGGGCGGCACTGCTGGTCGTGGCCGCGGAGGAAACCGGGGATCTGGCCGTGACGCTGCGCGCCTTGGACGCCTTGGGTTTCGGCGCGACGGCGCTGGCCGCGGCCGAGCGGTCGGGGATGGTCGCGATATCCGGGCCGTCCGTGCGCTTCCGGCATCCGCTGCGCCGTTCGGCGGCCTACCACGGTGCGAGTTTCACCGACCGGCTCGCCGTGCACGGGGCCCTCGCCGCGGCGCTGGCGGCCGATCCGGCGCGCGGCGCCTGGCACCTGGCGGCCGCGCGCACCGGTCCGGATGAAACCGTCGCCGCCGCACTCGAATTCGCCGCCGAGCAGGCGCGGGAGCGAATCGGGCACGCGTCGGCGGCGGCCGCGCTGGAGCGTGCGGCACAGCTGACCCCGGATCCGCAGGTCCGGGCACGCCGGTTGACGCTCGCGGTGGAGACCGCCGTGGAGGCCGGGTACACCGACCGCGCCCTGCGCCTGGCGCGCGAGGCCGAGCACGCGCCGCTGGACCCGGCGCAGCGGGCGCGGGTGCTGGCGGTCCGGGCGCTGATCGAGTTCGAGTTCGGTTCGCTGCGCCGGGCACACCGGCTGACCCTCGAGGCCGCGGATCAGGTGCTGACGCTCGATCCGCAGCGGGCGGCCTGGCACCTGGTGGAGGCGGGCCGCATCGCGTGGACCGCGGGCGACATCGCGGGTGTTCGCGCAGCGCACGAACTGCTGGCCACCGTTCCGGTCGACGCCGTGCGCACTCCGTACTCGGCGCTGCGCGGCGGTATCGCGCTGTTGGACGGTGAACTCCGCCTCGGCATCGGGCTGATCCGCGCGAACGTCGCGTTCGCGGACTCGGTGCCGCTCGACATGATCTCCCTGCGTATGGCTTTCGCGCTGCAGTCCGCGCTCGTCGGCGACATGGAGATCGCGCACGAGCAGTTGAGCGCGCTGGCCGGACTGGTCCGCGAGCGCGGCATGATCGGCTGGTACCCGGCCGTGGCCTGCACCCTGGCCACGGCCGAGCTGATCATGGGCCGACTCTGCGACGCCGAAGTGACCGCGACGGCCGCGGTGCGGATCGCCACCGACATCGGTCAACCGGCCCGGATCGCCGGGGCCGAAGCGGTGCTGGCGGTGCTGGCCGCGCGGCGCGGTGAGACCGAGCGCTGCCGGGAGCTGGCCGAGCGGAATCTGCGCCGGGCCACCGGCGATGTCAACGCGCTCGACGCCACGCACTGCGAATGGGCGCTGGCGCTGCTCGATCTCGGCTTGGGCCGCTACGACGAGTCGCTGGCGCGTTTCGAGGCGCTGTATCACGCGCCCGCGCAGGCTCGCGGGCACTGGGTCGATCTGCTGTCCGATCTGATCGAGGCGGCGGTGCGTGCGCGCCGGCCCGAGCGCGCGGCTCGCGCGCTGGCCGAGATCGAGGACTGGGCGGCGGCGCTGGACACCCCGTGGGCCGAGGGCCTGCTGCTGCGGTGCCAGTCGCTCGTCGCCGGTGACGGCGCGAGCTTCGATCGCGCCCTGAAACTGCACGCCGAGGTTGATCGCCGGTACGACCACGCCCGCACCGCGCTGCTCTACGGCGAGTGGCTGCGCCGCGAGCGCCGCACGCAGGAGGCGCGCACGCACCTGGACGCCGCGCTGCGCACGTTCGATCGGCTGGGCGCGGTCCCGTGGGCCGAGCACGCCCGCGCGGAGTTGCGGGCCGCCGGTGCGGGCGCGCCGCCGGAGCCCGGCGACAACCTCGCCGGCCTGCTCACTCCCCAGGAGTTGCAGGTGACCCGCTTGGCCGCCGCCGGCGCGACGAACAAGGAGATCGCCGCCCAGCTGTTCCTGAGCCCGAAAACCGTTGGCCACCACCTGTACCGGGCGTTCCCCAAGCTGGGCGTGAGCAACCGTGTGGAGCTCGCCCACCTGTCCCTGGGCTGAGTTCGGATGTGCTTCCACGGCGAGAAATCCGGCCTCGTGGGCCGGCGCACGTTCGCCGAATCTCGCAGACGCGCCGCAGCCGAACTCGGCGAAGGCCACCGCGGCTCCGGTGGGCATATCGAACGACCGGCTCGGCCCGCAGCGCTCAGTGAGGCGCGACCCCGTCACGACTCGTCCCGACCTCGGACCGCCGGGCCGGGGCCTCATCCCGAACTGGCCCGAACATCGCAGGTCACAACACGATACGACTGCTGCGAGTACTGCCCTCGTGCACCTGGGCTGCGGCGGAAAACCCGGTGCGGGTATGCACCTCACGTCCCGAAACTCTGCGGTGGAGTTGGCTCACGCGGGAAGGCTGATGCGAATTCGCACGCGCACCGGGACAACGAGTGTCCCGACGCGCCTGCCGAACTCACACAGCGCGGGGCGACGAAGGTGGAAGCAGACGGCGATCCCGGGTGTTCGTCAATCCGAGTGCGGTTTTGCCATGGGGTCAACACCTCGAAACCGACGTCCACACGGGGGATCTCGGCCGTGCACGAGGTCCCGGTTCACACCCGGAGGGTGAGTTGATGCTGTACGGCCGGAGTGACGCGGAACGGGTGATCGGGGAGCTGCTGGCGGCGGGCGCCGGGGGGCGGAGCGGGGCGGCGGCGGTGATCGCGGGGGCGGGTGAGGGGAAGTCGGCGCTGCTCGCCCAGGCGCGCGGCTGGGTCTCGCCCGGCTCATCTGGGTGGTCCGGAGGACGGGGTGGGGGTGCCGCTGTGACCGGCGTGCCCGCCGGGGAATGGCGAGTATTGCGGATCACCGGACTGCAGAGTGGGGGCGAGATCGCGTTCTCCGGATTGCGGGGGCTGTTGCAGCCTGTGCTGGAACACATCTCGGCGCTGCCCGCGCCGCAGCGGGCGGCGCTGGGCGCGGCGCTGAGCTTGTCGTCGGCCGAGCCCCCGGAGCGATTCCTGGTCGGGCTGGCGGTGTTGTCGCTGCTGGCCGAGGCGTCCACGCGGGGGCCGGTGCTGTGCTCGATCGACGACGCGCAGTGGCTCGACCGGCCCTCGGTGGACGCGTTGCTGTTCACCGCGCGGCGGCTCGGAAACGAGGGCGTGGTCATGCTTTTCGCGGGGCGACCGGAGTTCGAGGCGGCGGGTCTGCCGGTGGTGACGCTGCCGCCGCTCGACGCCGACGCCGCGCGCGCTCTGCTCGCGGAGCGGATTCCGGGCCTGGCCATGGAAATTCGTGAACGCGTGGTCGCCGAGTCGGCGGGCAATCCCCTGGCCCTGCTGGAATTGCCGGGCATGAACGCGGATTCGCCGGTCGCCGGCCCGCTGGCGCTGCCCGAACGTCTGCGGGCGGGCTTCGGCGGACAGATCGCGCGACTGGCGGAGGGCACGCGGTTCGCACTGGTGGTCGCGGCCGCCGAGCACGGCGGCGACCCGGGGGTGATTCTGGGGGCGCTGCGCGAATTGGGTTCGGGCCCTAGCGCGCTGGCGGCGGCCGAGCGCACCGGCATGATCGTGGTGACCGCCCGCGCCGTGCGCTTCCGCCATCCGCTGATCCGGGCGGCGGCGTACCGAACGGCCACCGCCGCCGAGCGGGTCGCGGTGCACGGCGCCCTCGCGCGAACCCTGGCCGCGGAGCCGGAGCGGGCGGTATGGCATCGCGCGGCGGCCGCGAGCGGGCCCGACGAAACCGTCGCCGCGGCCCTGGAAGTCACCGCCGAGAGCGCCCGCGGGCGCACCGGGCACGGCGCGGCCGCCACCGCGTGGGAGCGGGCCGCGCGCCTGACCCCCGATCCGGTCCAGCGGGCGCGCCGGCTGGTGCACGCGGTCGAGAACGCCGCCGACGCCGGTCAATTCACCCGCGCGTGCGTGCTCGCCCGGCAGGCTCGGGAATCGACGCGCAGCCCCGCCCATCGCGCCCGCCTGGCCGGGGTGCTCGCGCATATCGAGTTCGAGCACGGTTCGCCGGCGACCGCGCACGGGCTGCTGTGCACCGGCGCGCAGGAGGCGGCCGCCACGGATCCGGCGCTGGCGGCGGCCATGCTCTTCGACGCGGGCCGGATGGCCTGGGTCCTGGGCGATCTCGGCGCGTTCCGCGATTCGCGCGCGGCCCTGGCGGCGCTGCCGCCGAGCCCGGACAGGGAGCGGTTCCTGCTGTCGTACGACGGAATCCTCGCGCTCTACAGCGCCGATCCGGCGGCGGGAATCCGCCTGATCCGCAGCAATGCCGTAGCGCCACAAGATATTCGGCACCACTCCCCCCAGGTTCAGTTCGTGCTCGCGACGCAGACCCTGATCATCGGCGATCTCGAAACCACCCGCGAGATCCTGGCCGATCTCGCCGAGTCCTGCCGCTCGCGCGGCCTGCTCGGCTGGCTCGCACTGGCCGAGTTGTGGCAGGGCACGGTGGAGTTCCTGCTCGGCCACTTTCGCGAGGCGGAGCTCTTGACCGTCGAGGGCAGACGCCTCGCCGAGCACATAGATCAGCCGATCCGGATAGTGCACGCCGATTCCAACCTGGCCCTGCTGGCCGCGGTACGCGGTGCGGGCGTGGACGACCCGGTGTTCGGGCCGGTCGAAGACCACCCGGCCGGCAGCGCGACCGTGTACCGCCCCGGGTCCGCCACGAGCGAGGAACGCTCGGTACTCGGGGCGGGCGTAGACGAGCCGGCGCACCGACCAGGCGAAGACCATCCGGCGGGCAGCGCAAATGTCAACCGCCCGGGGCACGGCACAGGCGACGCCAACCAGGCGGACAGACCCGGTGAAGACCACCCGGCGAGCGTTGCGGGCGCAGGCGCGCCGGTCGCCCCCGCGGGGGACGACCAACCGACCGGTGCTGCGGGACAGCGCAACCCGGCCGGAGGGGATACGCCCGAGTCGGCGGGACCGAGTCCCTTCCACCGCGCGCACTTCGACTGGGCCCGGGCCCTGGCGGACATGGGCGCCGAACGGTACGGGGACGCGCTGGACCGCATGGAAGCGCTCGGCGAGATTCCGACCCGGCGGCACGCGCAGTGGCTGCCGGTGCTCGCGGACCGGGTCGAAGCCGCCGTGCGCCTGGGCCGGCGCGAGCGCGCCGACCGGCCGCTCGCCGAGCTGCGACTGTGGGCCGACGCTCTCGAAGCGCCCTGGGCGACGGCCCTGCTGCTGCGCGCCACGGCACTGCTGGCGGACGATGCCGCCGCCTTCGTCCGCGCGCTGGAACTGCACGCCGCCCAGGGCCGCCATTTCGATTGCGCCCGCACCGGGCTGCTCTACGGCGAGTTGTTGCGCCGGGAACGCCGGACCACCGAGGCCCGAACCGAATTGCGCGACGCGCTCCGGACTTTCGAGCGCCTGGGCGCCGAGGTGTGGGCGCGCCGGGCCCGCGCCGAACTGCGGGCGGCCGGGGTCGGCATGCTCCCCGAGCCGCAACCGGACCTGACCGCCCGCCTCACCCCGCAGGAGCTCCAGGTGGTCCGGCTCGCTGCCACCGGAGCGACCAATCGCGAGATCGGCGCACGCCTGTTCGTGAGCCCGAAGACCGTCGGCCACCACCTGTCCCGCTCGTTCCGCAAGCTGGGCGTGGCCGGCCGCAGGGATCTCGCCCGCCTCGAATTGCACTGACAGCAAGCAATTTTCACCGCAGGCCACGCAATACCCCGGCCCCGGTCTCTACTTCGACCGAGTCGGCAGCAGATCGCTCAGCGCCTCGTCGAGGGTCGGGAAGTGGAAGCGGAACCCGGCCCGCCGCAACACCTCCGAGGTGGCGTGGCGGCCGGTGAGGCCGAGGGCGGGGTCGGTGCGCAGGAACACCGCGCCCACGGCGAGCACGGGGGCGGGGGTCGGGGGCGACCAGGGGCGGCGTACGTGGCGGCGCAGGGTGGCCATGAGATCGCGGTTGCGGACCGGGAAGTCGGTGGCGGCCACCACGATTCCGTTCGGGAGGGCGACCTCCGGGTCCAGGCCCAGGGCCGCGCGCACTATCGCGAGCCAGTCTCGGCGGTGGATCCAGCTGAACCACTGCCTGCCCGTGCCGACGCTGCCGCCCAGGCCGAGGGTGGCCAGCCGGACGAGCATGCGCAGCGCGGGCGCGTCCGGATCGAGCACGATCGAGGTGCGCAGGACCGTCCGGTGCGCGGCGTTGGCGCCGTCGAACGCCCGCTCCCAGGGTTCGGCGACGCCGGTCATCTGCGGCAGGCCGGGTACGGGCAGCGGAGTCGTTTCGGTGCACCGGGTTTCGCCCGCGTCGGACCAGATGGCGGTGGTGCTGGCCTGCACCCAGTAGTCGATCGGCCGGTCCAGCGCCGCGGCCGCGGTCACCAGCGCCCGCGTGGAATCGACTCGGCTGTCCCGGAGTTGGGCGATGTTGCGCGGTGTCGGCCGCACGTCGACGAGTTTGCCCGCCAGGTTGACCACGGCGACCGGGCCCGGATTCCGCAGCGCGGCAGTCCATTCGTCGGCGCCGCGCCCGTCCCATTCGTACTGCTCGTACGGCAGCTCCGGCACCCGGCGGCGGGTCAGGATGCGAACCCGTCGGCCCCGGCAGGTGAGGTCGGCGGCCAGCGCGCGGCCCAGCGCGCCGGTGCCGCCCGCGATGACGACGGTGAGCGCGTCAGCGGCGGGTTCGAGACCGGCCAGCAGAGCCAGGCGCGCGAATCCGGTGTGCGCGTCGGTCTGCAGCAGTGTGCCGACCACGGCCCGCGCGAGCGGGGCGGACACCCCGCCGAAGGTGAGCTGCTGGCGCAGTTCGGTGCCCCCGTCCCGCGGGGTCAGCGTCCACCGCATGCGCATGACGCCGGCGGGTTCGGGCTGCTCGATGGTGATTTCGCGCTCCGGAACGAAGGTCGCGAGCGTGAAGGGTTTCGCGAACCTGCCGTGTACGGCCTCGTTCGCTCGCCCGCGCGGCAGGTAGTCACCCGTCGCGCCGACGGCCGGTGCGGCGTGCATCCGCACCGCGGTGACGGCCGGGTTCCATTCGGGCCACCGGCCCGGGTCCCCGAGCACCGCCCAGAGCCGCTGCGGCGGGAGGGCGATCCACTGGCTGTACGTCGTTGTACGAGGCATACCGCAACGCTATTACCGCTGTCCCCGGGTGGGAAGCGTGTCCTGGATCGCACCGGGCGCACCGGGCTAGGCTGCGCTCATGACCGACTCGAATCTGCCGCGGGGCATCGGAAACCCGGCGACCAGGGCCTTCGCCCTGATCGGCCTGACCCGCCTGGAACAGTTCTCCGGCGCCTCCGAGGCCGAGCTGCTGGCCCTGCACGGGGTGGGGCCCAAGGCCATTCGCGTCCTGCGGGAAACCCTGGCCGAGGCCGGCCTGCCGCCCATGGCCTGATCCGGCCGCAGTGAACCCGCGCCGCTTCCGGGAACCGGCGCGGGTCCGGTGTCAGTCGACGAAGGCGCGCTCGAGAATCGCGGCGGTGTCCACCCCGGCGGGCAGGGTGCCGAACGCGATGCCCCAGTCGCCGCCGAAACGCGTGGCGCAGAAGGCATCCGCGACCGCGGGGTGGCCGTGCCGCACCAGCTGCGCGCCCTGCAGCACCAGCGCCATCAGCTCGACCACGCGCCGCGCCCGGTACTCGATGTCGGCCAGATCGGTGAGTTCCTTGCCGATCCGGTCGATGGCGTTGTCCAGGTGCGCGTTCGCGCCGCGCGCCTGCGACACCTCGGTGAAGTACGCCTCGACGGTCTCGGGCTGACGCCCCATGGCACGCAGCGCGTCCAGGGCCGCCACGTTGCCCGAGCCCTCCCAGATCGACATGAGCGGGGCCTCGCGGTACAGCCGCGGCATGCCGGATTCCTCGACGTATCCGTTGCCGCCCAGGCATTCCAGGGCTTCGGCGGCGTGCACGGGTGCGCGCTTGCACACCCAGTACTTGGTGACCGCCAGGGCGATGCGGCGCAGGTTCGCCTCCGCCGGATCGGTCGCGGCCCGGTCGGTGGCCCCGGCCAGGCGCATCATGACGGTCGTCGCGGCGTCGGATTCGATCACCAGGTCTGCCAGCACGTTGCGCATGGCGGGCTGGTCGATGAGGTTGGCCCCGAACGCCTTTCGATGCCGGGCGTGATGCACCGCGTGCACCAGGCCCGCGCGCATGCCGGTGGCGGAGCCGATGACGCAGTCCAGGCGGGTCATGTTGACCATCTCGATGATGGTCTTCACGCCCGCGCCCTCCGCGCCGACCAGCCAGCCCACCGCGTTCTCGTACTCGATCTCCGAGGAGGCGTTGGACTTGTTGCCCAGTTTGTCCTTGAGCCGTTGCAGGCGAAGGGCATTGAGGGATCCGTCCGGCAGCACGCGGGGCAGCAGGAAGCAGGACAGCCCGCCGGGCGCCTGGGCCAGGGTCAGGAACATGTCCGACATGGGCGCCGAGGTGAACCACTTGTGGCCGACCACCCGGTAGGTGCCGTCGGCCTGCGGCGTGGCGACGGTGGTGTTGGCCCGCACGTCGGAGCCGCCCTGCTTCTCGGTCATCGACATGCCCGCGATGAGACCGGCTTTGGACGCGGGGTCGCGCAGCCCGTAGTCGTAGACGCGCGAGGCGAGCAGCGGTTCGAAGGTCGCGGACAGTTCGGGGTTGTGCCGCAGTGCGGGAATCACCGCGTAGGTCATGGAGATCGGGCACATATGGCCGGCGTCGGCGATGCCCCAGGTGTAGAACTTGGCCGCGCGCGCCACGTGCGCACCGGGGCGCGGATCCTGCCACGGCGAACCGTGCAGCCCGTGCTCCACCGCGACCCGCATCAGATCGTGCCAGTGCGGGTGGAAGTCGACCTCGTCGATCCGGTTGCCGTAGCGATCGTGGGTCCGCAGCACCGGCGGGTAGTCGTTGGCCAGACGCCCCCACTCCTGCGCCCGCGCGCCGCCGGCCAGCGCGCCGAGGGTGCGCACCTCGTCCTCGGCCCAGCCGGCGCCCTCGCGGTGCAGGCCCTCCAGCAGCGCGGGATTGCGAGAGTTGTCGAAGGGCACCAGATTCGGGACCTGGTTGAACACTTCATGCGTCTGCATGCGGGACTCCTTGTTCGGTTTCCATGCGTTCACCGGGCGGGGACACCGAGTGCGCGCAATGCGAAGGCGACGAGTTCGGGCACCACCGACTCGCTCTCGAGTTCTTCGGCCAGCGGCCCGACCAGCACTTCGCCGATCGCCCCGACCAGGGCGGTGGCGCTGGTCCGCGCGTCCTGGGGCGGGAGCTGACCGGTGGCGACGCCGTCGGCGATGGCGGATTCGAAGGTTTCGGCGAAGGCCCGCCGGAAGCGCAGGCGTTCGGCGTCGACGGCGGCGTCCACCGGTTCGGCCAGCAGCACGTAGGCCAGCCTGGGGTTCTTGAGGGCGCGACCGGCGAAGGTCTCGACGGCGGCGGTGACCCGGTCGCGGGCGAACACGCCGGCCGCGGTGGGGTCGACGGGTTCGGTGCCGCCCGCGACGGCGACCGCCGCGACCTCCCGGGTGACGACCTCGCGGAAGACCGCCGTCACCAGTTCGGCCTTGCCGCTGAAGCTCTTGTAGACCGTGCCGGTGGCGACCCCGGCCTCGGCGGCCACGGCCGCGACCGAGAGCCCGGCGTAGCCGTCGCGGGACAGGACGGTCATGGCGGCCCGCACGATCGATCCGGCCTGGGCATCGAGGCGGGCCTGGACTGCGGGTGTTCTGCGGTAGGCCACACAAGAAGTGAACCATTGATTCATTTCTTGACGCAAGGGCGGATTTACGGCGTATGGTCGGCCCGGTGAGCGTACGAGTCGAACGCAATGGCCCCGTGACCACCGTGATCCTGCATCGCCCCGAGGCCCGCAACGCGGTCGACGGTCCCACCGCCGAAGCCCTCGCCGCGGCCTTCCGCGAGTTCGACGCCGACCCGGACGCCGCGGTCGCCGTGCTCTGGGGCGACGGCGGCACCTTCTGCGCGGGCGCCGACCTCAAGGCGCTGGGCACCGAGCGTTCCAACCGGGCCGCCGACGACGGCGACGGCCCCATGGGCCCGACCCGCATGCGGCTGTCCAAACCCGTCATCGCCGCGGTCTCGGGCTACGCGGTGGCCGGCGGGCTCGAACTCGCGATCTGGTGCGACATGCGAATTGCAGAGCAGGACAGCACCTTCGGCGTCTTCTGCCGCCGCTGGGGCGTCCCGCTCATCGACGGCGGCACGGTGCGCCTGCCCCGCATCATCGGCGCCGGGCGCGCCATGGATCTGATCCTCACCGGCCGCGAGGTCGACGCCGCCGAGGCGCTGGCGATCGGGTTGGTCAACCGGGTCGTACCGGTCGGCGAATCCCGTTCCGCGGCAGAGGAACTCGCCGCACAGCTGGCCGCTCTCCCGCAGACCTGCCTGCGCTCGGATCGCATGTCCGCGCTGGAGCAGGAGGGGCTGGAGGAGCCGGCCGCCGTCGCGAACGAGTTCCGGCACGGCATGCGCGCGCTGCTGGACGGCGCGCTGGACGGCGCGGCCCGCTTCGCCGCCGGCGCGGGACGGCACGGACAGCCGAGCTGAATCGCACGGCTCACGCCGATCCGGCGGCGCGAACGCGTCGGCGTGCCCCGGTACGCTGCGCAGCGATGAATCGGCTGAGCGTGGTGGACGAGATGTTCCTGCGGGCGCACCGGGGTATGGGCACCCCGATCGCCCTGCAGGGCCTGTGGCGTACCGCCGATCCGGTCGACACCGCCCTGCTGGCGCGGGTGCACGAGGCGCTGCGCACCGGCCCGCTCGGGCGGCGGGTGATCCGCGGCCGCGTCCCGGGCGCGCGCCCGCGCTGGCAGCCGAACGCGCAGGCGCATCCGCTCGCCCTGCACGAGACCGCGATTCCCGCGACCGCCCTGCTGGATTGGGCCGACACCCAGGGCGCGCACCTGGATCCCGAAATCGAGCCCGGGTGGCGGCTGTCGAGCGTGAATCTGCTGGACGGCGGCAGCGTCGCCGCGCTGACGTGCTCGCACGCGCTGGCCGATGGGCGGGCGCTGACCCTGGCCATCGACCACGCGCTGACGGGCACGCCCCTGGCCGACCCGGCCGCGACCCACTCCGATTGGGCCGACGCCCGGCGGCAGTGGCGCACGGTCATCGGCGGAACCGCTCGCGCGCTGCGGCGCGGGTTGCCCGCGCGCCCGCCCGCGCCGATCTCGCGGCCGGCGCCGCGCGACCCCGGCCGCACCGTGACACACGCGGCGGCACTGCAGATTCCGGCCCGCGAATGGAATCGGGTCGCGGTGGCGCACGCCGGCACCGCCAACAGCCTGTTCGTGTACGTGGTCGCGAAAATACTGTGGGACAGCGGTTTCGGGTCGGACACCATCGCCGCCAGCCTGCCGGTGGACACCCGCGACGAACCCCGGGTCGACAACGACATGGCCATGACGGAGATCGCCGTCACGCCCGCCGACACCCCGGCCTCGATCCGGCACCGGGCCAGGGCCGCGTACGAACATCGGATGAGCAGTCCCGGCGGCATACCGGAAGAGCTGCTCCAGGTCGTTCCCGATCGCTGGGCGTACCGGCTCGCCAAGGGTGCGGGAGAGCGAGACATCCTGTGCTCCAACATCGGAACGCTGCCCGACTCGCTGCTGTTCCTCGGCCCGCACCCGTGCACCGGGGTGGCGGCCCGCGCCATCCACCCCGGCCTGCGCGCCGACGGCCTGCCACGCACCCGGCTCTCGGGGTACCTCACCCGGATCGCCGACGGCTACACCCTGTCCCTGGTGAGCCTGGATCCCGATGCGGTGCCGGACAATTCGGCGCTGATCACACTCGCGACCGGGGTGCTGTCCGGCCTCGGACTCGACGCGACCGCCTGGTAACCGCGCCGCGTTCACGCCCCGGCCGGGCTCCGATCCCGCGTCACCCGGGCCAGCACGTGGCCGGGCACATCGACTCCCGGCTCCAGGTCGTCCGCGTCGAGCGGCGCGTCCCAGACCTGGCGCAGCGGCAGGACGCCCGCCCACACCCCGCCGTTCTCGATGTCCGCCGCGTCGTCCCGGGGACCGCCGGTGCGGACCTTCACCGACGCCTCGGTGAGATCCAGGGCCAGCACCATGGTCGCGGCCATCTCCTTCTTGCTGGGCGCGCGCACGCCGTCCCAGGCGCCGGGCGCGGCGTGCTCCACGATCACCCGCAGGGCCGCCATCCGCTCCGCCGGGTCGGTGACCTCGACCGGCCGGGCGTGAATGACCGCCGAGCGGTAGTTCATGGAGAAGTGCATGGCCGAGCGCGCGTAGACGAGCCCGTCCACCAGCGTCACCGAGACCGACACGGGTCCGGTCAGCGCCGCCCGCATGTTCCCGGCTCCGGTCGAGCCGTGCAGGTAGAGCGTGTCGCCCGACCGCCCGTAGATGGTCGGGATCACCACGGGACCGCCGCCGAGCAGCACACCGAGGTGGCAGAGCAGGCCCGCGTCCAGCACGGCGTCCAACTCCGCGCGGTCGGTCCGCCCGCGCTCCTTCGCGCGGGTGAGGCTGCTGCGCGGGGTGGACGACAATGGCGCTCGTGTCACGTGCTCGGTCATGGGACCAGCATCGCGCGACGAATGGCTCGGCCGAATAGCCAATTCCGCGCCCGATTCGCAGACCACTAGGGGAGGAAGCCCGTGCCGTTCACCCTTGCCCATCCCGCGGTGGTGTTGCCGCTGCGCCGTCGGCTGTGGCTGCCCGCCCTCGCCGCGGGCAGCCTCGCACCCGACACGGTGTACTACGCGCCGATCGGGATCGACGGCGGCCTCACGCACGATCTGCGCGGACTGCCGGTGATCCTGGTGCTCGGCGCGCTCCTGCTGGCGCTGGGGCGGGTTCTGGTCCCGCCTCTGATCGCGCTGCTCGGCCGTGCCGTCACGTTCGGGGACCGGCCCGCGTGGTGGCGGGTGACCGCGGCGCTGATCGCCGGTGCCGTGACACATCTCGCCTGGGACGCCCTGACTCACACCGACGGCGCGGCGGTGCGCCACTGGGACCTGTTCCGCGAGTCGGTCGTCGGCCCGCACCGGGTCTACAACGTGATCGGCTACGTGTCCTCGCTGGCGGGTGTGCTGATCCTCGTGTGGTTCGCCGCGCGCCGGCTCCGGCGTGCGGAGCCGATACCGCCTGTGCCGCAGCGGAATCGGGTGCTGGTCGCGGCGGCGCTCGCCGTGATCGCCGGGGGCGTGCTCGGCGCCCTGGATCCGGCGGCGGCGGCCGGGCCCTACGACCTGGTGCGCTGTGTGCTCATCGGCGCGCTGCGCGGCGGGGGCGCGCTCCTGGTCGGCTACTCCGTGATCGTCACCGCCCGTGCGAGATTCGCGAACCGCGGGCCCGTTCCGGCCAGCTAACTTGCGAGGTCGCCGGCAAACTCACGGAAACCCCGGACATTCAGTGTCATTCACCCTGACGTTGAGTCTCAGGCGCGACGAACCGGGCGATCTGACCTGGGCGGCGCGATTAGAGTTCGCGGCAGGCGTTCGACGGCGGATACGGATCGCTACCACCGCGCTCGTGACCCGGTTACCTACCGGCACGGCGTCTCGAATGCCGGGCGGATTCACCTCCGCCCCGGGCCGTTTCGCCCAAGCGGCCCCGGTCCGGTCCCTTCACCTGCAAGAAGGGGCCGGACCGTCGCGCGCCGCGCCCCGCGTGCGCGGTGTGCACGCGCTCATTTGTGACATTCGACAGCGGTGACACCCGAAATTGTCAGTGCCACAGAGACAATGGCGATCGCACTCTTGCGATCGACCGATATGCCAGGATCGCGGCATGCGGGGCGAGGCCGGGCGGAACGATGCCTCGGCACGGCACGTCACCGCGCGGGAATCGGCGGCGCTCTGGGAAACCCGGCTCGCCGCCGAGTTCGCCCCCGTGGCATTCGAACCGCTGCCCGGGACCCGATTCGTCGGATCCGCCGGCACCGTGCTCTCCGGCCCGGAATTGACCATCACCACGGCGACCGTGGGCGGGCAGACCACCTGGCGCACCGCCCGGCACGTGGCGCGCGGGGAGTCGGAGATCATCACCGCCGTCATCACCACCGACGGGCAGAAGGTCCTCGAATACGACGGCGGCGCACTGACTCTGACGCCCGGCTCGATGGTGCTGGTGGACTCCGGAGTGCCGCTGCGCAGCATCGTGCGCGACACCACGACCTCGATCGTGGTGAGTGTGCCGCGCACGGTCCTGCTGGCCCGGACCGGCCTGCCGGAGGACCACTTCCGCCGGGTACTGCGCGCGCCGGTTCCGGTGCACGGCGCCGCCGCCGCGGTCGCGGCGTTCTTCCGGGGGCTGTCGACGCCGGAGGCCGCCCCGCACGAGGTGGCTGCGCTCTCGGCGTACGGGGTGGATCTGCTGGCCGCCGTGCTCACCCTCGAGTCCGACCGCCATCCCCGCGGCGGCCCCGCGGCGACGCACACCCGAGAGCGCGTACTCGCGTACCTGCGCGCCAATTTCACCGACGCCGCCCTGACCGCGGAGCGCGTCGCGCTGTCCTGCAACATCTCCCGCAGCACCCTGTACCGGGTGCTCGAACCGGACGGCGGCGTCGGGGCTGTGCTGCGCCGGCTGCGCGTCGCGTACGCGTGCCGCCTGCTGCTCGCCCGGCCGCACGCGGCCGTCGCCGCCATCGCGCTCGACTGCGGCTTCAGCGGCGAGCGCCGGCTCTATCGCGCCTTCCGGACCGAGATGCGCGCCACCCCGGGCGAATATCGTGCGGTGCACCTGGGCCACCGGCGCTGGACGGAGTAGACCGCGCCGGACGGTCGCGACGGGTATCGGTTACCGTCGCCGTTCCACCGCCTCGGTCGCCCGCGGTGTCCGGCGGAACGCGCTCGCCAGCATCGCCGAGGCCAGCACCCGCCCGTCGGCGGCGTCCGTGGCGTCCAGCCCGGTCATCTCCGCGATGCGGCGGAGCCGGTAGGAGTACGTGTTCGCGTGCAGGCCCAGCGCTTTCGCCGCCGCCTGCCGATCGAGGCCGTAGCGCACGTTGACCCGCAGGGTGTCGAGCAGATGCGGGTGTTCGAGCAGCGGTCCCAGCACCGCCTCGAGCGCGTCGCGCGCGGGCCCGGGCCGGGTGATCTGGTACTCGACCATGAGATCGGACAGCCGGTACAGCCCGGCGGGACGCTCCAGCGCCCGCGCCAATTCGTAGATCTCCCCTGCCAATTCGAAGGCATCCGGGATGCCCTCGACCTCGGCGGCGGGTGCGAGCGCCGCGGTCACGGGCAGCGCGAAGGCGGCCGCGAGGTCGCGAACCAGGATGTCCGGCGGCACCGAATCCACCGCGGGCAGCAGCAGTACGCCGCTGTGACCGTCGAAGGCGACCAGCCGATGTTCACCGCCGTGCCGGCGCTCGACCAGATCGTGCGCCTGGCGCACCCGGCGCCGCGCGGACGCCAGTTCCCCGGTGTTGCCGGGCCGGCCCGGCACCCCGCCGACGGTCAGCGTCACCACCGCGTAGGACCGCACCAGCGCGAATTCGGCCTGGGCGGCGAGGGTTCCGGCGTCCTGGCCCGCGAGCAGCGCCGTGCACAGCGCGTGCCGCGCGTCGCGTTCGACGTTGGAGACGGTGGCGTGCACGCGGACGTAGGTGGCGGTGATGGCCACCGTCGTCCGGTGCAGGAACGCGAGCATGTGCGCCACGAAGGACTCGACGTCCTCCCGGTCGCCGGGCTCGGCCGCCGCGATGACGGTCTGCCACACCACCCGTGCTCCGGTCAGGTAGGCATCGAGCATGTCGGGCAGCGGGATTCGTTCCTCCGCGCGCCGTCCCGCCGACGCCGTGATCGCCGCCAGATCCTCCGGCCCCGCCTCCCGGCCCTGTTCGGCCACCGCGAGAAACGTCAGAAGATGGGACAGCGCAGTCGCATTCAGCTCCGCCCCCGCCAACTCCGCGGACAGCTGCCGATACACCCCCACCTCGGTCACCGCGCCCCGCACCGCGTCCTGCGCCAGCCCGGCCAACTGCCCGACCACCCGCCGCAGCAGCGGTGAGTCCATCCGTAGCGGCGTCAAAGGCGAAGGCATACAACGAGTATCACCGCGCCGCACACGCGCCGAATCGGTTTCGGCCGCGACACCCGTTACGGGCGGGCAGCCCGCCCGGCACCCGCCGCGAGCACGCGCGGGGTGCTGATCGAGGTTCGAGCGGCCCGGAGACGGCAACTCGAGCGCACCGGGAAAATTCGGCGTTCGAATAGAGAAACTTTTCGCATTGCCGGATCATGTGAAGCGCCGTTTTTGTCGTCGCTTGGACGCGGGTTCATCTCATGGTCCGCACGAACCTCTCCGCCGGGCGCGGCTCGGAGCACAAGAACCGACAAGGCGGACAAACTGTGCACACGACTCAAATTTACTACCGAAGAGCATCATTCAGCCGTATATCTTCTACGGTGTCGATGCACGGACGTCCCGAGATTGACAATCAACAGTTCATTTAGTGGCAACCGAGCGAATTCTTCACAGCTCCTATAATTCACATTGGTTCGCTATGCGAATTGGCACAACAGTCCAATGGACGTCAGTTCAGAGATTTCAGATATCATCATTCGGGCCCATTTCGACCCGTCTCGAGGGGTCGAAAACTGGGCACCCCCTCCCCCGAACCCAGGGCACACCGCCGACCCTCCCAGCATCCCGGCACCGGCGCTGATCAGCGAGTGCGCGGACTCCGAGATCCGTTGCACACGAGATCATTACGAGGCATCCGATACGTACGATGAATTGCCCCTGCCGAATTCGAGCCGCACCGCTCCGGAAGCCCGCTCGAACGACTCGGCGCACCCACTTTCGAAATTCACCCGGCGGCTCGTCTCGGATGCCCCGACGGCACCCGGAATTCCCGGCCGTTCGATCGAGCGCGCGCGATGCCCACGATTCTCCACGCGCCCGATTCGGCCGTGCGCCGGGGGCCGGCCCCGCCCTTCCGTCACGTGACCGGAATCCGCGCGAACACCGCGATAACCCGAACCCCGGGCGTGTGCGCCGCACCTGTCGGTACCGATCGGTAGGCTGCGGGAGTGCCTGAATTGCCGGAGATTGTGGCGCTCGAGCAGTTCTTGAGCGCCCATGCGACGGGAGCGGTGGTCGGGCGGGTGGATGTCGCCGCGCTGAGCGTGCTCAAGACATTCGACCCGCCGATCACCGCGCTGTCGGGGCGCGACGTCACCGGGGCGGGGCATTGGGGCAAGCACGTCGGGCTGGACTGCGACGGGATATGGCTGATCACGCATCTGTCGCGGGGCGGGTGGCTGCGGTGGATCGACGAACCCAGCCAGACGCCGCCCAAGCCCGGCAAGGGGCCGCTGGCCCTGCGCGTGCACCTGTTCACCCCCGAGGGCGCGACGCCCGCGTTCGATCTGACCGAGGCCGGGACCAAGAAGCGGCTGGCCGTGTGGGTGGTGCGCGATCCGCAGGAGGTGGCGGGCATCGCCCGGCTGGGGCCGGACGCCATGGCGGTGACCGAGCCCGAGTTCGCCGAACTGCTGCGGGGCACCTCGCAGCGGATCAAGAACGCGCTGACCGATCAGACCGTGCTCGCCGGGATCGGCAACGCCTACTCCGACGAGATACTGCACACCGCCAAGCTCTCGCCGTTCGCCACCGCCTCCGGCCTCGACGCCGAGCAGGTGGCCCGGCTGTTCGCGGCCATGCGGGCGATCCTGACCGACGCCATCGCCCGCTCGGTCGGGCAGGACGCAGCCCGGCTCAAGGGCGAGAAGCGATCCGGTATGCAGGTGCACGGGCGGACCGGTCTGCCGTGCCCGGTGTGCGGCGACATCGTGCGCGAAGTGGCGTTCGCGGACAAATCCTTTCAGTACTGCGCGACCTGCCAGACCGGCGGCAAGATCCTGGCCGACCGCCGGATGTCCCGGCTGCTCAAGTGATCTGCCCGGAACCGGCAGACGGGGCCCGCCCACGACGCCGTGTTCCGCGGGCGGATCTTCGGTCCGGGCGAGTGACCGCCGGAACCGGCGCTCACGTCAGCGCGGGAACCCGAATACCTTGCCAGGCCAGGCGTTTGGCCCGTTCCGGGTCGAACTCCACCCGCTGCGGCGCGTCGATGATCATGGTCGCCCGCTCGTCCTCGGTGTAGGCGGGCCAGGCCGCCAGCGGAGCTCCGGTGCGCGCGAAGGACAGCCAGTTCCGCTGGAACTGTTCGGACACCGAGTTGAACGCCCGCTGCCCGCCCGCCGCGGACAGCGCGCGCCCGAACGGCGTGGCCGTCGCGCCGAAGACGGGGATCAGATCCAGCGCGTGCGTCGCCCCGAAGCCCGCGAGTTGCAGTGCGCGCGGGGCGAAGTCGTAGCGGTAGGCGTAGGTGGGCGCGTACCGGCTGTGCCCGGACATGACCTCCACCGACGGTCGCCAGAACGTGAAGTCGCCGCCGACGCGCACCGCCACCCTCGGCTTGGGAAAGCCCGGATAGGCGCCGAGCACCCGGGTCTCGGCGTCGCCGCCCACCTGCCGCAGCAGGCGGCGCATGCGCGCGGGCGTGGTGGGCAGGGTGTCGTCGAAGCGGGAGAACAGCGTGCCCTCGTCCCGGTTCGTGCCGATGATGAGCGGCACCCGGTGCGCGCTCCCACCGGTGAAGGCGTCGATGATCGGCAGCGGCAGGTAGTCGCCGTCCACCTGCGGCGCGACCGGGAACTGCCCGGGCTGATCGCGCATGACCGCGCTGACGGCGTGATCCACCGCACTGCGAATCCGGTTCGGGGTCGCGGTGAGCAGCGCCTGCGCACCGTCGCCCGCACCCGCGCCGAGCTGCTCGACGCAGCGGCGGGCGAAGAGCGCGGCGTCGGCCTGCGACGGCCCCCAGTCCGCGGGCGGGCTCTGGGAGATGGCGCGGTGGAACAGTCCGGCCGCGGCGGGGGTGGCCATGAGCGCGAGTACCGCGTGCGCACCGGCCGATTCGCCGAAGATGGTGACGTTGCCCGGGTCGCCCCCGAAGGCCGCGATGTTGTCGCGCACCCATTCCAGCGCCGCCACCTGATCGCGCAGGCCCAGGTTGTTGTCGAATCGATGTGTGGACGTGGAGTATTCGCTGAAGTCCACGTAGCCGAACGCACCGAGCCGGTAGTTGACCGACACCACGATCACGTCGCCGAGCAGGGCCAGCCGACTGCCGGAGTAGAGCCGCAGCGCCGAGGTGCCCAGCAGGTACCCGCCGCCGTGGATGAACACCATCACCGGGCGCGGGGTGGCCGCGGGCGTGTTCGGGGCGGTGACGTTCAGGGTCAGGCAGTCCTCGCCGGTCGGCTGCTGCTGCCGCGGCCCGATCTGCGCGCCGCGCCGATGCTGCATGGCCGCGAACCCGAAGTGGGTCGCGTCGCGCACCCCGGTCCAGGGCTGCACCGGCTGTGGCGCGCGGAACCGCAGCTCGCCGACGGGCGGCGCGGCGAAGGGAATGGACCGCCAGCGTGAAACCCGCCGGCCCCGCAGGCCGCGGACGGCGCCGTCGGCGGTCGTGATGTCTGTCGTTGCCACCATGTGCCTACCCACTCGCTCCGCCGGCACCGCGTCGTGCCGGTCGCGACGGCTCGGCCGCGCGTGCGCGCACGGCCGCCGCCGTCCATCGATGGTAGCCACGCGCTCCGCCGGGCCGGCAGAGCGGAACGGCCATCTACTGCAGGTAGCCCTCGACCTGTCGCGCCGAGTTCGCCTGCGCCTCGTCGGGGTTGCGGCCCTGGTCGATGCGGGCGCGGCGCTGGCGCAGCAGATCCCAGCACTGGTCCAGCATGACCTCGAGTTCGGCGAGCTGACGGCGTTCGGTCTCCGGGTCGATCTCGCCCTGCCCGCTGGCGGCGCGCAGCTCGTGTTCCTTGTCGACGAGGCCCTTGATCCGCGCGAGGATGTCCTGTTCGCTCATGCTCTCGTACCCACTTCGGTAGTCGTAGGGTGGTCCGCCTGTCTTACCCGGACCACTGTACGACTTCGGCCAGCGCGGCCCCGGCCAGGCGGACCGCCACCGGCAGTACCGCCCCGGACAGCGCCGCATAACCGAGCGCGATGCCGAAGGTGTGTCGCGGCCCGAGGTGGTGGCGGCCGAGTCCGTCGAGGTAGACCCCGCGCGCCCGGGCGGCTTCCAGCGCCCGGTCCTCCTGGTCCGGTGTGTCGAGCGGCACCACGAGATGGGACCCGGCGTCGTCGCCGCGCGCCGCCAGCCCGAAGGCCCGCAGTTCCTCGATGACCAGGGCCCGGCGCACCGGCATGTCCCGGCGCAGGCGGCGCAGGTGCCGGGCCAGATCGCCGTTGCGCGCCAGTTCGGCCACGACCTGCTGCCCGGCGGGCGCGGGAGAGGTGCCGGTGGCCTCGCGGTGCGCCAGCACGGCCTCGGCCACGGCGGGCGCGGCGACCAGCCAGCCGATGCCCAGGGTCGGTGTGAGTATCTTGCTGGTGGTGCCCAGGTGCACGACCACGTCCGGGGCGAGCGTGGCCAGCAGTGGCAACGGCGTTGTGTCGTAACGGAGTTCGCCGTCGTAGTCGTCCTCGAGGACCAGTGCGCCCCGGCGGCGAGCGAAGTCGACGAGTTCGACGCGGCGCGCGGCGGGCATGCGCGCGCCGAGTGGAAACTGATGCGCGGGTGTGCAATACACCGCCTTGGCGTCGTCAGGCAGCAGATCGACCCGCAGCCCCCGCTCGTCCACGGGCACCGGCACCGGCCGCATGCCCGCGGCCCGCAGGGCGCCGACGGCCCGCACGTAGCCGGGATCCTCGATCGCGACCACATCGCCCGGGCGCAGCCGGGCGGCGGCGATTTCCTGTACGGCGGAACTGGTTCCGGCGGTGGACAGCACCACCGAACCGCTGCCCGCGCCGAGTCCGCGATGGCGCAGCAGATGTTCGGCGACGGCCGCCCGGTACTCGGGCTCGCCCGCTCGATCGCGCCGGATCAGCGGTGTCCGGTCCGAGGCCGCGCGCCAGGCCCGCCGCCACGCGGCCCGGTCCAGGGTCTCGATGCTGGGCGCGCCCGCGCCCAGATCCAGCAGTCCCGCCAGCGGATTCGCCCGTTCGCCCGGCTCGGAGCGCTCCCCCACCGGTGCGGGCGCGGCGGTCAGATAGGTCCCGGACCCGTGCCGTCCGCCGATCCAGCCCTCGGCGTGCAGTTGGTCGTAGGCGGCGGTGACCACGGTCCGGCTCACGCCCAGGCGCGCCGCCAGCTCCCGGGACGAGGGCAGCCGGTCCCCGTCGCGCAGCGCGCCCGCCGCGGCGGCCCCGCGCAGCCCGTCGGCCACCTGCACCGCCAGCGGCGCGGCCGCCGCGCGATCGACGGTGAACGGCAGATCGTCCACCACCGCCCGCCCGCGCCGGCCCCGCGTGGTGCGCGCCGCCGGCTGTGCCCGCTCGCTCATGAAGTGGCCTCCGCGCAATCGGGAATTCGGACCGCTACTGGTAGCGCAGCAGATAGGTGTCCATGATCCAGCCCTTGGCCTCGCGCAGGGCGGCTCGGCGGCGCACGATCCGCTGTTCCACGATGCGCAGCGGGCCCTCGATGATCACTTCGTCGGGCATGCCGAGGTACGCGCCCCACCAGATGTAGATGTCCTCGCCCGGAATCTGCGTGAACGAGCAGTCCGCGTCCAGCATGACCAGCGTGGACTGCCCGGCGGGCATCCCTTCCTCGCGCAGGCGGCGGCCGGTGGTCACGTGCATCGGTTCGCCGATCTCGTGCAGCACGATGCGATGCGCCGCGGCCAGAGCCTGCACGCTGGTGATGCCGGGGATGACCTCGAAGTCGAAATGCACGACCTCGCGCTCGAGCACGCGTTCCACGATGCGCAGGGTGCTGTCGTAGAGCGCGGGATCACCCCAGACCAGGATGGCCCCGATCCCGTCCGCGTCGGCGAACGCGGCCTCGAGACGCTCCGCGCGCGCCTCGTGCCAGTCGGTGACCGCGCCCCGGTAGGCGTCGTCGGCGTGCGCCGCGGGCACGCTGCGATCGCGCGGCGGATCGGCGATCTCCACCACCCGATGCGGCTGTTCGGCGTATTCGGCGAGAATGCCGGCGCGCACGTCGACCAGTTCCTGTTTCTCCGCGCCCTTACCGATGACGAAGAACGTGGTGGCCTGGCGTATGGCCTTGACGGCCTGCACCGTCACCTGGTCGGGATTACCGGCGCCGATTCCGATCACAAAGAGCTTCCGCACGGTGCGTAAGCTTGCCAGGCGTGAACAGTGCCTCTCGAGACCCCCGGAGCACGGCCGCCGGTGACACCCAGTACGAGGATCTGCTCAGGCTCGTTCTTGAGTCGGGCACTCCCAAGTCGGACCGGACCGGTACCGGCACCCGCAGTATTTTCGGGCACCAGCTGCGCTATGACCTGTCGCGCGGTTTCCCGCTGATCACCACCAAAAAGGTGCATCTGAAATCCATTGTCTACGAATTGCTCTGGTTCCTGCGCGGGGATTCGAACGTCACCTGGCTGCGGGAGCACGGGGTCAGCATCTGGGACGAATGGGCCGACGCGAACGGTGACCTGGGCCCGGTCTACGGCGTGCAGTGGCGATCCTGGCCCACCCCGGACGGCGCCCACATCGACCAGATCAGCCAGGTGCTGCGGACCCTGCGCGAGGATCCGGATTCGCGGCGCATGATCGTCTCGGCCTGGAACGTGTCCGAACTCGATCGCATGGCGCTGGCCCCGTGCCACGCCTTCTTCCAGTTCTACGTCGCCGACGGCAAGCTCTCCTGCCAGCTGTACCAGCGCAGCGCGGACCTGTTCCTGGGCGTGCCGTTCAACATCGCGAGCTACGCGCTGCTGACCCACATGGTGGCGCAGCAGTGCGAGCTCGAGGTCGGCGATTTCGTGTGGACCGGCGGCGACGTGCACATCTACGACAATCACCTCGAGCAGGTGCGCGAGCAGCTGACCCGGGAGCCGTACCCGTTCCCGCGCCTGGCCCTGCGGCGGGCGGCGTCGCTGTTCGACTACGCGTACGAGGACGTCGAAATCCTGGATTACCAGCATCATCCGGCGATCAAGGCGCCGGTGGCGGTGTGAGCACGGCGCGGACCGTCGGGCTGATCTGGGCGCAGACCCCGGACGGGGTCATCGGCCTGGACAACGCCATTCCGTGGCGGCTGCCCGAGGACATGGCGCACTTCAAGGAGGTCACCTGGGGGCACCCGGTCGTGATGGGCCGGCGCACCTGGGATTCGCTGCCCGAGCGGTTCCGCCCCCTGGCGGGCCGCCGCAACATCGTCGTGACGCGGCAGGCCGACTGGTCGGCCGCGGGCGCGGAACGGGCGAGCTCGGTGGAGCAGGCGCTCGAGCTGGCCGGCGACGACCCGGTGTGGGTGATGGGCGGCGGCGAGATCTACCGCGCGGCAATGCCTTTCGCGACAGAACTGGTGATCACCGAGGTCGACGCCGACATCGACGGCGACTGCTGGGCCCCCGCCATCGACCCGCACTGGCACGCCGATGACGACGTGTGGCGCGAGTCCGCGGCGGGTCTGCGCTATCGCATCCGCCGTTATGGGCGGGCCCTCGTATAACGCGGGTATCCCGCATGCACCAATTCCCGCAACGAACCCCCGAAACCGCCGATCGGCCGACACGTGTCCGGCATACTCACGGATACTCCGGCGAAAGGCAGTCCATGGACAAGAAATCGCTGACCGCGGTCGCCCGTCAGCAGCTCAAGCTGGCGGCGACGGCATCCAGCGGGCGCAGCTCGCAGACCATCTACGGGGGCCACGCGCACAGCCTGCGCCAGACCGTGATCGCCATGGCGGCGGGCCAGACCCTGGCCGAGCACGAGAACCCGGGCGAGGCCACGATGGTCGTCC
The DNA here is from genome assembly GCF_053981095.1 of Nocardia sp. NPDC003693. NCBI lineage: Bacteria > Bacillati > Actinomycetota > Actinomycetes > Mycobacteriales > Nocardiaceae > Nocardia > Nocardia sp. NPDC003693. The sequence continues at coordinate 28,254 of NZ_JBSFNO010000051.1, forward strand.
TGAGCGGGGTGCTGGCGCTGATCAGCGGCACCAACGAATGGAAGGGGTCGGCCGGGGACCTGCTGGTCATCCCCGACGCGCGGCACAGCGTGAAGGCCGTGGAGGACGTGGCCTTCCTGCTCACGGTCGCGAAATAGCGGCCACACCGCTACCGGTTGGTAGCGGTGCTCCGTCCGGCCTCTAGGCTGGAGCGCATGGGTGAGCCGCAGCCGATCCTGAACCCGCTGTCGCCCGCCGCCATCTTTCTCGTCGTCACCATCGACGAGGGCGGCGAGGCGGTCGTGCGGGACCTGCTCGCAGATCTGCCCGGTCTGCGCCGATCCGTGGGATTCCGCATCCCCGGGGCCGACCTGGCCTGTATCACCAGCATCGGCTCGGCGGCCTGGGACCGCCTGTTCGCCGGGCCCAAACCCGCTGAACTACACGAATTCCCGGGGTACGCGGGGGGCAAGCATTCGGCTCCCGCCACGCCCGGCGATCTGCTGTTCCACATCAAGGCCGAAACCCAGTACGCCTGTTTCGAATTGGCGATGGCGCTGGGCGATCGCCTGGCCGGCGCGGGCACCATCGTCGATCAGACCGTCGGTTTCCGCTACTTCGAGCAGCGCGACCTGCTCGGCTTCGTGGACGGCACCGAGAATCCCGAGGGGCAGCAGGCCGTCTCGGCCGCCCTCATCGGCGACGACGACCCCGAATTCGCCGGTGGCAGTTACGTGATCGTGCAGAAGTATCTGCACACCATGGGCGAGTGGAACGCGCTGAGCGTCGACGAGCAGGAGAAGGTCATCGGCCGGCACAAGATGTCGGACTTCGAACTCTCCGACGACGAGAAGCCCGCCGATTCCCATGTGGCGGTGAACGATCAGGACGACGTCGGCACCATCGTGCGCGCCAACATGCCGTTCGGCAGCGTCAAGGACGGCGAATTCGGGACGTACTACATCGCCTACGCGGCCTCCCCGAGCGTGACCGAGGAGATGCTGACCCGCATGTTCCTGGGGACCGAGGACGCGGCGTACGACCGCATCCTCGATTTCTCCGAGGCCGTGACCGGCACGAACTTCTTCACCCCGCCCGCGGGGTTCTTCGACGCCCTGCCGGAGGCTCCCGGGTCCATGGAAGCGGGAGAAGTGGGTAGTACAACCGTTGAGGAGATCCGGGAATCCTCGGCGACCGATGGCGTTGTTCCTTCGGGTAACGGATCCCTGGGCATCGGCACGTTGAAAAGGAGCTAAGGCATGAACAACCTCCACCGCGAACTCGCTCCGATCACCTCCGCCGCTTGGGCGGCGATCGAAGAGGAGGCGAGCCGAACCTTCAAGCGGCACATCGCCGGTCGGCGTGTGGTCGATCTGTCGGGACCGCACGGCGAGGACTACTCCGCGGTCACGGTCGGGCGCACCGCCCCGATCGAGTCCCCCGGGGAAGGCATCCAGGCCCGCCAGCGCGTGGTGCTCCCGCTGGTGGAACTGCGGGTGCCGTTCGTGCTGAACCGCTCCGAGCTCGACAACGTCGAACGCGGCGCGAAGGACACCGACCTGGACGCGGTCAAGGAGGCGGCGAAGAAGATCGCCTTCGCCGAGGATCGCGCCATCTTCGAGGGCTTTCCGGCCGCGGGCATCACCGGCGTGCGGTCCTCGAGCGTCTGCGAACCGGTCAAGCTGCCGGTCGATGAGCGCCTGACCCCCGAGGCCGTCGCCCAGGCGCTGTCCAAGCTGCGGCTGGCCGGTGTGGACGGCCCGTACTCGGTGCTGCTGTCGGCCGATCTGTACACCGCGGTCAGTGAGACCTCGGACCACGGGCATCCGATTCGCACCCATATCGAACGCCTCATCGACGGCGACATCATCTGGGCCCCGGCCATCGACGGCGCGTTCGTGCTGTCCACCCGCGGCGGCGACTTCGATCTGCAGATCGGGCAGGACCTGTCCATCGGCTACCTGTCGCACGACGCCGACACGGTCCAGCTGTACTTCCAGGAGAGCCTGACGTTCCTGGTCTACACCGCGGAAGCGGCCGTGGCGCTGGAGTCCTGAGCCCCGGACCGTGCGGTGCGAGGCCGCCGACGCGCCCGGTCCGCACCCAGTCTGGGTGCGGACCGATCCGCGCCCGGCGGCGTGAACGAACTCCTGTCGATCGATACTCACCGCGATTCGCGGCCTCATCCGAGACCGCACCGGCTGTCCTGCCGCTGATTCCGCGCTGAGTCCGGACGAGCGGGGGGACATCATGGCGTGGAGCGGCGATCCGATCTGGCTTGCCGATGTATTGCGGGCCGCGGGCCTGCGCGTCCTGGAACACGACGGCTGGAAAGAGCGCGGGCACGGCGACTTTCGTGACATCCGCGGTGTCCTGTGCCATCACACGGCCGGCGGCGGCGCCAACGATTGGCGCATCGTGCAGGACGGCCGCCCCGATCTCCCGGGCCCGCTCGCCCAATTGGTGCTGGAGCGCGACGGGCTGTACCGGGTGATCGCGGCCGGTGTCTGCTGGCATGCCGGGCGCGGCCGGTGGCCGGGGTGGCCCACCGACAACGCCAACTGGCACACGATCGGCATCGAGGCCGTCTCCCGGGGCGACGGATCGGATTGGACGCCGGTGCAATTGGACGCCTACCGGCGGGGCTGCGCGGCGATCGTGCGCCGGCTCGGCGGGGGCGATGTGGTCGGGCACAAGGAGTACAGCAGCGAAGGCAAGATCGATCCGGCCGGCATCGACATGGACGCGTTCCGCCGGGAGGTTCGGACCATCATCGACGGAGGGGGCGGGGACATGTCCGATCGGCAGCTCAGCGAGATCCACAACCAGGTGGGTGTGCCGCACGCGGTGCGCACCGCGTTCCAGAAGGTCTTCTACAACGTCAAGGACGGTCAGTTCTGGACCAGGGCCGGCCTGGCCGACATCTGGAACGAGACGGTCTGGGACGGGTACGTGAATCCCGTCGACCTGCTCGACGGCAAGGACGATCCGGATCAGAAACCGGACTCGCCCAACCGGGCCCGGCGCGGAGCGCTGATCTCCTACGTCCTGGCCACCTACCGCGAGGCCACGCTGGCCCGACGCAACACCGAGACGATTCTGGAGTTGCTACGGCAGCAGAAGTAGCCGCCCGCCCGCCCCGCGCTCCGGCCTCACCGCGCGGGGTACGTGCGCTGGAGCGCGGTGGCTCGGCCGGGTACGGTGACGACCGATCGGTCGCGAAGGGCGAGCATGTCGAGGGTTGGGGCGCAATGACGATGGTGCGGGCGGGCGTCGTGCCCGGGCGGCGGGCCGCGGCCTACGGTGGCGCGGCGCTGGCGGTGACCATCGCCCTCACCCTGACCACGGTGGGCGTCTTCGGCTGGAACCGGGTGTTCACCGGGCTGCTGCTCGGGGTGGCCGCGGGACTCACGGTGCTGTTCCTGCTCTTCGGCCGGGACGGGCTGGTGCTCAGCGACGAGGCGATCGTGCAGCGCACCCCGTGGGGCGCGCTCGGCATCGAGTGGGACCGCGTGGTGGCGGGCCGGTTCGCCCTGGACGAGAAGGGCCGCTGGTCGCTGGCGCTGGACCTCAACGGCGGTTCCGAGCAGCACGGCGAACTGGTGCTGCTCTCGATTCCGCCGGTGGTGGGACCGGTCGCCAACGCCTACGACATGCGCAAGCGCGAGCAGGTCAACGAGATTCGGGAGCTGCTGCGGAACAAGCGGATTCCGGTGACGCTGCTGCCGGAGATCGCGGCGGCGCTGCAGCAGCACTGGCGGATCGCACCGCCGACCCGCTGACCCCGCGCGGCCGGTGGCTAGGGTGGACGCCGTGATTCGCACAGCGGCACTGGCGTATATCCGGGACCGTCGGCTGTTGCAGGCCAGGTCCACGGGCAAAGAAGTCTTCTACATGGCGGGCGGCAAGATCGACCCGGGCGAGACGCCGGAGTCGGCGCTGCACCGTGAGGTCCGCGAGGAGCTCGGGGTCGAGACCGTGTCGGTCCGTGAACTCGGCGTCTTCGAAGCCGAGGCGTACGGGCACACGCCGGGCACCCGGCTGCACATGACGTGCTATCTCGGTGAGCTGAGCGCGGATCCGCGGGCGTCGGGCGAGATCGCCGAGCTGCGCTATTTCACGCTCGGCGAGTACGCCGCCATGGACCACGTCGCGCCGGGTTCGCTGCTGGTCTTCCAGCGCCTGCGCGGGCTGGACCTCATCGATCCCTGACCGAGCCGACGCCGCTCCCGTCCGCGATCAGTCGGATTCGCCCGGCGCCGTGTGCTTTTCGAGGGCCGCCGGGGTAGCCGTCTCGGCGGCGGTCGCGCGGTGCGGGATCTTGGTCGCCGCGGCCAGGCCGAGCGCGAGGAAGATGGCCGCGGCCAGCAGGGTGGTGCGGGTGGCGTCGGCGAAGCCCTGTTCCAGCGCGTCCAGCACCGCGGGCGCGCCGCCGTGTTCGCGCACGCCGTCGATGGCGCCGCCGCCGGATTCGCGGGTGGCGGTCGCGACCGTGCCCGCGGCCGCGGCGGGCAGATCGGGCACCTCGTCCAGGCGGCGCGGCAGGTCGTGGCCCAGGGCCACCGAGAGCAGCGCGCCCAGCACGGCGACGCCGAAGGCCGAGCCGAGCTGGCGCACCGTGCTCTGGGTCGCCGACCCCTGGCCCGAGAACTCCGGCGGCACGTCGCCCAGCACGGTGCCGGTGAGCTGCGCCGAAGCCATGCCGAGTCCGAGTCCGTAGCCGACCAGGATGACCGCCAGCCAGACCGGGGAGATGTGCGGCGTCACGCAGAGCGCGGCCACGGCGATGGACACCGCCTCGAGCGCCAGGCCGATCTGCACCACCCGCACCGCGCCGACCTTGCGCACCAGGCCCTCGGCGACGCCGGCCGACAGGAACGCGCCGACCGCCATCGCGGCGAGCACGTAACCCGCACCGAGCGTGGACAATCCGAGCACGTTCACCATGAACAGCGGCAGCACGAACAACAGGCCGAATTCGCCGAGCGCGACCGCGAAGGCCGTGATGTTGCCCCAGCGGAAGCTGGGGATGCGGAACAGATGCGGGTCCAGCAGCGCCGAGCGCCCGATGAGATTGCGATGCAGCTCCCATTTGATGAACAGGAACAGGGCCAGCGCGCCGAGCACGAACAGGATGGGCACCGGTGAGATGGGCGCGGTGGCCGACCAGGTGAACCCGGCCAGCGGGAATTCGCGCAGCGGCTTCCACCAGCCGTAGGTCTGCCCCTCGATGAGGGCGAAGACGATCAGGGCGAATCCGGCCGCGCTGAGGAGGAAACCGTCCACGTCCAGACCGGGAGCGCTGGTCTTCATCTTGGTCTCGGGCACGAACAGCACGAGGCCGACCAGCACGACCGCGCCGAGCGGGATGTTGACCAGGAAGATCCAGGGCCAGGTGTAGTTGGTGGTCAGCCAGCCGCCGGCGAGCGGGCCGATGGCCGCGACGCCCGCGATGACCGCGCCCCAGACGGCGAAGGCGATGACCCGGTCGCGGCCCCGGAAGAGCGCGTTCATGGTGGCCAGGGTGCCGGGCATGACCGCCGCCGCGCCGATGCCCTGCACGATGCGGCCCAGGATGAGCGGCCAGGCCGCGGTCGCCGAGGCGGCGAGCACGCTGCCGGCGAGGAAGATCAGCACGCCGACGGCGAAGACCAGGCGGCGGCCGAAGCGGTCGCCGAGGCGGCCCGCGGTGATGAGCAGCGCGGCCAGCACGACCGCGTAGATGCTGGTGATCCATTGCGCCTGAGTGAAACTCAGATTCAGATCGGCGATGATGACCGGCAGCGAGACCGTGACGATGGTGCCGTCGAGCACCACCATGGACAGGCCCAGCGCCAGTACCGCGAGGGTGATCCATTTCCTGCCGGAGTTCGCCTCGAGCTCGTCGAGGTCGTCGCGCCGTGCTTCCGTCATCTGTCGCTCCCGCCGCGCAGTGTGGCCGCCGTCGAAGGGCCGATGTCCTGGGTAGCTATCGATATGCCGTATGACTGTCGCTCAGTGTAGTTGCCAGCGGCTGGACAATAGCCCAAGGTCACGGCAGCACAACGAGTTGCGCGCGATTCGGCTGTTCCGGCCCGATATCGATCTTGGACGAGATGTCGGACACAGCCCGGAAGCAGTGTCCGAGGGGTTCGCAGCCAAGGGTTTGCCACTCTGCTCACCCCCACTGAAAAGCGGTCGTGACCCGGGCGATGGCGGCGCGTGCCGGCGGCTCCGCGCAGGGCGAAGCGGCCCGTAACGAGGGGGACAGCGGGTGTCCGAATCGGATACGTTGGTGCGCGTGTCGATGATGAAGGGTTCCAACGTGCCGGTCGGCGCGGCCGCGGTCCGAGTCGAACTGGGGTGGCAGGGGGGTCCCGGCGTTCCGGACGCCGACGCGTCGGCGCTGTTGCTGGCCGGGGGCCGGGTGCGTTCCGATGCCGACTTCGTGTTCTACAACCAGCCCGCGCACGCCTCGGGCGCGGTGCGCTACGAGGGCAAACAGCAGGGCCCGCAGATCACCGACGTGCTGTCGGTGAATCTGGCGCAGGTCGAACCGCAGATCGAGACCATCGTCATCGCCGCCTCCTCCGACGGCGGCACTTTCGCCCAATTGCGCGGTCTGCACGTGCGACTGGTCGACGCGAGCAACGGCGCGGAACTGGCGCGCTTCGATTCCACCGACGCCTCCGCCGAGACCGCCTTCGTCCTGGGCGAGCTGTACCGCCGCCAGGGTGCGTGGAAGTTCCGTGCCGTCGGACAGGGCTACACGGCCGGATTGGCCGGACTGGCAACGGATTTCGGCATCACCGTCGACGAGCCGAGCCCGCAGCCCGCCCCGGCGCAGTCGGCGCACAGCGCCCCGACGCAGCCGGACTACGCTCCGCCGCAACCGCATCAGGCGCCGCCCGCACCGAATTACTCGCCGCCGCAGCCGAATCAGCAGCCGCCCGCGCCCGCCGCGCCGGTGAATCTCGGCAAGATCTCGCTGACCAAGGAAGCCCCGGCCATCTCGCTGACCAAGTCGGGCGCGACCGGCGGCATCATGCGGGTCAACCTGAACTGGTCGGTGCCCGGCGCGAGCAGCGGGCTGTTCGGGCGCAAGCGCGGCGGCAACGGCGGGCTCGATCTGGATCTGTGCTGCTTCTGGGAGCTGACCGACGGGACCAAGGGCTGCATCAGCCCGCTGGACACCATGGGCAATCTGCACCGGGCCCCGTTCATCGAACTGGATCAGGACGATCGCAGCGGCGCGAGCGCGGGCGGGGAGAACCTGTCCATCAATCTCGATCACACGGCGCGGTTCCGCCGCATCCTGGTCTTCGCCTCGCTGTACGAGGGCGCGGAGGATTTCCGGGGCGTGCACGCGACCGCCACGCTCTACCCGCGCGATGCCCCGCCGATCGAGATGGAGGTCAGCGGCTGCGTCGACGACTCCCGCGAGATGGTGCTGGCGATCCTCGAGAACGTGAACGGTGAACTGGTGGTGCGCCGCGAGGGTGTGTTCGTGCGCCCGCCGGACGGTCACCGCTTCTGGGGCAAGCTCGCGGTCGATCAGGCCTACCGCTGGGAGCTCAAGTGGGGCACCTCCAAGGGCAAGTCCTGAACAGCCTGCCCTAGGCGAGCAATTCGGCCGCGGCGGAACCGATCTCGGTCAGTTCCCCGCGCCACCCCAGCAGGCGCAGCACGGCATCGGGGATGAGCTTTTCGGCGTACTCGGGCGATTCCCCTTCGTCCGAGCGGATATTGATGACCGACTCGACGAGCCGGAAGGGCAGCAGCTCCGCGCCGGGCACGGCGGTGTTCCCGGCCACGGTGATGACCTCGGCGGCGAGGGTCTCGTAGTGGCGGCGTAGTTCGTCGCGGCGTTCGCGGAACGCGGCGAAGCGTTCGCTGCGCAGTTCCGGGAGCAGGTAGAGCGCACCGAGATTCCAGCGGGCGGAACACAATTGGCGGACGTCGAACGCCGCCAGCGCGTAGAGCCGCACGGCCGCGGGCGCGAGCGCCGCGTGCTCCGGGTCCGCTCCCCCGGCCAGGCGTTCGGCCAGTTCCAAAGGCCCGGCGATGGTTTCGGCCAGCAACGCGTCCAGGATGTCGTCCTTGGCGCCGAAGTGGTGGTACAGCGACGCCTGACGGATGCCGACCGCGTCGGCGATGCCGCGGGTCGAGGTGCTGCCGTATCCGTTGGTGGTGAACAGTTCGGCGGCGGCGTCCAGGATCTCGGCGCGCGGCGTCTGTCCCGCACGGCGGCGAGGTTCGAGACGGGGGCGTCCGGGTCCGACTTGGGTCACGCCCCCATTCTGTCCTACCCCGCGTCGCGGCCCGCCCGGCGCATACCCGCCTCGCGCCGCGTCCGGGCCCGTCGTGAGGTTCCTGTCACTCGATAGAAATACCGGCAATGCAGAAGTTACGGCGGGAGACCTGACGGATACATCGGCGTCATCGGATCAGCGATCGCGATAGGAAAACTTTCACTCGATAGATATTCATCGCTGCGAAAGATCCGCCCATGGTTGCCTCCGCCGAGTCCCGCACGCCCGACCACCCGCCGAGCACCCTGCCCGCATCGAGTACCGCCGGCGCCGACAGCGCCGATCTCGCAGGCTTCGGCTACGAACCCGTCCTGCACCGCAAACTCGGCCGCTTCGCCTCGTTCGCGGCCGGCTTCTCGTTCGTCTCCATCCTGACCACGATCTTCCAATTCTTCGGCCTCGGTTACTCGTTCGGCGGCGCCGCGTTCTTCTGGACCTGGCCGCTGGTGTTCCTGGGCCAGCTGCTGGTCGCGCTGAACTTCGCCGAACTGGCGGCGCGGTATCCCATCTCGGGCGCGATCTACCAGTGGGCCCGGCGCCTGGGCGGGGAACTCGTCGGCTGGTTCGCGGGCTGGATGATGATCATCGCCCAGATCGTCACCGCCGCCGCGGCCGCCATCGCGCTGCAGGTGGTGCTGCCCTCGATCTGGGACGGCTTCCAGATCATCGGCACCGAGACGGCGCTGACCTCCTCGGACGGCGCGATGAACGCGGTGCTGCTGGGCAGCGTGCTGCTGGCCTTCACCACCACCATCAACGTCATCGGCATCGACCTCATGTCGAAGATCAATTCGATCGGCGTGACCATCGAGATCGTCGGTGTGGCCGCGGTGATCGCGCTGTTCTTCACCCACGCCGAACGCGGTCCGGCCGTGGTGCTGCAGACCGATACCGCCGCGCCGGGGCCGTACTGGGCCGCGTTCCTGGTCTCGGGCCTGATGGCCGCCTACGTGATGGTCGGATTCAATTCCGCCGGTGAGCTTTCCGAGGAGACCAAGAACCCGCGTCAGGTCGCCCCGCGCACCATCATCAGCGCGCTCACCGCCTCCGCCCTGGGCGGCGGCCTGATCCTGCTCGGCGCGCTCATGGCCGCGCCCAGCCTGACCGACGGCGCCCTGGGCTCGCAGGGGCTCGGCTACGTCATCACCGCCAAGCTCGGCACCCCGGCGGGCAAGGTCGTGCTCGGCTGTGTCGCGGTGGCGGTCATCGTGTGCACCCTGGCGATTCAGACGGCCGGATCGCGGCTGCTGTTCTCCATGGCCCGCGACGGCAAGCTGCCCTTCGCCGCCAAGCTGGCCGCGGTGCATCCGCGCTACGGCACCCCGGTCCTGCCCGCGGTGGTGGTCGGCGTGCTCGGGATCGTGCTGCTGGTGATCAACCTCGGCAACCCGGCCATCTTCGCGACCCTGGCCAGCGTCTGCATCGTCATGATCTACCTGGCCTACGCGCTGGTGACCGTGCCGCTGCTGATCCGCCGGCTCCGGGGCACGCACGGGTTCGAACGCACCGACGCCGACGGCACCCCGCTGTTCAGCCTGGGGCGCTGGGGAATTCCGGTCAATATCGCGGCCGTCGCCTGGGGCCTGGCCATGGCGGTGAACCTGGCGTGGCCGCGACCGGAGATCTACACCCCGCAGGGCGGCGCCTGGTGGATGCTCTGGGCCGCACCGCTGTTCGTGCTGCTCTCGATCGCCGTCGGCGCGCTGGTGTACCGCACGGTGACGCCTCGGACGGCCGAGTCGGCCGAAACCCTCTCCCCCACCGCGGAACCCGCCGTCGAACCGGCCTGAGCCGGCGGCCCGAACCGCCGAGCACGACATCGCGCAGCACATCCACCCGCCGCTCGCCGACGAGCGGCGCACGGAAGGAGTTCTCATGACGACGACCACCGCGGATACCACGAGCGCCCGGGCGCACGCCCGCGCGCAGGCAGCGGCCGCGACCCGCAACGGCCCGGTCCTGCCCGAGGGCATCGAGCCGGCGAGAGTTACCTTCGCCCAGCGGATTCCGCCGGGCGGCTACGCGAATGTCGTGCTCGGCCGGGGCACTCGGCTCCGGCTGTCGGATCCGGCGGGCTCGGCGTGCGCGCACCTGCTGCTCCTGCGCGCCGAATCGCCCTGGGAGCGGCTCAATGTCGCCGATACCGTGAAAGTGCCGTGGCAGGCGTATCTGGGGGCCGGACATCCCCTGCTGTCCGATCAGGGCCGGGTGCTGGCCACCGTGCTGACCGACACCTCGGGTCACCACGACACCCTGTGCGGCCCCTCGGACGCCGCCCGGGCGCGCTTGCGGATGGCCGGGGTCAAGCAGGGCCTGGAACCCCGCGACATCGGCCCGACGGTGTCGTTCTTCCGGGGCGTGCGGGTCGAGGCGGACGGCTCGCTCGTCTCGACCGGCGGCGCGGGCGCGGGCGGCGCGGTCGAACTGCTGATCCACCTGCCGGTGACCCTGCTGCTCGCCAACGCCGAACACCCCCTCGATCCGGTCCCGCCCACCGACCTCGACGCGGTGGCCTGGTCCGCCCCCGCAGATCTGGCCCTGACCCCCAACACCGATCCGGAATACCTGCGCGCGGTGGAGAACACCGAACAGGATTGGCACGCCCGCACCCTGGAGGCCCTCGCATGATCACCGCAGCCCGCACCGTCGTCCTGGACGAGACCGTCCCCGCCAGCGCGCCCTGGTCCACCGTGGTCCGCGCCGGGGAGCAGCTGGAGATCATCGATCTGCACGGCAACCAGGCCGTGGACTGCCTGCTGTACTCGGCCGCCGACCACGCCGAGCGCTACAGCGCCCAGGCCACGATCACCGCGCAGCGCAACATCTTCCTGAGCACCGGCAGCGTGCTGCGCACCGACTCCGGGACCGCGCTCATGACCGTGATCGCCGACGAGGTCGGCAACCACGACACCGTGGCCGGCGCTTGCTCGCAGGAGTCCAACACGCTGCGCTACGGCCACCACACCCGGCACCAGCACGCCTGCGTGGAGAACTTCCTGGCCGAGGCCATGAAATGGGGCCTGGGCAAACGGGATCTGGTCTCGAACATCAACTGGTTCATGAACGTGCCGGTGGAGGCCGACGGCACGCTCGGCATCGTGGACGGGCTGTCCGCGCCGGGCAAGACGATCACGCTGCGCGCGGAGATCGACACCCTGGTCCTGGTCTCGAACTGCCCGCAGATCAACAACCCCTGCAACGGTTTCGACCCGACGCCGGTGCGCATGGTGGTGACCCGATGACGACCATGCTGAGCACCCCCGCCGACGCCGCCGCGCCCGCGCCCGAACCCGTGCGCACCATGCACGTGGTTCGCCCCGGCGCGCAGACCACCGTGCAGGACTGGCCCGGCCGGGTCGGCTACTGGCACGTGGGCGTACCGCCGTCCGGGCCGATGGACGACCTGTCCTTCCGGCTCGGCAATCAGGCCCTGGGCAACGCCGCGAGCGCGGCCGGACTCGAATGTGTGCTCGGCGGACCGGCATTGCGCTTCGACGAGCCCACCTGGGTGTGCGTCACCGGCGCCTCGGTGCCCGTCACGGTGAACGGGCAGCCGGTGCGGCAGTGGCGCAGCACGCTGGTGCCCGCCGGCGGGGTGCTCGACGTCGGCACGGTGCGCGGGCCGGGCATGCGGTCGTACATCCTGGTGGCCGGCGGTATCGAGGTGCCCGAATACCTCGGCAGCCGTTCGACTTTCACCCTCGGCAAGTTCGGCGGCGGGAACGGGCGGGCGCTGCTGGCGGCGGACGAGTTCGCCCTCGGGACGCCCGGCAGGGTCACCGCGGGGGTCACCGGCGACGATCAGCCGGTGCTGACCAGGCGCTGGGAACTGGCCGTCACCGAAGGGCCGCACGGCGCGCCGGAGTTCTTCACCCGCAACGACTTCGACACCATCATCGGCACCGACTACGAGGTGCACTTCAACTCCGATCGGACCGGTGTCCGGCTCATCGGGCCCAAGCCGCAGTGGGCGCGCCCGGACGGCGGCGAGGCGGGTATGCACCCGTCGAACATTCACGACACCGCGTATTCCATCGGCGCACTGGACTTCACCGGCGACACCCCGATCCTGCTCGGGCCGGACGGGCCGAGCCTGGGCGGTTTCGTCTGCCCGGTCACGGTGGTGGCGGCCGAGCGGTGGAAGCTGGGGCAGCTCTGTCCCGGTGACACGGTGCGGTTCGTGCCGGTGCGCGCCGATCGCGCGGCCTCGCTGCGCGAACTGGGCGCCGAACGGCGCGCGTCCTGGCCGATCGTGCTGTCCTCGGGCGGCGACGGCGACGACGGGGTGCTGGCGCGGCGTGAGGGCTCGGACAACGCCGAACCCGCCGTGACCTATCGCCGGGCGGGCAACGACGGCCTGCTCGTCGAATACGGTGACATGACACTGGATCTGGAGCTGCGCGCCCGCGTGCACGCCCTGCACCAGGCGATGCTGGCGCGACGTGAGCCGGGCGTCACCGAACTCACCCCGGGCATCCGGTCGCTGCAGGTGCGCACCGATCCGGACCGGCTGCCGACGGGCAAGCTGCTCGATCTGCTGGCGGAGGTGGAGTCCGAACTGCCCGCAGCGGACGAGCTGGTGGTGCCCAGCCGGACGGTGCGACTGCCGCTGTCCTGGGACGATCCCTCCACCCGCGAGGCCATCACCCGCTACATGCACGGGGTGCGCGCCGATGCGCCGTGGTGCCCGTGGAACATCGAGTTCATCCGCCGCGCCAATGGATTGGCCACCGTGGACGAGGTCTTCGACACCGTGTTCGCGGCCGAGTACCTGGTGCTGGGGCTGGGCGATGTGTACCTGGGCGCGCCGGTCGCGACCCCGACCGATCCGCGTCACCGCCTGGTCACCACCAAGTACAACCCGGCTCGCACCTGGACCCCGGAGAACGCGGTCGGCATCGGCGGCGCGTACCTGTGCATCTACGGCATGGAAGGTCCCGGCGGATACCAGTTCGTCGGGCGCACCACCCAGGTGTGGAATCACCGCTCCACCGGTGTCGGCGAAGACCCTTGGCTGCTGCGCTATTTCGACAGGATCAGCTGGTACCCGGTGAGCGCCGAGGAACTGCTGGATCTGCGCGCCGACGTGGCGGCCGGGCGCGGCGAGCTGCTCGCGCAGGACGGCGAGTTCCGGCTGGCCGACTACCGTCGCTTCCTGGCCGAGAACGCCGACTCCATCGCCGATTTCCGGGCAGGTCAGTCGAAAGCATTTACCGCCGAGCGCAATTCGTGGCGCGAGGCGGGCGAGCTGACCGAGACGCCCTGACGAGCGGGCGTTTCCGGCGCCGCCTCAGCCGGTGATCCGGGTGGCGTCGGGGTTGGCGGTGTCGCGAATGACGCGCAGCGCGGCGGTGACGGTCTCCAGCTGGGCGGGGTCGAGCAGGCCGGTGAACCACTGCTCGACCCCCGCCAGGTAGGCGGGCAGGACCTCGGCCACGCGGTCCGCGCCGGCGGCGGTGAGGACGGCGTAGGCGCTGCGGCGGTCGTGCGGATCCGGTTCGCGGTGGACGAAGCCGTTGCGTTCGAGCCGGTCCACCAGGCGGGTGACACCACTGGTGGACAGCCGCGTCTGCACGGCCAGATCGGTCATGCGGAGCCGGCGACCGGGAGAACGGGTCAGGCGCAGCAGCGCGTTGAGGTCCAGGCCCGAGAGCCCGGCCCGGCGGTAGGTGTCCTCCAGCCGGGCGACGAAACCGTCGTGCGCCTCGAACAGCAGACCGGCCATGGTCAGCCGGGGGTCGTCGAAGAGTTGCTCGATATCCACGGTGACCAGCGTAGACCATAAAGTTGCCCTGCGGATAGTTGACATGCGGAACATTTCCCGTATGTTGTTGCTCAAGCAATATTCCGCACAGCAACTAAATGAGGTTTCGCAATGACTGCACAGGACTGGGTCGCCGCCTTCCGTACTCCGCTGGTGAATCCGGCCGAGGAGATTCGACTGGCGGAACCGCGCGGCTTCGCCGGCGAGACGCTGCGGCAGGTGGTTCGGTTGGCCGGAGACGGCACCCGACTGCGGGTGCGGCTCGGCAATCGGTACGCCGCACAGGATGTGGTGATCGGCGCGGCGCGCATCGCGCCACGTATCGGGGAGCACGAGGTCGACGGGGTCGCGGGTCGGGTGGTGCGCTTCGCGGGTTCGGCCACGGCGCGGATCCCCGCGGGCGGTGAAATCGTCAGCGACCCCATCGATCTGGCGGTAACCGCCGGTACGGACATCGCGCTGAGCCTGTACTTCCCGGAGCCGACCGGCCTCGCCGCGTTCTCCCAGCTGCCCGGTGAATCGGGCTGGATCGCCCCCGGCGACCACACGGCCGCGCCCGCCCTGCCCGACGCCGAGGAGACCACCGGCCGCTACTTCCTCACGGGCGTGGACGTTTTCACCGACGCCGCCACCCCGGTCCTGGTCGCGTTCGGCGATTCCTGGTTCGAGGGCGTCGGTTCCACCCCCGGCGCCAATCGCCGCTCGGTGGACGTCGTCAATGCGCTACTGCCGCACGGGTGGACGGTGAACCAGGGCATCTCCGGCAACCGCCTGCTCAGTGATCAGATCGGCGAGAGCGGCCTGACCAGGTTCGATCGCGACGTCCTGGCCGTCCCCGGGGTGGCCGCCGTCTGGCTCAACTTCGGCATCAACGATCTGATCCTGGCCGGCGCCGCCGCACCGGAGGACCTGATCGCCGGCTTCACCGCCCTGGCCGAACGGGCCCGCGCCGCCGGTCTCCCCGTGTACGCCAACACCATCGGCCCGTTCGCCGGCGCGATCTACCCCGGCCTGACGGTCGCCGAGGGCATCCCCGTGCGCCGGACGGTCAACGCCTGGCTCCGCACGACGCCGGTGTTCGACGCCGTCTTCGACGTGGCCGCCGCCGTCGAGGACCCGGCCCGCCCCGACCACATCCACCCCGACTACGACAGCGGGGACGGCATGCACCTCAACGACGCCGGCGCCCGCGTCATGGCCGAGACCGCGAATCTCTCCGCGCTGCAACCCCGTCGTGCAATGGCTGTCTGACCCTTCGTATCGCACCGCCGTCCGCCCGGTACATCGCACCGGACGGGCGGCCTCGCGCCGTCAGGGCAGCAGCGTCGCCGGATCCAGCGTGAATTCGAAAGGGCTGCTCAGGGTTTGCGCCGCACCACCCGAGATGCGCTGTTCCGCACCGTATTCGCCGCTCTCCCCCAGCGTGTAGGCGAAGAGCACGGGCAGCGACTCACCCGGCAACTGCCCTTTGAAGGGTTTGACCTCGAAGCGCCAGTAGTTCGGAATTCCGGCCTCCGCGTACAGCAGCGGCTTGGCCAGCCGATCCTGCACGGTAGTGGACGCGGATACGACCTCGACCGCGAGCACGATCTGATCGACCGGGATCCCTCGATCATCCATCGGAATCGCCCCGGTCCCGACGATCAGGTCGGGAATCGGTTCGTCGTCACCGATGAGCACCCCCACGCCCTCGATGACGAAATACCCCTCTGGTAGGGCATCGTCCAGCGCCCGCCCCAACCAGCGAACCAGCCACTGATGGCGGGGTTTCGGCGCGGCGTTCACGACGAGCTGACCATTGAGTACCTCGAACCTCAGTCCGTTCTCGGGCAGATGATCGAGGTCGGCCGCGGTCCAGCGATCGGAATCGGGAACGTGCATACCCGAATTGTCGGCCTCATAGACCGGCATAGCCACCGCAACCACCTCCGACCTCGGAGCGTCGGGGCAAATCCGCCCCCTGAGCTGCCCCGAGGCTAACGAGATCCTTTTCGCGACGCGCCGATAACGCAGAATCTCTGCGGCTCCACTCGGCGGTGCGTGGCCGTGGCAACGGCTCCGGTGGCGGTCGGATGACCGCCACCGGCTCCGATCACGGGGTGTCGATCGTCCGGATCTCCTCGCCCGCTTCCGCCACCGGATCGCCGGGGCGGGTGAACCAGTGGGTCACCTCGCCCTCTTCCAGATCGGCGGCGAGGTCGCCGGTCGGCAGGACCGAGAGCGCACCCGCGGTCGAGACGGCGAGGAACTCGGCTATCGCGGCGGGGCCCGCGGTCGCGGTCGTGTACGTCGTCGACTCGTAGTCGATGTCGTGCTCGGCGCGCAGGGTCGCCGCGCGGTCGAGGGACTCGGCCTGGGTGAGGGTGGCCCAGGTGTTGTCGGCGGCCCGGTGGACGAACGCCGGGTCGGACTCGCTCAGCGGGCGGATCCGGTCGGTGTAGGTGACCGGGTGGGCGGGGCGGGCCGCCAGATCCGACTGCACCTTGGGATCGGCGGGGACCAGCCAGCGGATGGAGCTGGCGGCCGGATCCTGGGCGATGCCGAAACTGGCTCCGGCGGCGAGGATGTCGCCGAAGGACAGTCCGTCGGCGAACAGTGTTGCCGCACCGGCCTTCTGGATGGCCCACACCGCGACCACGGCGTCGACCGAACGCGGCAGGGCGACCGCGACGATGTCGCCGGGACCCGCGCCGCGGTCGATGAGCAACCGCGCGAGTTGGGACGAACGCCGGTCCAGCACGTGGTAGGCCAGCTCCTGACCACCCGCGAGCAGCGCGGGCGCCTGCGGATCCTCCTCGACCACCTCGGCCAGCACGTTGGCCACCGTGCGCGCGCCCACGCGCGCCGGCTCCACGGCCGAATCGCCCGTGGTGACCGCGCTGTCGGCCAGGATCCGCGCCCGCTCGCCGGCATCGAGGATGTCGATGCCGCCGACCAGGGCGGTGGGATCGCCCAGCAGCGCGTCCAGCACCCGGTTCAGGCGCGCGGCGAGGATCGCGACCTCGTCGGCGCTGAATCGCGAATCCAGATAGCGCATCACGATCTCGACGGACTCGCCCGCCATGACGGCCAGGGTCATCGGGTAGTGGGTGTCGTCGTTCATGCCGACACCGGCCACCGTCATGCCGTCGATGGAGCTGGCCGCCGCGATGGCGTCCTTGTCCACCGGGTAGGACTCGAACACCACGAGGGTGTCGAATTCCGCACCGGCCCCGGCCAGCCGCTGGATGTCGGTGAGGCCGATGTGGTGGTGTTCGAGCAGGTCGGCCTGTTCGCGCTGCACCCGCTCGAGCAGGCCCTCGATGGAGAGCCGGTCGTCGACGCGGATGCGCACGGGCACCGTGTTGATGAACAGACCGACGATCGACTCCACGCCCGGCAGCTCGGCGGGGCGGCCCGACACGGTGGCGCCGAACACGACGTCGCCGCGGCCGGTGAGCCTGCCGACCAGGATGGCCCACGCGGTCTGCACCAGCGTGTTCACCGTGACGCTGAGTTCACCGGCGCGCTTGGCGAGCTGACGCGTGCGTTCGGCGTCGATGTCGAGCACGTGCCGCCCGATCTCGTACTGCTCGTCGGCCTTGCCCGCGGGCGCGAGCTGGGTGGGCTCGGAGACCCCCGCCAGCGCACGGGTCCACGCCCGCAACGATTCCTGCCGATCCCGCCCGGCCAGCCAGGCCAGGTAGTTCCGGTAGGACACCACGCGCGGCAGCGCCGAGATGTCGCCGCGCACCGCGTACAGCATGAGCAGATCGCGCATGAGCAGCGGCATGGACCAGCCGTCCACCAGGATGTGGTGGGTGGTGATGGCCAGGTGCCACGCCTCGGTTCCGGTGCGGTACAGCGTGAATCGCATGAGCGGCGGTGCGGACAGGTCGAAGTGGTTCGCCCGGTCCGCCGCCATCAGTTCCTTGACCCGCGGAATGCGTTCGGCCTCGGGCAGATCGGTGAGATCGACCTCGAACCACGGCGCGACCGCGCGTTCCAGCGCGACCTGATGCGCCTGACCGTCGGCGTCGGTGACGAACGCGGTCCGCAGGCTCGGGTACCGATCGACGATGCCCTGTGCGGCCGCGCGCAGCCGCTCGGTGTCGACGGCGCCGTTCAGATCGAGCATGGCCTGCATGGTGTAGACGTCCAGCACGCCGCGGCTCTGCGCGAGCATGGCCTGGAACAGCAGACCCGACTGCAGCGGCGAGAGCGGCCACACGTCGTTCAGCGCGGGGTAGGTGCGCTCCCAGCCGGCGATATCGCCCTGGGTCACCCGCACCAGCGTCATGTCCGACGGCGTGTATCCGCCCGCGTCCGGCGATTTCACGTGTTCGGCCAGCGCGGTCAGCGCCGCCACGAACAGCTCGGCGAACTCCTCGACCCGTTCGCGGCTCAGCAGCCCGGTCGGGAAGGAGAAGGCCGCGCCCAGCTGCGGTCCGTCCTCGCCGTCGGTGACGATCGCGTTGATGTCGAGGGTGGCGTTGGCGGGCATGTCGAGATCCATGTCCGCGTCCAGCTGCCCGAGATCCCCGGACGGCGCCCAGCCCAGCTGCGCGAGCTGTTCGGGCACTTCACCGCTGGACACCCGGCCCAGGTAGTTGAAGCTGATCTGCCCGACGCTGCGCAGCCGCGGCGCGGTCTCGGCGTTCAGGTAGCGCAGCAGGCCGAAGCCGACGCCCTTGTCCGGCACCGCGAGCAACTGCTCCTTGACCGACTTGACGATGTCGCCCAGGGCTCGCCCGCCGGCGAAGGCGTCGTCGAGATCCGCACCGGCCAGATCCAGCCGCACCGGGTAGGCGCTGGTGAACCAGCCGACCGTGCGCGAGAGATCCGAGCCCGGAACGACCTCTTCCTCACGCCCGTGCCCCTCGAGCTTGATCAGCGCCGCGGCGGTGCCGTCCGCCCGCCAGCGCGCGACCGCCATGGCCAGCGCCGAAAGCAGACCGTCGTTCACGCCGCCGCGGAAGCGACCCGGGATCGAGGTGAGCACCGCGTCGGTGACCGCCGCGGGCACGGTGACCTCGACGCGGTCGACCGTGGCGAAGGTGTCCACCGCCGGATCGAAGGCGCGCGCGCCCAGCGGCGGGTCGACGGTCTCGACCACGCCCTGCCAGAACGGCAGTTCCGCAACGCGTTCCGGCGCGACGGCCGCGTCGAGCAACGCGTGCGCCCAGCGGCGCATGGAGGTGCCGTTGGCCGGGAGCGCGATCGGCTGCCCGAAGGCCAGCTGCGACCACGCCACCGCGAAGTCCGGAATCAGGATGCGCCAGGAGACGCCGTCCACCACGAAGTGGTGCGCGGCGATCAGCAGCACATCGGCCCGGCCGCCGCCGAAGGCGAACCACACGAACCGCATCATCGAGGCGTTCGCGGGATCGAGCCGGCCCAGCGCGCCGTCGAGTTCGGCGCTCGCGACCCGCGACAGCTCCTCGTCGGAGATGTCGGCGGCGAGTTCGACGCGATGCACCAGGGCGTCCACGTTCACGCCGCCGCGCTCGAGCGCCTCGAATTCCCAGCCGTCCACCGCGTTTCCGCGCAGGCGCGAGCGCAGCATGTCGTGGTGGTCGAAGACCGCGGCCAGGGTGCCGACCAGGGTCGCCCGGTCGATGCCGTCCGGCAGGCGCAGCGCCATGGACTGCGAGAAGCGCTGGTACGCGGAGCCACTCGACAGAATCGCGGTCATGATCGGCGTCAGCGGGACGTCACCGACCCCGCCGCCGGGCAGTTCCGCCAGGCGTTCGGTCTCGCCGTCGCCGCCGAGTACAGCGATCTCGGCCAGTCCGGCGACGCTGCGCTTCTCGAAGACCTCGCGCGGGCTGAACAGGATCCCGCGCGCCTTGGCCCGCGAGACCAGCTGGATGGACAGGATCGAGTCGCCGCCGAGCGCGAAGAACGAATCGTCCACGCCGACCTGGTCCACGCCCAGCACCTCGGCGAAGACCTCGGCGATCACGGACTCGACATCGCTGACGGGAGCGCGGAATTCGCGCGGCGCCAGCACCGGCGCCGGGAGCGCGCGCCGGTCCAGCTTGCCCGCCGGGGTGAGCGGGATCCGGTCCAGCACGGTGATCGCGGTCGGCACCATGTACTCGGGCAGTCGCGCCGCGGCATGCTCGGTGAGCGCCGCGATGTCGATGACGGCGCCGGCGACCGGCAGCACGTAGGCCGCCAGGATCGTGGTGCCCACCTCGGTCTTGTGCCCGACGGTGACCGCGAAGTCCACGCTCTCGTGCGCGGCCAGCGCCGCGTCGATCTCGCCCAGTTCGATGCGGAAACCGCGCACCTTGACCTGGAAGTCGTTGCGGCCCACGTACTCCACGACGAGGTCGCCGGCGGCGTCGCGCTGCCAGCGCACCACGTCACCGGTGCGGTAGAGCCGCTCGCCGGGTTCGCCGTACGGGTCGGCCACGAAACGCTCGGCGGTCAGTCCCGGACGGGCGTGATAGCCACGCGCCAATTGCGGTCCGGCGACGTACAACTCGCCGGAGACGCCCTCGGGCACCGGGTGCAGGCGCGAGTCCAGCACCATGACCCGCATACCGCGCACCGGTCCGCCGATGACGACGGTGTCGCCGGGCGCGAGCGCACCGGAGATGTTGGTGGCGATCGTGGCCTCGGTGGGGCCGTACGCGTTGTGGAAGCGGCGGGGGCCGGCAGGGTTCACCGACCACTTGGCCACCAGATCCGCGGACACCGCCTCACCACCGGCGATGATGACCTCCATGCTCGCCAGCTGCGCCGGCTCGAGGGAGGCCAGCACGGACGGCGTGATGAGGCCGACGGTCACGCGCTCGCCGGAGATCAGCTCGCCCAGTTCGTCACCGCCGTAGGTGCCCGGGGGCACCACGACCAGCGTGCCGCCCGCCCCGAGCGCCAGCAGCAGCTCGAGAATCGAGGCGTCGAACGACGGCGAGGCGAAATGCAGTGCGCGCGAGGAGCTGTCGAGGCGGTAGCGCTCGACCTGCTCGCGGCTGAAGTTCGCCAGACCCGCGTGGGTGACGACGACGCCCTTGGGCAGGCCGGTCGACCCCGAGGTGTAGATGACGTACGCCGCGGTCGCCGGGCGGATGGCGGACCACCGTTCGGCGTCCGATACCGCGGCGGGCGAATGCGATTCGATCTCGGCGATGGTCAGCGCGTCGTCGAGTGCGATCCAGCCGGCCAGGCTCGCGACCGGCGGCAGCGCGTCGATCTCGGCGTTGACGGTCAGGCCCAGCACCGCGCCGGAGTCCGAGACCATGTGCGCGATGCGGTCGGCCGGGTAGGCCGGGTCGACCGGCACGAAGGCCGCGCCGGACTTGGCCACGGCCCAGACCGCGAGCACCGATTCGAACGAGCGCGGAATGGCAACGGCCACGCGCACATCCGGTCCGGCGCCGCGCTCGATGAGCATGCGAGCCAGTCGCGAGGACGCCGCGTCCAGCTCGGAGTAGCCCAGCACCATGCCGTCGAAGACCACGGCCTCGCCGACCGGATTGGCCGCCACGGCGGCGGCCATGATCTCCGGCAGGGTCGCCGGCGCGAGCGCGGGCGCGCCGGTGCGGGTGAGCAGTTCGGTCCGCTCGGCGGCGGCCAGCAGACCCAGATCCCCGACCGGGGTCTGCGACTGCGCGGTGATCTGCTCGAGCAGCCTGGTGAAGCGCTGCGCGAACTTCTCGACCGTGCTCTCGTCGAACAGGTCACGGGCGTACGCGAATTCGGCGTACATGCCCGTGTCCGGACCGGCCTCGGCGATGGTCAGCGACAGATCGAATTTCGCGGTGTCGTTCTCGAAATCGACGGCGGCGACCCGCAGTCCGGGCAGCTCGAAGGTGCTGTCGGGCAGGTTCTCGAACGAGAGCACCACCTGGAACAGCGGGTGCCGCGCGGTCGAGCGCTCCGGGTTGATGATCTCCACGAGACGTTCGAACGGAATGTCCGCGTGCGCGAAGGCGGCCAGGTCGGCGTCCTTGGCGCGCGACACGAGCTGACCGAAGGTCAGGTCCGCGTCCACCGCGGTGCGCAGCACCAGGGTGTTGACGAACATGCCGATCACATCGTCGAGTTCGGCCTCGCCGCGGCCCGCGATCGGGGTGCCGATGGCGATGTCCTCGGTCCCGGACAGCCGGGCCAGGAACACCGCGAGCGCGGTGTGCACGACCATGAACATGGTCGCGTTCTGCTCGCGGGCGATGCGCTGCAGCCCGCGGTGCAGGGCGGTGCCGATCGGGAACCGCACCTTGCCGCCGTGGAAGGACTGCGCGGTGGGGCGCGGCCGATCCGACGGCAGGTTCAGCTCGTCGGGCAGTCCGGCCAGCGCGGTCCGCCAGTACTCGGCCTGGGCCGAGATGAGGCTGTCCGCGTCCTGTTCCGAGCCGAGCACCTGGCGCTGCCACAGCGAGTAGTCGGCGTACTGCACCGGCAGCGGCGCCCAGCCCGGCGTGACACCGGCCGCGCGCGCCGCGTAGGCGATCATCACGTCGCGGGTCAGCGGGCCCATGGACCAGCCGTCCGCGCTGATGTGATGCGCCACGATGACGAGGACGTGCTCGACCGGGGGCCGCTCGGGCACCCGGCTGCGCGCACCCAGCACCGCCGCGGCGGCCTGTTCGCCGACCGCGCGCAGGGTCGCCATCTCGAAGGCGTCGGCCGCGTCCAGCACGGCCGCCTCATGGCCGCGCGGTTCCTCGACCGGCGCGGCCGGGGTCTCGACGCGGAACAGCCGGGCGCGCACGGGCGCGGCGACGGTCACGTCGAAACCGGTGGAGATGATCTCGGCGATGCGATCGCGCACCTCGGCGGGATCCACCACGACCGGCGTCAGATCCGGGATCACCTGGGCGGCGGGCACGATCACCTGGGTGGCCGCGCCGTCGACCTGCGGGTACACCGTGCGCAGGGTCTCGTGGCGGGCGATCACGTCGGCGACGGCCTGCTGCAGCGCGTCCACGTCGAGCTCGCCGGTGAGGCGCACCGCGACGGGGATGTTGTAGGCCGCCGACGCGGTGTCGAACTGGTTCAGGAACCACATGCGCTGCTGCGCGAGCGAGAGCGGCACGGCGGCCGGGCGCGGCTGCGCGGTCAGCGCCTGCCGGTTGCCCGCCCCCGCGTACAGCTCGACCTTGGCGGCCAGCCCGGACACGGTCGAGGCCTCGAACAGGGTGCGCACCGGCACCCGCGTGTCCAGGGCCGCGCCGAGGCGGGCCGCGACCTGCGTCGCCAGCAGCGAGTTACCGCCGAGGGCGAAGAAGTCGTCGTCCGCGCCGACGTGCTCGGTGCCGAGCACCTCGGTGAACACCCCGGCCACGATCTCCTCGATCGGGGTCGCGGGCGCCCGGAAGGCGGTGGTCTCGAACTCGGGCTCGGGCAGGGCCTTGCGGTCCAGCTTGCCGTTCACGTTGAGCGGCAGCGCATCCAGGACCACGAAGGCCGAGGGCACCATGTACGACGGCAGCGCGGCCGCGAGCACCGACTTCACCCGTGCGACATCGACTCCCGCGCCCTGATCGGCGGGCACGAGGTAGGCGACCAGGCGGTCGCCGGTGCGCTGATCGGACTTGGCCAGCACCGCGACCTGCGCGATCTCCGGCAGGTCCAGCAGCGCGGACTCGATCTCGCCGAGCTCGATGCGGAAACCGCGGATCTTCACCTGGAAGTCGGTGCGGCCCCGGTATTCCAGCTCGCCATTGCCCGCCCAGGCGACCAGGTCGCCGGTGCGGTACATGCGCTCGCCGTCCCCGAAGGGGTTGGCCACGAAGCGATCCGAGGTCAGATCGGGTCGCCCGAAGTACCCGCGCGCCAGCTGCGCGCCGGCCAGGTACAGCTCGCCCTCGACCCCGGCCGGAACCGGGCGCAGGCGCGCGTCCAGGACGTAGACCTCGCTGTTCCACTCCGGCAGGCCGATGGAGACCGAGCCGCGATCGGCGTCGGTGACCAGGTGGCTGGTGATGGACACCGCCGCCTCGGTCGGGCCGTAGAGGTTGAACAGCTGGGCCGCCGGGTTGGCGGCGCGGAACCGCTGCGCCACCGAGGCGGGCAGGGCTTCACCGATCGCCAGCACGCGGCGCAGCGAATTCGTCAGCGCGCCACCGTTGTCGGCGGCGGTCAGCAGCGCGTCGAGCATGGACGGCACCACGTGCAGGGTGGTGACCTGCTCGCGGTCCATGAGCTCGGCCAGGTACACCGGATCGCGGTGACCGTCGGGCGCCGCGATGACGAGCCGGCCGCCCGAGACCGCCGCGGACCAGAATTCCCAGACCGAGAGGTCGAAGGTGGCGGCCGTCTTGAGCAGCACCGCGTCGTCGGCGCCCAGGCCGAATTCCGCGGTCTTCCAGTGCAACTGGTTGACGATCGCGGCGTGCGGCAGCGCCACGCCCTTGGGGCGGCCGGTCGAGCCGGACGTGAAGATCACGTACGCGGTGTTCGACGGCAGCAGCGGCGCGATCCGCTCGCCGTCGCCGATCGCCGCGCCCGCGAAGGGATCGAGCGACAGCTGATCCAGGCGCACCAGCGGTGCGGCCTCGGTGGTGAAGCGCGCCTCGGCGTTGGTGAGCACGCACACCGGCGCCGCGGTCTCGAGGATGTAGTCGGTGCGCTCGGCGGGCTGGTCTGGATCGACCGGCACGTAGGCGCCGCCCGCGGCCGAGACCGCGTACATGGCCACGACCAGATCGACCGAACGCCGCAGCGCCAGCGCGACCCGCGCCTCCGGGCCCACACCCATCGAGATCAGGTGCCGGGCAAGGCGATTGACCCGGCGGCCGAGTTCGGCGTAGGTGAGCACCGCGCCGTCGGGCCCGATCAGGGCGACGGCGGTGGGGATGGCGGCCACGGTGGCGTCGAGCATCGAGGCCAGCGTCGCGGAGCGGTCGGTGCGATGCGCGGTGGCGTTGCGGCCGCCGAGCAGTTCGGCGCGCTCGTCCGCGGCGAGGAGTTCGATGTCGCCGACCGGGATGCGCGGCGCGGCGATGATCTCGCCGATGAGCCGGGTGAACCGGTCCACGAAGCCCTGCACGGTCTCGCGATCGAACAGATCGGTGGCGTAGGTGAAGAAGCCGGTGATCCCCGCCGCCGCACCACCGTCCGCGTACCGGTCGGTGGCGATGAGGTGCAGGTCGAACTGCGAGATGTCGGTGTCGATATCGAGCCCGGACACGGTCAGGCCGGGCAGTTCCAGGCTGGACTGGGCCAGGTTCTGGAAGGACAGGCCGACCTGGAACAGCGGGTGCCTGGCGGTGGAGCGCACCGGGTTGAGCACCTCGACCAGGCGCTCGAACGGCACGTCGGCGTTCGCGAACGCCTGGATGTCGGTCTCGCGCTGGCGGGCGAGCAGTCCGGCGAAGGGTTCGCCGGCCTCGACCCGGGTGCGGAACACCAGGGTGTTGACGAACATGCCGATCATGTCGTCCAGCGCGGCCTCGCCGCGACCGGCCATCGGGGTGCCGATGGCGATGTCGTCGGTGCCGGACAGGCGGGCCAGCAGCACCGCGAGCGCGGTGTGCACGACCATGAACAGCGTCGCGCCCTCGGCGCGCGCCAGATCGATGAGCGCGCGGTGGGTTTCGGCGTCGATGCTCCAGCCGACGCGGCCGCCGGTGAAGGACTGCACGGCCGGTCGCGGGCGATCGGCGGGCAGATCCAGCTGGTCCGGCAGCTCGGCCAGCGCGTTGCGCCAGTAGCTGACCTGCTTGGTGGCCAGCGATTCCGGATCGCTCTCGTCACCGAGCAGTTCGCGCTGCCAGATGGAGTAGTCGGCGTACTGCACCGCGAGCGGCGACCAGCCCGGCGTCTCACCCATGGCGCGGGTGGCGTAGGCGGTCATCAGGTCGCGGGTCAGCGGGCCGACCGAGGAGCCGTCACCGGAGATGTGGTGAATCACCAGCGCGAGCACGTATTCCGGAACCTCCGAGCCGGCGGTGTCCGCGATCCGGAACAGCGCGACCTTCAGCGGCACCTCGGTGGTGACGTCGAAGATGGTCGAGGTCAGCGCCAGCACCGCGGCGGGCGCGTCGGCGCCGGTCACGGTGCGCACCTCGAGTTCGGGCACGGCCTGCGCCGCGGGCAGGATGACCTGCACCGGCCCGTTCTCGGTCTGCGGGTACACCGTGCGCAGGATCTCGTGGCGGGCAACGACATCGGCGATGGCCGCGCGCAGCGCGTCCACGTTCAGGTCACCGGTCAGGCGCACCGCGACCGGCACGTTGTAGGCCGCGGACTGGTTGTCGAAGCGGTTGAGGAACCACATGCGCTGCTGCGCGAGTGAGAGCGGGATGTGGTCCGGACGCGGTCCGGCGGCCAGGGCCTTGCGGCCGCCGGCCCCGGCGTCGTGTTCCACCCGGGCCGCGAGCGCGGCCACGGTGGACGCCTCGAACATCAGGCGCACCGGCACCCGGCTGTTCAGCGCCTCGCCGAGGCGGGCGGCGACCTGGGTGGCGAGCAGCGAGTTGCCGCCCCACGCGAAGAAGTCGTCGTCCAGGCCCAGGCGGCCGTTCTCCAGGTGCAGCACGTCGGTGAACACACCGGCCACGATCTGCTCGATCGGGGTGACCGGGGCCCGGAAGACCGCCTTCTCGAAGGTGGGCTCCGGCAGCGCCTTGCGGTCGAGCTTGCCGTTGGCGTTGAGCGGCAACGCCTCCAGCGGCATGAAGACCGACGGCACCATGTAGGACGGCAGTTCGGCCAGCAGCGCCGACTGCAGCGCCTGCTTGTCGATCGTGCCCGCAGCACCGACCACGTAGGCGACCAGGCGGTCGCCGAGCACCGGATCCTGGTGTGCGACAACGGCGGCCGAGACAACCTGTTCCTGGCGCAGCAGCGCGGACTCGATATCGCCGAGTTCGATACGGAAACCACGGATCTTCACCTGGAAGTCCGTGCGGCCCCGGTAATCCAGCTCACCGTTCGCGTTCCACGCCACCAGGTCGCCGGTGCGGTACATCCGCTGACCCGGCTCGAACGGGTTGGCCACGAAACGATCCGAGGTCAGATCCGCACGACCGAAGTACCCGCGCGCCAA
>NZ_JBSFNO010000052.1:0-54862 GCF_053981095.1 Nocardia sp. NPDC003693
CAGCTGGTGCGGGCGTTCGCGTGTGCGGGACATGTCGTCCACCCATGACGACGGCGGCCCCGCGAGAATTTCTCGCGGGGCCGCCGTCGTGGGAGAACCTTACGCCGACTTCTCGCGGCGTTCCGGGGACTGGCGCTTGCGCGGCACGATCGTCGGCAGCACGTTGTCGTTCACGGTGTCGGCATTCACGACGACCTTGGCGACATCGTCGCGGCTGGGGATGTCGTACATCACCGGCAGGAGGACCTCCTCCATGATCGCGCGGAGGCCGCGGGCGCCGGTGCCGCGCAGGATGGCCTGGTCCGCAACGGCTTCGAGCGCGTCCTGGGTGAATTCCAGGTCGACGCCGTCCATTTCGAACAGGCGTACATACTGCTTGACGAGGGCGTTCTTGGGCTCGGCCAGAATGCGAACCAGGGACTCCTTGTCCAGGTTCGTGACCGAGGCGACGACCGGGAGGCGGCCGATGAACTCGGGGATCAGACCGAACTTGATGAGATCCTCGGGCATGACATCGGCGAAGTGATCGGCGGTGTCGATCTCGGCCTTCGAGCGCACCTCGGCGCCGAATCCGATGCCGCGCTTGCCGACCCGGTCCTGCACGATGCGCTCGAGGCCGGCGAAGGCGCCCGCCACGATGAACAGCACGTTCGTGGTGTCGATCTGGATGAATTCCTGATGCGGGTGCTTGCGGCCGCCCTGCGGCGGCACCGAGGCCTGGGTGCCCTCGAGAATCTTGAGCAGCGCCTGCTGCACGCCCTCGCCCGAGACGTCACGGGTGATGGACGGGTTCTCCGACTTGCGGGCGATCTTGTCGACCTCGTCGATGTAGATGATGCCCGTCTCGGCGCGCTTGACGTCGTAATCGGCGGCCTGGATCAGCTTGAGCAGGATGTTCTCGACATCCTCGCCGACGTAGCCCGCCTCGGTCAGCGCGGTGGCGTCGGCGATGGCGAACGGCACGTTCAGCATCTTGGCCAGCGTCTGCGCCAGGTAGGTCTTGCCACAGCCCGTCGGGCCGAGCATCAGGATGTTCGACTTGGCCAACTCGACCGATTCACCTCGGGAGTCGCGGCCCTTGTCGCCCGCCTGAATTCGCTTGTAGTGGTTGTAGACCGCGACCGCCAGCGTGCGCTTGGCCGAGTCCTGCCCGATCACGTACTGCTCCAGGAAGTCGCGGATCTCCGCGGGCTTCGGAAGCTCATCGAGCTTGACCTCGCTGCTTTCCGCGAGCTCCTCTTCGATGATCTCGTTGCACAGATCGATGCACTCGTCGCAGATGTACACCCCTGGTCCCGCAATGAGCTTCTTGACCTGCTTCTGGCTCTTTCCACAGAACGAGCACTTGAGCAGATCGCCGCCGTCACCGATGCGCGCCATCTCCTGGGTCCCTACTTCCTTGTCCGCGTGCAACCGTCTGTCCCCGGTCGCCGGCGAGCTGCCTTCTTAGAGCGTATGCCAACACCCCGTCGTGGCGGGTGCGGCGAATCGGCTGTTGTAACAAAAGCTGTACCGACAACCACGAGCAAAGGTCCCTAGTGTGACCGTACCCGCTTCGGTCGACCGAGGTCGACAACTTGGGCACGTTTCTCACCGGACATGTGCGTGGACTCACCCCCGCCCTGGTGACGAGGCCGCAATGACCTCGCCACCGGCACGCCTCACTTCTGGGCGCTGAGCTTGCGGTACTGGAACACCGTGTCGACGATGCCGTAGTCCTTGGCCTCTTCGGCGGTCAGGATCTTGTCACGATCGGTGTCCTTGCGGATGGTCTCCGCGTCCTTACCGGTGTGACGGGCCAGGGTGGTCTCCATGAGCCGGCGCATGCGCTCGATCTCGGCGGCCTGGATCTCCAGGTCCGAGACCTGACCCTGGATGCCGCCCGAGGTGGACGGCTGGTGGATCAGCACGCGGGCGTTCGGCAGCGCGGCGCGCTTGCCGGGGGCGCCGGCGGCCAGCAGCACCGCGGCGGCGGAAGCGGCCTGGCCCAGGCACACGGTGACGACGTCGGCGCGCACGTACTGCATCGTGTCGTAGATCGCCATCAGCGCGGTGAACGAGCCACCGGGCGAGTTGATGTACATGGTGATGTCACGGTCCGGGTCCTGCGACTCCAGCACCAGCAGCTGCGCCATGATGTCGTTCGCCGAGATGTCGTCAACCTGGTTGCCGAGGAAGATGATGCGCTCCTCGAACAACTTGTTGTACGGGTCGGAGGTCTTGACGCCGTAGGTGGTCTGCTCGGTGAACTGGGGCAGGATGTAGCGCGACTGCGGCAGCGAACCGGCAGCGGCGAAAGTGATTCCCGCGGAACGCGGATCGATCGACATATGCGTCTCCAAAGTCTGTGGGGTGGTCGGTGACTAGCTGACGCCGTCGGCCTGGCGCGCGTGCGTGATCACCTGGTCGATGAAGCCGTACTCGAGCGCCTCCGTCGGGGTGAACCAGCGGTCGCGGTCGGCGTCCTCGGTGACCTGCTCCACGGACTTGCCGGTGTGCAGCGCCTGCAGCTGATTGAGTTCGCGCTTGGTGTAGGCGAACTGCTCGGCCTGGATGGCGATATCGGAGGCCGAGCCGCCGATGCCCGCCGACGGCTGGTGCATCATGATCCGCGAGTGCGGCAGGGCGAAACGCTTGCCCTTGGCGCCGGCGGCGAGCAGGAACTGACCCATGGACGCGGCCAAACCCATACCGACCGTGCGGATGTCGCAGGGCGCGAACTGCATCGTGTCGTAGATCGCCATACCCGCGGTGACCGAACCACCCGGCGAGTTGATGTAGAGCGAGATATCGCGCTCCGAATCCTCGGCCGACAGCAGCAGGATCTGAGCGCACAGCTTGTTGGCGATGTCGTCGTCGACCTGGCTGCCCAGGAAGATGATGCGCGAGCTCAGCAGCCGCTCGTACACCGAATCACTGAGGTTCAGACCAGCAGTCGCGGATGCCATCTGCACCCCTGCCCGATTAGTTGTCACGGATACCTGCCCTCTCTCACCGGCTCGGTCCCACCAAGCCCTACTGATCACTTAGGAAGTTCCAGCGCTGACACAAACCCTAACGAAGCAGGGCGGCACCGAACTCCCGGTACCGCCCTGCTTCGCTCACAGCGCAAAACTTACGTGGCCCTCGCTCCCGCAAGTTACCCGGCCTGGGCCAGATTTACTTGCTGGGCGCTGACCTCGGTCTTTACTTGGCCTCGACCTCGACGGCCTCGGTGGCGTCGGCGACCTCGGCGAGCTCCTCGGCGGAGATCTCCTCGGCCTCGTCGGCCGGGCTGCCGAACATCTCGGCGGTGTCGACGGTCGCGCCGGTGGTGTCGGTGACGACCGCGGAGGTCACCACACCGGCCAGGGCCTTACCGCGGCGCACGTCGGCGAAGACCGCGCCGAGCTGACCGGCCTGCTGGATCTGCTGGATGAACTGATCCGGGCTCATGCCGTAGCGCTGGGCCTGGAAGATGATCCGCTCGTACAGCTCGTCCTGGCCGACCTGGGTGTTCTCGGCCTCGGCGACGGCGTCCAGCAGCAGCTGGGTCTTGACCGACTTCTCGGCCGACTCCTTGGTGTCCTTGTCGAACTCCTCGCGCGAGGAGCCCTGGGCCTCGAGGGCCTCGGCCAGCTTGGCCTCGTCGTGGTCGAAGCCGTGGACGGCGTCGTGCAGCACGGCGTCGATCTCGGCCTGGACGACCTTCTCGGGCAGCGGGATCTCGGTGGCCTCGAGCAGGGCCTCGAGGACCTTGTCGCGGATCTCGCCGGCCTGGGTGACCTTCTTGACGCGCTCGACGCGGCCCTTCAGGTCTTCCTTCAGCTCGTCGATGGTGTCGAATTCGCTTGCCAGCTGGGCGAACTCGTCATCGGCCTCGGGCAGCTCGCGCTCCTTGACCGACTGCACGGTCACGGTGATGACGGCTTCCTTGCCCGCGTGCTCGCCGGCGACGAGGTTCGAGGTGAAGTCCTTGGACTCGGTGGCCTTGAGGCCGATGAGCGCCTCGTCGAGGCCCTCGATGAGCTGGCCCGAACCGACCTCGTGCGACAGACCGGTGGTGGAGGCCTCTTCGACGTCGACGCCGTCGACGGTGGCCGACAGGTCGATGGAGACGAAGTCACCGTCGGCGATCTCGCGCTCGACGGCGGTCAGGGTGCCGAAGCGCTGACGCAGCGAGGTGAGCTGCTCCTCGATGTCCTCGTCCTTGATCTCGATCGGATCGACGGTGACGGCGATCGCGGAGAAGTCGGGGAGGGTGATCTCCGGGCGGACGTCGACCTCGGCGGTGAAGGCGAGCTCCTGGCCGTCCTCGATCTTGGTGATCTCGATCTCCGGCTGGCCGATGACCTTGGCCTCGGTGGCGATCACGGCATCGCTGTAGCGCTTGGGGAGGACGTCGTTGACGACCTGCTCCAGCACGGCGCCACGGCCGACGCGCGCTTCGATGAGCTTGGCCGGGGCCTTGCCCGGACGGAAGCCGGGGATCTTGATCTGGCCGGCCAGGGCCTTGTAGGCCTTGTCGAAGTCGGGCTTCAGCTCCTCGAAGGGCACCTCGACGTTAATCCGGACCCGGGTCGGGCTCAGCTGCTCGACGGTGCTCTTCACGGACATGCTCCTTGTTCGTAGTTCAACATTTGACGTTAGGTCCCCCCGAACGCATCCCGACCAGGGTAGTTGACCGGTTCCGGGGGCGTGTAACCGGTCGTGGCAGACGGCACCGCGACGGCTGGTGAGTCACCAGCCGCCCTGGTACAGCGGTCGAGGAGTTAGGAACCGACCTTGACGGCGTCGGTCACGAAGACCAGCGTCTCGTTCGGCTTCATGCCGCCGCGGCCGACCGCGCCGTAGCCCAGGTCCGGCGGCACGATCAGCAGTCGGCGCGCGCCCTGCTGGACGCCGACCAGACCCTGATCCCAGCCCTGGATGACCTCGCCCGCGCCGAGATTCAGGGTGAATTCCTTGCCGCGGTCGAAGGAGCTGTCCAGCTTCTTCCCGTCGGACCACGCCACGAGGGAGTAGTTCATCGACAGCGGCTGACCCGCGACCGCGCCGGGGCCCGAGCCCGCGACCAGGTCCTTGACGATGAGCTGCTTGGGCGCGTCGCAGTTGTCGGGGATGGTGATCTTCGGGTTCTCGCCGTACCCGCCGTCGACCTTGATGTCGTCGGCGGTGCACTCGCGGCCCTTGCTCGCGGGCGTCGTGGTCGCCGCGGCCGACCGCGCGGCGGTGGTCGTCGTCGGCGAATCGGCCTTGCTGTCGTCGTCGCCACCGCAGCCCGCCGCCAGCAGTACCGCGGCCGCGACCACACCGATCGCACCGATCTTGCCCACCACGCGCATTCCCGCTCCTCGCCGAGTCTCGGACCGCCGCACGGTTTGCGGCATCGGGCCGAAACCTACACGTTCGGTCGCGGCGGTGTGGTACTGCCTGCGGAGCGCGGCCGTGTCGAGCACGCGATGACCGAGGTCGGCGAACAAGGCGACATCCACCGGGGCGAAATGCGATTGCCGCGCTCCCCGGCGGTGCGGGAGCATCACCGAGTGCTTCTGACCATCACCTGTACGCGACCTGACGGCGCCGCCTGGGCGGCAGACGAACTGGGCTTTCTGCTGCACAAGAACCCCGCGCGCGTACAGGCTTTCGAGCAGTCCTACGGGGTGGCGCACGTGCTCTACCCCGAGGCGAGCGCCGAACGCTGCACCGCCGCACTGCTGCTGGAGATCGACCCGGTGCGGCTGGTGCGCGGAAAGTCCAAGGGCGCACCGGAGTTCAGTCTCGCCCAGTACGTGAACGACCGGCCGTACGCGGCGTCGTCGCTGCTGGCGGTGTCCATCGCGCAGGTCTTCGGCTCGGCCATGCACGGCCGCTGCGCGCAGCGCCCGGAACTCGCCGAGACCGCGCTGCCGCTGCGCGTGGAGCTGCCCGCCGTCCCCTGCAAGGGCGGCCCCGAGTCGGCCGAACGCGCCTTCACCCCGCTGGGCTGGACGGTGACGGCCACTCCCCTGCCCCTGGACCCGGCCTTCCCGGACTGGGGCGATGCACACTACGTGCGCCTGGAGTTGACCGGCACCCTGCGCCTGGCCGATGCCCTGGCGCACCTCTATGTCCTGCTGCCCGTCCTGGACGGCGCCAAGCACTACTTCCTCGACGACGCCGAGATCGACAAGCTGCTGCGCTTCGGCGCGGGCTGGCTCGAGTCCCACCCCGACCGCGAGTGGATCACCCGCCGCTACCTGACGCGACGCCAGTCCCTGGTCCGCGCGGCCCTGGCCCGCCTGGCGGAGCTGGACGACGCCGATCCGGAGGAGTTCGGGGCGGTCGACCCGGTTGCTGGAGCGGCGGTCGACGGCGATGCGGGCGCGGAACGCGGACCTTCGCTGGCGGTGCTGCGGCGCGCGGCCGTGCTGCGGGCGCTGCGGGCGTCCGGGGCCGGGCGGGTGCTGGACCTCGGGTGCGGCGAGGGCGCGCTGCTGCTCGAGCTGGCGGCCGCGCCGGAGTTCGGGGAGATCGTCGGGGTCGACGTCTCGGTGCGGGCGTTGAAGATCGCGGAGCGGCGGCTGCGGCGACTGCCGGAGTTCCAGGCGCGGCGGGTGAGCGTGCGGCAGGGGGCGCTGACCTATACCGACGCCGCGCTACGGGGGTACGACGCGGCCGTGCTGATGGAGGTGATCGAGCACGTGGACGAGCCTCGCCTCGGTGCGCTCGAACAGGCCGTGTTCGGGGCCGCTGCGCCGGGCGCGGTCGTGGTGACCACGCCGAACGGGGAGTACAACGCGCTGTACGAGACGCTGCCGGCGGGCGCCTTCCGGCACGCGGACCACCGATTCGAGTGGAGCCGTGCGGAATTCGCGGCGTGGGCCGGCCGGGTGTGCGAGAACCACGGCTACACGGTGCGTTTCGAGCCGGTCGGGCCGGTCGACCCCGAGCTCGGCGCGTCCACCCAGCTCGCCCTGTTCACCAAGAACACACCCGGCACGACATCGGACATCAATGAGAAGAAAGGGGCCGCGTAATGGCTGAACTGACCATCCCGGAGCTGTCGCTCGTGGTCCTGGTGGGCAGCACCGGATCCGGGAAGTCGACTTTCGCCCGCAAGCACTTTCCGGCCACCGCCGTCATCTCCTCGGACTACTGCCGCGGCGTGGTGAGCGACGACGAGAACGATCAGTCCGCGACCGACGACGCCTTCGCCCTGCTGCACCACATCGCGGGCGTCCGCCTGCGGCGCGGGCTGCGCACCGTCATCGACGCGACCAACGTGCAGACCAAGGCGCGTCAGGCCCTCATCGAACTGGCGCGGGCGCACGACGTGCTGCCGGTCGCGATCGTGCTCGACGTGCCGGACGCGGTCTGCGTGGCCCGCAACGCCGCCCGCGCCGAGCGCGCCCACCTGCCCGAGCACGTGGTGCACCGGCAGCAGCGCGAGCTGAAGCGCAGCCTGAAGTTCCTGGAGCGCGAGGGTTTCCGGCGCGTGCACGTGCTGCGCGGCGAGGCGCAGATCGACGCCGCGACCTTCACCTTCGAACGCCTGTGGAACGACAGGCGCGAGCTGACCGGACCCTTCGACATCATCGGCGACATCCACGGCTGCCGCTCCGAACTGGAGACGCTGCTGGGCGAGCTCGGCTACGAGCTCACCCGCGACGACGCCGGACGTTCGGTGGACGCCCGGCACCCGGACGGCCGGACCGCGGTCTTCGTCGGCGATCTGGTCGACCGCGGACCGGACACCCCCGGCGTGCTGCGCCTGGTCATGGGCATGGTGCGGAGCGCGAACGCGCTGTGCGTCACCGGAAATCACGAGTTCAAGCTGGTGCGCGCGCTGGACGGCCGCAAGGTCAAGGTGGCGCACGGGCTCGCGGAGTCACTGGGCCAGTTCGAGGCGCAGGACGCCGAGGATCCCGAATTCCGCAAGCGCGCACACGAATTCATGCGCGCCCTGGTCAGCCACTACGTGCTGGACGAGGGCAGGCTGGTCGTCGCGCACGCCGGTCTGAAGGAGCAGTTCCAGGGCCGCGCCTCGGGCCGGGTGCGCGAGTTCGCCATGTACGGCGAATCCACCGGGGAGACCGACGATTACGGGCTGCCTGTGCGCTATCCGTGGGCCAACGACTACCGCGGCCGGGCGACGGTGGTGTACGGGCACACCCCCGTCGCGGATCTGGTGTGGGTCAACAACACCCTGTGCCTGGACACCGGCGTCGTGTTCGGCGGCAGGCTGAGCGCGCTGCGCTACCCGGAGCGGGAGACGGTTTCGGTTGCCGCCGAACAGGTCTGGTACGAGCCGACGCGGCCGCTGCTGCCGACCTTCGCCACCGCCGAGGGCGCGGTGCACCGCGATCCCGGCGTCCTGGATCTGGACGACGTCCTGGGCCGGCGCGTGGTGGAGACCACGCACCTGGGCCGGGTCGGCGTGCAGGAGGACGCGGCGAGCGCGGCGCTCGAGGTCATGAGCCGGTTCGCGGTGGACCCGCGCTGGCTGGTGTACCTGCCGCCGACCATGTCCCCCTGCGCCACCTCGACCCGGGACGGTTACCTGGAGTATCCGGCCGAGGCGTTCGAGTACTACCGCTCCGAAGGGGTGCGCACGGTCCTGTGCGAGGAGAAGCACATGGGTTCGCGCGCGATCGTGGTGCTCGCGCGCTCGGCCGCCGCCGCCCGCGAGCGCTTCGGCGTCGAGGACGGGAGCACCGGCGCGGTGTACACCCGCACCGGACGCCCGTTCTTCGACGATGCCGCCCGGACCGAGACCCTGCTGGCCGGGG
This sequence comes from Nocardia sp. NPDC003693, assembly GCF_053981095.1. Lineage (NCBI taxonomy): Bacteria > Bacillati > Actinomycetota > Actinomycetes > Mycobacteriales > Nocardiaceae > Nocardia > Nocardia sp. NPDC003693. Next base: position 8,751 of record NZ_JBSFNO010000052.1, read on the forward strand.
TGCGCGCCGCGGCCGAGAAGTCCGGCCTGTTCGGCGAACTCGGCTCGGACTGGGTGGTGCTGGACACCGAACTGCTGCCGTGGTCGGCCAAGGCCATGGGGCTGCTGCGCAACCAGTACGCGGCGGTCGGCGCGGCCGCGCGCGCCTCGCTCGGCGCGGCCGCGCGGGTGCTGGAGGCGGTGGGCGCGCGCGGGCTGGATGTCGCCGAACTCGGCGAGCGCACCCGGGCGCGGGAGTCGGACGCGCACGCCTTCACCGCCGCGTACGGCCGGTACTGCTGGCCGACCGCCGGGCTCGACGGCGTGCGGCTGGCGCCGTTCCAGATCCTGGCCGCGCAGCGCACGAATTACGCCGTGTGCGAGCACGATTGGCACCTGACGCACATCGACCGGCTGATCGAGGCCGATCCCGGCCTCTTCACCGCCACCCGGCGGATGCTGGTGGATCTGGACGACCCCGAGGGCGAAGCGAGCGCCACCGCGTGGTGGACCGAGATGACCGCGGCGGGCGGCGAGGGCATGGTCGTCAAGCCGGCCGGGTCGCTGGTCGCGGGCAGCGGCACCCGCAGCGGCAGGCCGGTGCAGCCGGGCGTGAAATGCCGTGGGCCCGAATACCTGCGGATCATCTACGGCCCGGAATACCTGCGGCCGGAGAACCTGACCCGGCTGCGGCAGCGCGGCCTGGGCGGCAAGCGCTCGCTCGCCCTGCGCGAGTACGCGCTCGGCCTCGAGTCGCTCGACCGCTTCGTCGCGGGCGAACCGCTGTGGCGGGTGCACGAGGCGGTGTTCGCGGTGCTCGCCCTCGAGACCGCGCCCATCGACCCGCGGCTGTAAAGCGTTGTGGGCCGGTTCGTTCCGGCCCACAACGCCGGCGCGCGTCAGGACGCGGCGACCAGCGTGGTCAGCCGTTCCAGGAACGGCCGCTGCCCCTTGCCGAGCTTGTCCAGAGCGATCTCGGGGGTGAACCACTCGGCCCGGTCGATCTCGGGGAACTCCTGGATCCGTCCCGAGCGCGGCGGCCACTCCATCTCGAACGTGCCCGGAACCACCTGCGCCGGATCGAGATCCGCCTCCACCGCCCAGATCGCGACCTGTTTGCGCCCGCGCCCGCTCCCGTACTCGACCTCGCCGAGCGGCAGCCACTCCCCGTCGGGAACGGGCAGGCCGAGCTCCTCGGTGAACTCGCGCCGCGCCGCGAGCTGGGCGCCCTCCTCGGCGGGGTCGTACTCGCCCTTGGGAATCGACCAGGCCGAGGCATCCTTGCGCGCCCACAGCGGCCCGCCCATGTGCCCGATCAGCACTTCCAGCGTGGGTGCGCGGCGGAAGAGCAGGATCCCCGCGCTGTACCTGAGACTCATTCCGGCAGTCTGCCGCCCGCGGCGGGGCCGGGTCCAGCCGGGGCCATCAGCGGGCAATATGCCAGCAAATAGAATTTCTCGGTCAAAATACGCAATTCACGCGATCTTGTTTTCTCCGGTCATTACTCCGCCGAAACTCCCTCCCGCGCTGGTCTTTCCCATTAGGCTTCCGGATTTGTTCGGCCCTTACCTGATGACGGATTGGATACCGCATGGAATTCCGCAGCGTCACCGCGGCCGCCGCCCTGACGATCGGTGCATTGACCGCTACCACCGGTGCGGCGTACGCCGAGCCGGCTGCCCCGGAGAACATCGCCTACTCGGCGAAGCTCGTGGACAAGTCGGTCGTGACCACGCTCGAGAGCGGCACGTTCGAACTCTCCAAGGCGCGCGGCGCCGACCTTGCGGCCGGTGTCACCACCCGGCTGACCGAGCGCGACGGCGTCCTGATCGCGGCCGACGGCTCGACCGTCGCGGCCGCCGACGCGGTCGACGTCCTGGACGTGAAGGATCCGCGGGGCGGCGTTCTGCTGACCCTGCCGCTGAGCTTCCGCGCCGGCGCCCTCACGATTCCGGTCACACCGCTGCTCGAGCGGAACAACACGGTGCTGTCCCTCACCGCCGACAAGCCCGCCGGGCTGGATCTGTCCGCCCCGCTGGCGGTGAAACCGGTTGCCTCGCAACTGGAGAACGATCGCGCGCTGAACGCCTTCATGACCCAGTTCGGCCTCGCCACCACCATCGGCACCTTCGTCGGCACCGCGATCGGCGCCACCATCGGCTGCATCGCCACCCTGGTCGCGGGCTGCATTCCCGGCCTCACCACGGGCGCGGCCGTCGGCGGGATCATCGGCAGCATCGCGGTCGGCGGCCCGACCCTGATCGCCGCGGGCATCGACCTGCTCAGCACCATGAACGCGCCGAGCGACACCACCAAGTGGTCGGACAGGCAGCAGATCCCCGCCGCCGAACCGCAGCCCGCGGCCCAGCCCGCCGCCCAGCCCGGCGTTTCCACGCAGCCGAACTAGCCGGGGCCACAAGCCCGGCCGGGGTGGCGGAACCGCACCCTCAGCCGGGCAACGGCACCTGCCAGAGGACGGTCGCGCCCCGACCGTCCATCCCGGGTGACAGGTCGAGTCCGCCGCCCAGCGCCCGCGCGCGCTCGGCCATATTTCGCAATCCCCCGCGATGTGCGTCGTCGCCGAGGTCATTGCCGGCGAGACCGATGCCATTGTCGGCGACCGAAATTCGCAATTCACCCATTTCGACTGATACGGCGATATCGACGCTTGTGGCGTGCGCGTGCCGGACCGTATTGGACAGCGCTTCACGCACGACCGCCAGCGCCTGCCCGGCGACATCCGCGGGCACCCCGTCGATCGGCCCCGTCTGCCCCAGCGCGGGAGCGAAACCCAGGTGTGCGGCCGCCGAGGCCACCAGTTCCGCTATCTCCCCGCGCAATCCCGCGACACCGGGCGCGGGTGACCGGATCGAGAAGATGGTCGCTCGGATGTCCGCGATCGTCTCGTCCAGCGCCGCAACGACCCGCTCGAGCCGATCCACGACCTCCGGCGCGGGGTCGAGCCGCAGTGCAGATCGCCCAGCACCCGGCCCCGGTAGCGCACCGGCACCCCGAGGAATCCGCGCAGGACCGGATGCCCGGGCGGCCAGCCCTCGAACGCCGGGTGCGCGGCGACATCGTCCAGCCGCACCGGGCGCTCCCCGGTCAGCACCACTCCCAGCACCCCGCGCCCCGGGGCCAGCCGGGCATGGCGGCGACGGTGTCCGCGTCCATTCCGACCTGAATGAACTCCGCCAGTGCGCGGTCCCCAGGGCCGCCGTCGGGGTCCAGCAGACCCAGGGCACCGAAGTCGGCGTTCACCAATCGGGTGGCCGCCGCCGTCAATTGGCTCAGCACCACGGCCACGTCCAGGTCCGAGACCACGGCGTACACGGCTTCGACCAGATCGTGCAGGCGCTCGCGCGGTGCGGACAAACCACGCAATTCATCCGGAACCCCACCCCACGGATCGGTCGGCATAACGAGAGGTTACTCACTGGCTACCTCGAGACATTTGTCGCTCGAGCGCGCCATCATGCCCAACGGCGGCTACCGCATGGTGCGGGCGAGTCTGCGCGCCTACGGCGTCGAGGAGGACCCGCGGGTCGCGGAGATCTTCACCAGGTACCGAAAGACGCACAACGACGGCGTGTTCGACGCCTACACCGCCGACATCCGGGCCGCCCGCAGCGCGGGGATCATCACCGGCCTGCCGGACGCGTACGGGCGCGGGCGCATCATCGGCGACTATCGCCGGGTCGCGCTGTACGGCGTGGACCGGCTCATCGCCGCCAAGCGCGCCGATCACGCCGCCCTCGACGCGCGCTGGGCCGACGACGAAACCATCAGGCTGCGTGAGGAAGTCAGCGAACAGATCCGCGCCCTGGACGAGCTGAAGCACATGGCGGCCGCCTACGGCTTCGACATCTCGCGCCCCGCCGCCACCGGCCGCGAGGCCGTCCAGTGGCTGTACTTCGCGTACCTGGCCGCGGTGAAGGAGCAGAACGGCGCGGCGATGTCGCTGGGCCGCGTCGCCAATTTCCTCGACATCTACCTCGAGCGCGACCTGGTCGCCGGGCTCATCACCGAGGAGTACGCCCAGGAACTGATCGACGACTTCGTGATCAAGCTGCGGATCGTGCGCTTCCTGCGCACCCCCGAGTACGACGAACTGTTCTCCGGCGACCCCACCTGGGTGACCGAGTCGATCGGCGGGCTCGGGACGGACGGGCGACCGCTGGTGACGCGCACCAGCTTCCGGCTGCTGCAGACCCTCTACAACCTGGGCCCCGCGCCCGAACCCAACCTCACCGTGCTGTGGTCGCCGCGACTTCCCGAGGGCTTCAAGCGCTTCTGCGCCCAGGTCTCCATCGACACCAGTTCGATCCAGTACGAATCCGATGAACTGCTGCTCCCGAGCTCGGGCGACGACACGGCCATCGCCTGCTGCGTCTCGGCCACCGAGGTCGGCAAGCAGACGCAATTCTTCGGCGCGCGAGTCAATCTCGCCAAGACGCTGCTGTACGCCATCAACGGCGGGCGCGACGAGCGCACCGGCGAGGTGGTCGCGCGCGGGTTCGCGCCGATCACCGCGGACGTGCTCGACTACCACGAGGTCGACCTGGCACTGGACGCGATGATGGACTGGCTCGCCGGCACCTATGTGCACGCGCTCAACGTCATTCACTACATGCACGACAAATACGCCTACGAGCGCATCGAGATGGCGTTGCACGACACCGCCGTCCGGCGCACCCTGGCCTGCGGGATCGCCGGACTGGCGGTGACCGCGGACGCGCTCTCGGCCATCCGGTTCGCGAAAGTCCATGTGCTGCGCGACGACACCGGCCTCGCGGTGGACTACCGGATCGAGGGGAACTTCCCCGCGTACGGCAACAACGACGACCGCGTCGACGCGATGGCCGCCGAACTCGTGCAGCGGTTCATGACCAAGCTTCGCCGCTACCCGGCCTATCGCGGCGCCGAGCACACCCAGTCGGTGCTCACCATCACCTCGAACGTGGTGTACGGCAGCAAGACCGGCAACACCCCCGACGGCCGCCGTGCGGGCGAACCGTTCTCACCGGGCGCGAACCCGATGAACGGACGGGATCGGCACTGGATCGTGGCCTCGGCCATGTCGGTCGCGAAACTGCCGTACGAGCACGCGCGGGACGGCATCTCGCTCACCACCACCGTCACCCCGCAGGGCCTGGGCCGCACCCCCGAGGAACGGGTCGGCAATCTCGTCGGCATCCTGGACGGCTACATCGCCGTGAACGGGTTCCACATGAACGTGAACGTGCTGGACCGGCACACCCTCACCGACGCCATGGAGCATCCGGAGAGATACCCGCGGTTGACGATTCGCGTCTCGGGCTACGCGGTGAACTTCGTGCGCCTCACCCGCGAACAGCAGCTCGACGTCATCAACCGCACCTTCCACGCGAGTCTGTGATCGGCGGGTGGCCGACGCGGATCGCCGCGACCGATCCCCGGCTCGAGCCCTGTGACCTGCGAGGATCACCGGGTGGACAGCTCAGGAAAGATCCGGGTCTTCCTGCTCGACGATCACGAGATCGTGCGGCGCGGGCTGCAGGATCTGCTCGAGGCCGAGGGCGATATCGAGGTCGCCGGGGAGGCGGGCGGCGCCGCCGAGGCCCTGCGGCGCATTCCCGCCGTCCGGCCCGACGTGGCGGTCCTGGACGTCCGGCTGGAGGACGGGGACGGCATCACCGTCTGCCGCGACCTGCTCGCGGAGCTGCCGGACCTGAACGTGCTCATGCTGACCTCGTTCTCCGATGACGAGGCCCTGCTGGGCGCGGTGCTGGCCGGGGCCTGAGCAACAAGCAGATCGCCGCCCAGGTGTTCCTGTCCGAGAAGACGATTCGCAACTACGTCTCGGCCCTGCTGAGCAAGCTGGGCCTGGCCCGCCGCTCCCAGGCCGCGATCCTTGCCGAGCACCTGCGCCACGAGCGCGGCGACGGCTGGGCGCACGACTCCTGATACCCGTTGCGGCGGGCCGATCCCGACGCGCCGGGCGCGACATGCCGAACGAGCTGTCGAGATCCCTTGCACCGGCCGTGATCTCGAGCACACCACAGCCTCGAAAAACACCCCAAAAAGTGCAGTTCGGGCGGCCATCCGAGCGGGCCGCGAAAACCCTCTGACACCTGTTCCCGGAATGAGTGAAAGATGGTCGGGGTGACAGGATTTGAACCTGCGACCCTCCGCTCCCAAAGCGGATGCGCTACCAAGCTGCGCTACACCCCGTAACCCGTCCGGCCGAGTCGGCGGGACATCCCCGCTGGACGGGAGAAGAGCGGGTGACGGGAATCGAACCCGCGCTATCAGCTTGGAAGGCTGAAGTTCTACCATTGAACTACACCCGCGTGCGCACCCATCGGAACCCGGTGCGGCTTGCGAGAGCACTGTACCGAACCTCACTCCGCATATGCCAATCGGGCCGCGTCGACCCAGGTCGCCGCCGCTCACGCGGGGGCTCCGGCGAGTCGCGCCAGCGCGCCGAAAAAGTGTGTAACACGGGGGGCCCGCGAGCGATATCGCATCCGATCGCCATTCGCGAGGCAACGGGAACCCGTTCTGAAACAGGGTATTTCGATGCCGGGTGGCTTGCTAGGATCCTTTTTGTCCGGACGCGGGGGTGTATCTGGAAAGGGGGCGGTGAGCATGCACCGAACATGCCGACCGCAAGGTAGTCAGTTCGATCTGAGAGGCGTCACCGGCTCGACCGCTGGCTCCGACCGTATGCACGACGCAGGGTGAGCGCGCATGCCCATCCGAATCGACACTCGAACCACGATCGTTGTCACGGCCACCATCCGCGAATGGGTGCGGGCGGTCCACCCGAACGGCGCGGGCGCCGGGCCCGAACTGCCACCCGAGGACATGCACCGCATCTTCGGCCGCGTCATCGATGACCTACTGGAACTGGCCGGGTCCGAACCGTTTCCGGTGCCCGCCGCCCGCGCCATCGGGCATCGCCTCGCCGAGTCCCCGTTCGACCGGACCCGCATGCTCGCGCCCGCCAGCCGCGCCCTACTCGGGCTCGCGCCCGGGGAGCCGGGCTCACTCATCGCCACCCGCTGGCCGTTCATAGCCAGCCAGGCCATCGACAGCTACGCCGAGGCGCTGCAGCAGCGCGCGCTCGCCCAGCAGGAACGGAGCCTGTCCGAAGCGGTCTCGGTGCGGGTGCAGGAGATCGCCGCGCTGCAGAGCCGGCTGCGTCACGACGCCACCCACGACGCGCTCACCGATCTCGCCAATCGCTCCCTGCTCAAGGAACGGGTGCGCATGATGGCCACCGACCCCTCGCGCGGGGTCGGGCTGCTGCTCATCGATCTGGACGATTTCAAGCAGATCAACGACGGCTACGGGCATTCGGTGGGCGACGAGGTGCTCGTCGCCATCGCCCAGCGGCTGCGCGCGGCCTGCCCACCGGAAACGGTCATCGCACGCTACGGCGGGGACGAGTTCGTTGTCGCACTGCCCGCGCGCCGGAACATACTGCCCGAACTGGCCGTGCGCGTGCTCGCGGCGCTGTGCGAACCGGTGCTCACCGCGGCGGGCCCGGTTCCCGCCTCGGCCAGTGTCGGATCGGCGTTCTGCCCGCCCGGACGCGAGTGCGACTTCGCGGATCTGCTGCGCAGCGCGGACAGGGCGATGTACACGGCCAAGACCGCGGGCAAACGCCAGTTCGCCATGTCCGACCTCGACGAGGAGGTCGATTCAGAGAACCCGGGGGCACGTTTCGCGGCAGTGGCGGGCTGACTCCCCGTCGATCGGCAACCGGCTCGAGCAATCTGTCAGTTATCGCTGCCGCGTAAGCTGATCAACGTGGCCACGGTCGTAGTACTACTTCTCGTCATGGTCGGCGTGCTGCTTGCGGTACTGGTGGTGAGTCGCGGGCAACGATCCCGCGCCGACACCCGGCTCGCCGACGCCAAGGCCGACGCCCGGCGGGTCATCGAACGCCTCGGCGGGCAGGTGTATCAACTCACCGGATCCGACGCCCCCTCCAGCCAAGCCCTGGCCGATGCCGCCGAACGCTTCACCGCGGCGGGCTCGCAGATCGAGCAGGCCACCACCCCCGCCCAGGCCCGCCTCGCGAAGGAGACCGCCCTCGAAGGGCTCTACTACGTGCGCGCCGCGCGGACCACCATGGGCATGGACCCCGGACCCGCCGTTCCCGAACTCGACGGGCAGCGCGCCGCGGGCCGGGTCAGCGAGGAGCGGGTCATCGACTACGACGGCCGCGAGATCGCCGCCTCGCCCTCCCCCTCGGCCCGGACGCCCAACTACTACCCCGGCGGGCGCGTGGCGGGCCGGCCGGTCCCCGCGGGCTGGTACTCCGAACCCTGGTGGCGCACGGCCCTGGTCGCGGGCGCCTGGGGCGTCGGGTCGGCGCTGCTGTTCAGCTCGCTCTTCGCGGGGATGTCCGGGGTCGGGTACGACTCGGCGGCCTTCGAATCCGGCTACGGCGACGGTTATCAGGACGGCCTCGACGCAGGCGCCGGGGACGGCGGCTACGACGCGGGCGCGGCCGATGCGGGATACGACACCGGCTACGGCGATCAGGGCATCGACCCCGGCTCCGACCTCGGCGGCACCGACTTCGGCGACTACGGAGATATCGGCGGGTTCGACGGCGGCTTCTGACCCTGCCCTGCCGACTCCCCCGCCCGCCACACCGGGATGACGCGCTCCGCCACCGTCACCTCGGCGTTTTCCCTCGGGACACGCTGAGCGGTGTGTCCGAGTTCTCCCGGCGCTAACCGGAATTTGTGCCTCCGTTTGCCCTGTGTTAGGGATTGACGGTGCTGGTCGACCCTCAGGTGAACACGGCCGGCGAGGCGCCGTCCGGCGAGAAAACGGATCCGCGGGTGATCCCGATCGCCGCGCTGGGTGTGGCGGCGGCGCTCCTGGCGGGATCGCAATACTGGGCCTCGACGCACGGTCACCTCGGCCCGCTGCTGAGCCTGCTCGCCGATTTCCTGGGTAATCCGCAGTCGGCGTTCGTGTCCTGGGCCGGGCTCGGGCTCGCGTGCGTCGGCGTGCCGGCCCGGCTGCGCGTCATCACTCTCGGCGCGGCAGCCGCGCTCGACGTCGCGACCCTCGGACTGCAACTGCTGTGCGGCTGGCACGTCTCGATCGGCACCGGGCCCACCCTCGCACTGGCCGCCCTGACGGTGATCGCGTATCGCCTGCCCCACGGCCCCCCGCGGCGAGCGGCCATGCGCGCCATCGCCTTCGGGGTGCTGCTGATCATGGCGTCCAAACTCGCCGACACCTGGCTCATGATCAGCATCGCCGCCGGGCCGAACGTGCTCGACCCGTATCTGCTGCTCGCCGATCGCGCACTGGGCGAACCGGCCTGGGTGGTCGGCGATCTACTCGAGGCCGGCGGCGTGATCCCGCGCGCGGTGCTGCACGTGATCTACATCCAGTTGCCGCTGGCGGCGATGGTCGTCGCGGTGTGGCAGCTGCGCGGGGTGACGACCGGGCCCTGGCCCCGGCACACGCTGCTGCGGACCTTCCTGGTGCTCGGCATGATCGGCCCGCTGACCTACGTGCTGTTCCCGGTGGTCGGCCCGGTGTTCGCGTACGGCCCCGAGGGCAACGGGCTCCAGCTCGGCGACTGGCCGAACGTCCTGCCCACCCTGAACTTCACGCCGTCGGCACTGCCCTTCGACACCGAGACCGCCCGCAACTGCATGCCGTCCATGCACACCGCCTGGGCGCTGGCGCTGTTCGTGCACTCGCGGGGCGGACCGCGCTGGCTGCGCTGGGCGGGGTCGATCTGGCTGATCGGAACCCTGCTCGCGACACTCGGGTTCGGCTACCACTACGGCGTCGATCTGGTGGCGGGCGCGGTGCTGTGCCTGACGGTGGAATCGGCGCTGCGCGATCCCGGCCGCGGCTGGAACCGGTATCGGATCCGGGCGGTCGCGCTCGGAATCGTCGTATTCGCCGGGCTATTGCTCTCGTACCGATTCCTGGCCACCACGATGGCCGATCATCCGGTGCTCGCGGGTGCGGCCGTGCTGGGCGCGCTGGCGGCGGTGGTGTTCACCTTCCACGCGACCTGGTTCGCCGCGCCGGGAGCAGGGCGGGCCGATGGGGCGGCCGTACCGGCCAACTGCTAGCCATCAATTAGCCACTCACACAATGCAATCCGGACAACTTATGCGAAAGCCGAAAGGTTAGTGTCGGCCGAATGATCACGATGCGCACGGGGCGGGGAAGCTTGCCGCGCACACCGAAGTCCGTTGAACACAGATACGTCCCGCGCGTTCCGATCGCCCTCGGCATCGCGCTCTCGATAGCGATCGTCGCCCTGGTCTCGGGGCTGCACGGATTCCTCGACCTGCAGGTCTATCAGGTCGCCACCCGGGCCTGGCTGCACCACAGCGAACTGTACGGCCCGATCCTGCCGGTGGCCGGGCACACCAATCTGCCGTTCACCTATCCGCCGTCCGCCGCCGTCCTGATGATTCCGCTCGCGCTCATGCCGCTGTGGCTCGCCGAGTTCGCGGTGACGGCCAGTTCCCTGGGCAGCCTCGGGGTGACGATCTGGCTGGTGCTCTCGCGCATCCGGCCCGATCTCGACGCCCGCGCCAAGGCCACGGTGAGCACGGTCGCGGTGGTCGCGCTGCTGGCGGTGGAGCCGGTGCGCACCACGCTGTGGTTCGGGCAGATCAATCTGATCCTCATGGCGGCGGTCGCGCTGGACTGCCTCAGCGTCAAGCCGCGCTGGCCGCGCGGGGTGCTGATCGGCATCGCGGCGGTGACCAAGCTGACCCCGGCGGCGTTCGTGCTGTACTTCCTGATCCGCGGCGACTTCAAGGCGGCGGGGCGCGCGGCGCTCACCGCGGCAGCGGTGGTCGGCGCGGGATTCGTGGTGTTCCCCAGGGAATCGCGCGCGTACTGGTTCCACGCCGTCAGGGACACCAATCGGATCGGCTCGCCGCACTACGTCGGCAATCAGTCGATCAAGGGCACGATCTTCCGGCTCGGGCTGCCGCACACGATGTCCACCGTGCTGTGGCTGGGGCTGGCGGTGGTGGTGACCTGTCTGGGGGCGGCGCTGATCCATCACCTGTTCGGCCTGGAACGGCTGGCGGCGGGCGCCTCGGTGACGGTGTACTCGGTGGTCGCGCTGTTCGTGAACGCGGCGGTGCTGCTGCTGATCTCGCCGGTGTCGTGGACGCACCACTGGGTCTGGGTGGGTCCGGCGCTGGTGGCGGCCGCGGCGTGGGCGAGCACGAAATCCGGGCGGGCCTCGTTCGGCATGATCGCGGCGTTCGCGGCGCTGTTCCTGATCGGGCCCGGGCTGGTGCCGAACGGGAACGATCGCGAGCTGAGATGGGCGTGGTGGCAGCACATTCCGGGTGACGGCTACTTCATCGCCGGGACGGTGCTGCTCGGGGCGGGGCTGTATCTGCTGCTGGCGCGGCGGGCGGCGGCCGTCGCCACGCCCGTCGCGAGTCCCGGGTAGACCCGGTCACAGCGGGCGGAAGCCCGGCGCCGTCGTACTCGCGATCTCGCCGAGTACCGCCCTGACCGTAGCGACCTGATCCGCGCCGACGCGCGCGATCAGGTCGTTCTCGTATGCGGCGTGGAAGGCGCGCACGGTGTCCAGCAATTCGACGCCGCGCGCCGACAAGTGCAGCAGTTTGGCCCGTTTGTCGGCGGGGTCCGGACGACGCTCGACGTAGCCGTACCGCACCATCTCGTCCACGATCTTGGCCGCACCCTGCGCGGTGATACCCAGTCGCTCCCCCAATTGACTTGCGGTGAGCGCGTTCTCGGACAGAGCGCGCAACACGTAGCCGTACGAGGCGCCCAGCATGCGATGGCCGCGCTCGGCCATGTGCGCGTGCAGCTCGGCCACGAAGCCCTGGTACGCCTGCCCGAGCAGAATGCCGAAATCCATCCTTGACTCCCTTCCCGCGAATATGTTCAACTCTAGTTGTTCAACTTCGGTTGAATACCTTGGTTGAACATCTTGCGTGAATGTTAGGAGACACCGAATGCCGCTCATCAAGTCCGCCGACGCACCCCTGTTCACCGGCCCCGGTATGACCGCGACCGGCCTGGCCGCCCCGAGCCGGGGGTCCGTCGAGAACAGCGCCTGGCGCTTCACCCTGGACGCGGGCACGCCCGGCCACGAGCACTCGGTGTCCCGCGAGGAGATCTTCATCGTGCTGTCCGGGCGCGCCGAGGTCGCCATGGAGGGCTCGACCCGGGTCCTGAATCCCGGTGACGCCCTGATCGTTCCGGCCCACACGCCCTTCCGCCTGAGCGTCCCGGGCGCCGAACCCTTCGAAGCCGTCGCCGTGCTGCCGGTCGGCGCGTTCGCACACTCCCCCGGCGCCGAGCCGATCGTCCCGCCCTGGGCTCGCTAGGCCGGCGCCGATCACCCACGTACCAACGGAACTGCGAGGAATCACATGCCACTCGTCACCGCGGACCAGGCCTTCCACTTCGAGAACGACCACGCGAGCTTCGTCGGCCTGGCCGCCCCCAGCCGCGGCTCGACCGAGAACTGCGCCTGGCGGCTCACCATCAAACCCGGCACCGCCGCCCCCGCCCACGCCCTGGACCGCGAGGAGATCTTCATCGCCCTCTCCGGCTCGATGACCGTCACGATAAACGCCGAAACCCACACCGTCGCAGCGGGAGACGCCCTGATCGTCCCGGCCCACCAGCTGTTCGCCATGGCCAACCCGAACGACGAGCCCTTCGAGGCCGTCGTCATCCTGCCCGTCGGCGGCCGGGGCCTGATCCCCGGACAGCCACCCGTCATCGCCCCCTGGTTCCACTGATTCGTTTGTCGGTCCGCGCGGCGATACTCCCTGCGAAGGCGGCACCACCGGGGTGCCGGGGCTGGGAGAGAACATGACCGAGCAGACGCTCGTAACCATTGGAGCGGTGCTTGATTCGACGCGGGCGCCGGGTTCGTACGCCACGCGCCGTACCGCGCCGGCGACGGATCTCGTGATCGAGGTCGAGGGGGTCGGAACGCTGCGGTGGCCGGTGCCGCCGGAGCAGGCGCGCCTGCTGTGCGAGGTCGCGCGGCCCGCCCACTACGGGTTGCGCGACCGCACACTGCTCGACCCGAGCGTGCGCGACACCTGGCAGGTGCCACTCGACCTCGTCCGTATCGACGAAACCCGCTGGGGCGGTGCGCTGGAACCGCTGCTGGAGAGCGTGCGCGCCGATCTCGGCCTGCCGCCGGACCGCACGCTGACGGCCGAGCTGCATTCGATGCTGGTGTACGAGAAGGGCCAGTTCTTCCACCGGCACCGGGATTCGGAGAAGGCGGACGGCATGATCGGCACGCTGGTGGCGACCCTGCCCTCGGAATTCGACGGCGGGGAACTGGTGGTCGACCATCTCGGGGAGCGGGTGAGCGACGCCGGATCGCCGGGCGAGCTCGCGCTGATCGCCTTCTACGCCGACTGCGATCACGAGGTCCTGCCGGTCACCTCGGGCTATCGAATCGCGCTGACCTACAACCTGATCGCCCGCGACGGTACGGACCCGATCGCCGGCGCCGGCGAGGTCGGCGCGCTGACCGAACTCCTGCGCGCGTACTTCACCACACCCGTCGCGATGCCGAAGTGGCGCCGCGGCGACGGCCCCGAGCACCAGCCGCCCACCCGGCTGGTCTACCTGCTCGAGCACCAGTACTCCCAGCGCGGGCTCGGGTGGAATCAGCTCAAGGGAGCCGACGCGATGCGGGCCGCCGCACTCGCGGCGGCCGCCGAGAGTATCGGCCACCGGCCGTCTTTGGCCCTGGCCGAAGTACGCGAGGCGCACGCGTGCGACTACCTCGAGGACGAGGAATGGATGTACGGCCGCCGCCGGCGCTGGGAACTGATCGAGGGCGCCTGGACCCTCGTCGACGAGGACTGGCAGTCCATCGACGGCGAGGAGGACTACTACGGCCCCGGCTTCGACCACGGGAATGCCCGGCCCGCCGACCATCCGGAGTACCTGGCCGAGGTCGAGCTGGGCGATTCCTACGGCCCCACCATCACCCTGAAGTGGTGGATGGATCGAGCCGGCGCGGTCACGACGTCCGAGGGTGATTACGTCTACGACGACGAACTCTGCAGCCGGACAACGAATTCGGGGCACAAACCGTTCGGGTATCGGCTCTCGGGCTACATGGGCAACGAGGGCAATACCGTGGATCGCTGGTTCCGCAGGGCCGCCATCGTCGTGAATTCCGCCGCGCCGCCGATCCGATGACGTACGCGTCGGTGGGACACCCGGATTCCGGGTGTCCCGCCGACGGGGGCCTACTTCGCGGAACCGCTTGTCAGAGCGCCGAACAGGCCGGACAGGACGCTCATGCCGAGGCCGCTCGGCAGGCCGTTGCGGGAGCCGGAGTTGAAGCCGGCGGCCGAACCGGTCAGGTAGCCCTTGCCGGGTCCCTCGGTCGAGCCGGTGAGGGCCTCGTTCTCGGTGTTGCCGAGTTCGGTCAGCGCGCAATTGGCCAGGCCGCCACCGGAACCCGCGGCCAGGCCGTTCAGGATCCCGTTGCTCAGACCGGCGGCGGAGCCGGCCTGCGGACCGGCCGAGGACCCGCCGAGGAACCCGATCGCGGAACCGGTCACCGAGCCGGTGGCACCGGATTTGGCCGATCCGGTCAGGAAGGCTTCCGGGCAGGCCGTCCCCGGTGCCGCACCCGGGGACTCGACGGTTTCGGCGGGGTCGACCGCGGTCACGCTCGCGTCGTCCACGGAAAGTGGTGCGGCCGCTGCGGTTCCACCCCCCAGGACAAGTGCGATGCCGATGAAGCCGGTGGCCAGAATGGAATTTCGCATGAATGACTGCTCTCGTGTGATCCCGTCGGCGGACGAGGCGGGGTCTGCGGCAACCCGGCTCTCCACCGCTGCACCCACCGCTCGAATCACACTGCGGAACAGTCGTTTCGGGCGGCGGGGTCACCCAGTCGACCCCCGGTACAGTGCCCGAAGATTACCTGGACGCGCGACCAATTTAACGTGCCGGAAACAGCTGCGCAGGTAGAACGCAAAGATCAGCCTGGTTTTAATTCGGCACTCTCGCGCGTCGCGAATGACGCGGGGTCCGTTGCCGTTACGGGCGGAGTGGAAGAAGTGCACCGGCCGCCGATGGTCTTCGATGGACCCGGCGGCGTCGCGCGGACTCGGCGGCGTGAGAGTTAGTCCGATTGGCAGGCGGGCACCAAAAAGATTACGGCCGTCCATGGCCGAGCGCAGGACCTTGGTGCCGCAGAGGCGGCAGGGATGCCCGGCGCGCCGGTAGGCGTAGGCACAGGGACAGTCGGGGCTCTACACAGGTCGGCGCGACAGAGCTGAATTCAACGGCCAACCCTAGGGGGTCGGGCCGGATGGGAATCTACTCGCGGCGTTCAGAGGCACAACGCCAGATCAACGGATCCCGGCATCGGGATGGTGAAACAAATGGCGACCGACCCGACCGGTTCGCCTTCCGGCGTACTCGCGGACGCCACCGCCGCTCCCGCGACACCGAGTGAGAACGCGACCGCGGTCGCGGCCAATACACCGGCAATCCTTCGTGTGATCATTTCCATCAACTCCTCGAGCACAGAACTCCGAGAAACTTTCTTTCTACAACGATAGCTAGAAATTCTCTGGTTCGTAACCGCCGACGGAGATCCGGACGCGGCGGGCACGCGCGCCGCCGTCAAATGAAATCGCTGGGCTCGGACCGATCGAGCGCGCACATCCGAGCCCCAGCGTTTCTACCTCAGCCTGGTTCCGGATCGAGGGAAGCCGATGCGGTGTTCGGCGCGCACCGTCCACGGCGGGACACCCTTGGATCTCAGGCCGAGCCCGGTGCAGCGGCTACCGACTGGCTACGCGGATCGATGACAAACTCGAGTTGATCGATGATCCGGGCGGTCGGCCCGCGCTCCTGTCACCGAGCCTGGCAGGTGGGGCACCAGAACAGGTTGCGGCCCTCCATCACCGAATGCAGGACCGTGCTGCCGCACAGGCGGCAGGGCTCGCCGGCGCGGCGGTACACGTACGTGCGCGGGCGGTCGGGGGCGTACGAGGGTGCGCCGGTGTCGTGCTCGGGGCGCACGACGTGCATGAACCCGCGGCGGACCCCGACCTGCATCAGGTCGACCAGATCCGACCACAGCGCGTCCCATTCGGTGCGGGACAGCGACTTCCCGGGGCGATGCGGTGAGATGTCGTGCCGGAACAGGACTTCCGCGCGGTACACGTTTCCGACCCCGGCCAGAACCTTCTGATCCATCAGGAGCGAGCCGATCGGCCGGGCGGAGCGGCTGATGCGGGCCCACGCGCGGTCCGGGTCGGCGTCGGGGCGCAGCGGATCGGGGCCGAGGCGGGCGGTGAGGGCATCCACCTCGGGGTCGAGCAGGATTTCGCAGGTGTTGGGGCCGCGCAGGTCGATCCCGTACGGTTCGCCGCCGCGGCCGTCACCGAACATGCGCATGCGGACCTCGCCGACGGGCGCTCCCATCGGGACGGCGGACTCGTAGAACTTGCCGTACAGGCCCAGGTGCACGTGCACGACCAGGCCCGAATCGTAGTGGTGCAGCAGGTGTTTGCCCCAGGCGTCCGCGCGCTCGAGGACGTGACCGTCCAGCCGCGCGGCCTCGGCGGCGAACCGCCCCTGCGGGCTGGAGACGCGCACGACCGCACCGGCCAGGCGCTCGTCGTGCAGGTTCGCCAGTCGATGCAGGGTATGACCCTCGGGCACGATGTGACCTCTCCAGCGTGTGTGCTCTCGCCCGGGCACCGCCCCGGACGACAGAGCCGCCGCGAACGACGCGTTCGCGGCGGCGTGGGCGGCTACCGGGTGCGGCGGGTCAGTACGCCGGAACCTCGGGCGCGACGCCGGACTTCTCGTAGTCGGCCAGGATGTCGATGCGCCGCTGGTGCCGGGCCTCGTCGGACCATTCGGCGGTCAGAAAGGCGTCGACGATGGCGAGCGCGTCCTCGGTGCTGTGCATGCGGCCGCCGACGCCGATCAGCTGGGCGTTGTTGTGCTGGCGCGCGAGCTGCGCGGTCTCCACGCTCCAGGCCAGGGCGCAGCGCGCGCCGGGGACCTTGTTGGCGGCGATCTGCTCGCCGTTGCCCGACCCGCCGAAGACCAGGCCCAGGCTGCCCGGGTCGGCGACGGTGCGGCGGGCGGCCTCGATGCAGAAGGCCGGGTAGTCGTCGAGGGCGTCGTATTCCAGAGCGCCGCAGTCGGTGACCTCGTGGCCCTGCTTCTCGAGGTGAGCCTTGACGATGTTCTTCAGTTCGAAGCCGGCGTGATCGGCACCCAGGTATACGCGCATGGCCGCAATTCTGTCAGGCCGCGAACACCCGCCGCACCGGGGGTTTGGAACAGTCGCGCGTCGCGTAGTCGAGGGCTTCCGTGTCGCAAACCGACCCCCTACCATCGAACACGTGAGCGAATCCGGGGCGGTGAGCGCGTCGGGGCGGGCCGTGATCCGGGCATACATGTTCGCACTCACCCCGACCGATCGGCAGGCCGAGGTGTTGCGCTCGCATTGCGGGGCGGTGCGAGTGGCTTACAACTGGTGCTTGGCACAGGTATTAGCGAACTGGAATCAGCGCCGGGCCGAGGAGTCGTACGGCATCGGTGCCGCGGATCGAACTCCGTGGCTCGACACCTCCGCGTATGGTCTGCGCAAAGCGTGGAATCGAGCCAAGGGCGAGGTCGCACCGTGGTGGGCGGGAAACTCGAAAGAGTCCTACGCCAGCGGGTGCGCGAATCTGGCTGCCGCGCTGATCAATCATCGAGCGGGCCGCGCGCGGATGCCTCGGTTCAAGACCAAACACCGATCTCGGCTCTCGTGCCGATTCACTACCGGCTCATTCGGTCTCGGTGCGGATCGCCGGCACGTGCGACTTCCCGTCATAGGGGAGATCCGTACTTCCGAATCCACCCGCAAGCTCGCCCGCCGGGTCGAAGCTGGGAGCGCCCGCATTCGCTCGGCCACACTGTCGTATCAGCGCGGGCGCTGGCACATCTCGTTCTCGGTACAGATGAGCGAGACGGTACCCACTCCGAGGAGTGGCGGGCGCGTGATCGGAGTGGACCTGGGAATAGCGACTTTGGCCGCGCTCTCCACTGGCGAACGAGTAAGCAACGCCAGGCATCTCGAGAAAGAACTGGCCAGGTTGCGGCGGGCCGGTCGCGCTTGCGCGCGCCGTCGCGGACCGGACCGGCGAAACGGCGTCGACCCCTCGCATCGTTGGCGCACAGCGCGCTCGCGAGCCGACCGGCTGCACACCCGGGTGGCAAACCTGCGTCGCAACGACTCCCACCAGTTGACCACCAGGTTGGTGCAAGAAGCTGATGTGCTGGTCATCGAGGATTTGAATGTGGCCGGGATGCTGAAGAATCGACGGCTGGCAAGACATATCGCAGGCGCGAACTGGGCCGAGATTCGCCGTCAGCTCACCTACAAGGCCGAGCGTGCCGGGGTGCGCGTGGTTGTGGCCGACCGACGGTTCCCCTCCAGCAAGACCTGCTCGGGATGCGGCGCAGTGAAAACCAAACTGGCCCTGTCCGAGCGGGAGTACAGGTGTGGGGCGTGCGGTGCGGTCCTGGATCGGGATCTCAATGCCGCACTGAATTTGGCCGCGCTCGCGGCCGACACCGGCGAGTCGCGTCGGGAGTTGCCCGCTGGAAGCGATGTCAGACCCGGCCGTGCGTGCACGCCTGGGCAATCGCACGGCCACGGGTAGGCCGCGCACGCGGTCAACGCCATCACCGCAAGGCGGTGGCTCGATGAAGCCGAACATTCCCACTTCATCGAACGGATCGAACCCATTAACGCGGACTGATCGAAACCCCGAATAACAGGGTGCGCACGTAGCCCGCGGCACCCCCGGCCGCGGGCCCGCGCCCCGTTTACCCGGCCCTCGAATCGAAGGTGCGCCATGCGCTATGACGAACACGAAACCGATTCCCCCGCATCGACGTCCACTCCCCTGGCGTCGGGCGCGAGTCGCACCGCCGAGCGCGCGGGGTGGAACCCGGTGACCGGTCTCGGCGGGTGGGACCCGCAGACCGGGCCGCCCGGCTGGGGCCCGGCGGAGAAGGACGAGACCCGGCCGCAGCGCATTCCGCCGGTGCTGCCGAAGGATCCGCGTGTGCGCGACCTGTCGCCGTTCGGCAGGCCCGCGCGGCACAGCTGCGAGATCCCGCTGCTGGTGATCGTGGTGCTGCTGACCGTCTTCGCCTACCCGTTCTCGCTGTACGCGGTGGTCAAGGGCACCGACAACGTGTATCTGGGCCTGCTGGCGTTCGCGCCGATCGTGATCTGGTTCGTGCGCGGATCGCAGTGGGCGCAGGCCCGGGTGTACGGGGTGAAGATGTCACCGACGCAGTTCCCCGAGGCGTACCGCATGGTGGCCGAGGCCGCGGCGCGCTTCGGCATGAAGCAGCCGCCGAACGCCTACGTGATCATGGGCAACGGTCAGCTCAACGCCTTCGCGGCCGGGCACGGGTTCCGCCGCTACGTCGCGGTGTACAGCGATCTGTTCGAGATCGGCGGGCGCGCAAGGCAACCCGAGGCCCTGGCGTTCGTCATCGGTCACGAGGTCGGCCATATCGCCGCCGGGCACACCTCCTACTGGCGCCAGCTCGGCACCATTCTCATGCAATTCATTCCCTTCCTCGGCCCGGCGTTGAGCCGCTCACAGGAATACACCGCCGACAATCACGGATACGCCTACAGCTACACCGGCGCGGCCCCGACCATGACGACCTTCGCCGGCGGCAAATACCTGAATGTTCTGGTCGGTTTCGATGAAATGGCCGATCGCGCGTTCACCGAAACCGGTTTCTTCGTCTGGCTCACCAACGCGCAGGCCAGCCACCCGGTGCACACCTGGCGCATGTGGGCGCTGCGCGATCGCAGCAGGCACGGGAAACTCTTCCTGCGTCCTTCCCCGCCGCGGTCCATCCCGGCTCCGCCCGCCGCACAATGGTCGCCGCCGCGGCCCGAGCCCGCCCGATAGCGCACCGCACGGCCGGCCGAGAAGTTCGGGGCCGCCATTCCGGCCCCGAATTCGAGCCGTTCGAAACCGCCCGGCGCGCGCCATAATCCGCCGGGCGGTAGCGCGTGTGCGACAACTGAATAGAGTTCACCTCATGACGTCCGACGATCAGTCGCAGCCGCCGAACGCAACACCGGGGCCGACACCTGCCGAGGGCTCCGTGGGGGGACCCGAGAACACCGCCGAGCGACCGGCCGACGGGGCCGAGCACGCGGTGCCCGCCGCCGACTCCGGGCCCGCGGACTCCGAGCCGCCGCGGCCCGTCGACATCGGCAAACCGGAGCGGCCCGCCGATCTGCCGCAGCCGCCCCGCCCGCCCGGTCAGCGGTATCCCGAACTGCCCCCGCCGGTCGTGCATCGCGAATCACCGCCCGCCACCGGCGGTCCCACGCAGTCCCCGCCCGGGGGACATCCGATTCCGCCGCCGCCGGGCGCCGCGCACGCGGCGCACCCGCCGACCGGCAGCCATCCGGTGCACCCGCCGACCGGCGCCCATCCGGTGTACCCGCCGACGGGTTCCCACCCGCACCCCGCTTGGAATCCCGCCACCGGCATGGCCGGTTGGGATCCGCGCGTCGGCCCGCCCGGCTGGGCCCCGCAGGCCGGATACACCCCGCCGCGCGTGCCGCCGAACGACGGCCGCTGGGGTCTCTCGCCTTTCGGCATGCCCGCGCGGCACAGCTGGGAGATCCCGCTGCTGGTGATCGTGGTGCTGGCCACCGCGTTCGCGTACATCTTCGCGCTGCTGATGTTCGTGTTCGGCGAGTGGAACCAGTACGTGCTGATCCTGGTGTTCGCGCCCGCGATCCTGTGGATCGGGCGCGGTATGAACTACGCGACCATGCGGGTCAACGGCGTGAAGATGTCACCGACGCAGTTCCCCGAGGGCTATCGCCTGGTGCAGGAGGCCGCCGAGCGACTCGGTATGGCCAAGGCGCCCGACGCGTTCGTCGTGCTCGGCAACGGGCAGATCAACGCCTTCGCCTCCGGGCACGGGTTCCGCCGCTACGTGGCGGTCTACAGCGATCTGTTCGAAGTCGGCGGCGCGGCACGGCATCCCGACGCGCTGGCGTTCATCATCGGCCACGAGGTCGGCCACATCGCCGCAGGGCACGTCTCGTACTGGCGGCAGTTCGGCATGTTCCTGGTGCCGTTCCTGCCGTTCCTGGGCAACTCGCTGATCCGCTCGCAGGAGTACACGGCCGACAACTACGGCTACTGCTTCCGGCACGAGGGCGCCTCGGGGGCCATGCGCACGCTCGCGGCGGGCAAGTACCTCAACAGCATCACCGGCTTCGACGAGATGGCCGATCGCGCCGCGCAGGAGAGGGGCTTCTGGGTCTGGATCGTGAACGCGCTGTCCAGTCACCCGGTGCTGACCTGGCGCATGTGGGCGCTGCGCGATCGCAGCAGGCACGGGAAGCTCTTCCTGCGCCCGGATCCGCCGATCGCGCCCCCGGGCGGCGCGCGGCCCGGTCCGTACGGGGGCGGGTTCCCCGACACCCCGCGTCCGCTGGGCGGCGGCTTCACCGAACCCCCGCGGCCGCTCGGCGGCGGCTTCACCGAACCGCCGCAACCGGCCGGCGGGTTCACCGAGCCGCCCCGGCCCTACGGCGAGTACCCGCCGTACCCGCGGCCCGGATACGGCGAGCAGCCGCCGAATTACCCTCCGGGCCGCGGCAACTGAGCGATCAGTCGAAGACGGGGTCTTCGGTCCGGGTGCGCTTGAGCTCGAAGAAGTGCGGGTAGGACGCCAGCGCGACCACGCCGTCCCACACCGTGCCCGCGACCTCACCGCGCGGAATGCGCGAGAGCACCGGGCCGAAGAACGCCACCCCGTTCACGTGGATGGTGGGCGTGCCGACATCCGGGCCGACCTTGTCCATACCGGCGTGATGGGAGACGCGCAGCGCCTCGTCGTAGTCGCCGCTCTCGGCGGCCGCGGCGAGCTCGGCGGGCAGGCCCACCTCGGCCAGCGCCTCGTCGACGATGACCGACAGGAAGTTCTCCCGCGTCTCGTAGTCGGCGCGGCGATCGTGGATGCGGGTGCCCAGCGCGGTGTAGAAACCGGACAGCACCTTGTCGCCCTGGGCCTGCGCGGCGGCGATGGCCACCCGCACCGGGCCCCAGGCGGTCTTCATGAGCTCGGCGTAGTTCTCGGGCAGATCGCGGCCCTCGTTGAGCACGGCCAGGCTCATGACGTGGAAGTTCACGTCGATGTCGCGGACCTGCTCGACCTCGAGGATCCAGCGGGAGGTGATCCAGCACCACGGGCACAGCGGGTCGAACCAGAAATCGACCCGGTCCTTCTTGGTGTCACTCACTGGGTAGTCCCTTTCGCAGAGCGTTTTCGCAGCCGGCACGGCTGTCCGTGATGGGTAACAACGCACAATCTTGCCGATATTTCCTCCGGCCGGTACGCACCGCGCGATAGGGTCGGTTGTCAACCTCGTCGTCGGCGACCGCGGATGTGCGGCGCAGGGAGGTCACCCCATGACCACGGCACCCGGGTTCATCATCGCAGGCGGCGGACTGGCCGCCGCCAAGCTCGCACAGGCTTTGCGCGCCAACGATTTCGACGGCAGCGTCACCCTCGTCTGCGGGGAGGAACGGCTCCCGTACGAGCGGCCCCCGCTGTCCAAGGACTGCCTGCTGGGCAAGAAGACGACCGCGGAGACGGTGGTCGAGCCCGCGCAGTGGTATCGCGATCACCATGTCGAGGTGCTGCTCGGCACCACCGTCACCGGCATCGACCGGGCCACCAAGACCATCGAGCTGCCGGACGGCACGACACTGCCGTACGACAAACTGGCGCTGGCCACTGGCTCGCGGCCGCGCCGGCTCCCGGTGCCGGGCGCGGACGCCGCCGGGGTGTACACCCTGCGCACCGCGCCCGACTCGGAGGCGCTGCTCGAGATGTTCGGCGCGGCACGACGATTGGTGGTGATCGGCGCGGGCTGGATCGGGCTCGAGGTCACCGCGGCCGCGCGCGCGGCCGGACTCGAGGTCACCGTGCTGGAATCGCTGTCCACCCCCCTGCGCACGGTGCTCGGTACCGACATGGGCGAGGTCTTCGCCGCGCTGCACCGGGCGCACGGGGTGGATCTGCGCACCGATGTACGGGTCGCGGAGATCACCACGCGAGGCGGGCGGGCGACCGGGGTGCGGCTCGGCGACGACTCGGTCGTCGAGGCCGACGCGGTGCTGGTGGCGGTGGGCGCCCGGCCCAACATCGAACTCGCGGTGGACGCCGGGCTGGCCACCGCGGGCGGCGTCCTGGTGGACGAGAGCCTGGCCACCAGCGATCCCGACATCGTGGCGGTGGGCGACATCGCCGATCAGCAGCATCCGGTGCTCGGGCGGCGAATTCGTGTGGAGCACTGGGCCAATGCGCTCAACCAGCCCGCGGTGGCGGCCGCGACCATGCTCGGCAGGCCCGCGGTCTACGACCGGCTGCCGTACTTCTTCACCGATCAGTACGACCTCGGCATGGAGTACACGGGGTACGTCGCGCGCGCACAGGAGAGCCGCGTCGTGGTGCGCGGTGATGTCGATGCCCGCGAATTCGTGGCGTTCTGGCTCGATTCCGGTAATCGGGTGCTCGCGGGCATGAACGTGAACGTGTGGGACGTGACCGACCGCATCAAGGAATTGATCCTGAGCGGCGATCCCGCCGACCCGGACCGTCTGGCCGACACCACCGTACCGCTCTGACCGATTCGCGGTGGCCGCGCTCGCGGGGCATGCTCGCGATATTCGCGTAGAGATACGTCGAGATCTCGTTCGCGGCGTCGACCTATCTGTGCGAGCGCCACCCCGGCGCCCGGCGAACACGGAGGACACCATGAAGTACATGCTGATCAAGACCTACGGCGGCGGCGCCGCGCACTGCGACACCCCGATGGAGCAGTGGAGCATGGACGAGATCGCCGCCCACATCGACTTCCAGCGCGTTCTCGGTGAGGAGTTGGCCAAATCCGGCGAACTGGTCGACGCGCGGGGCCTGGCCGGTCCGGAGGAGGCCCGCATCGTGAGCTCGGACGGGCGGTCGGCGCCCATGGTCACCGACGGGCCGTTCGCCGAGACCAAGGAATTCCTCGCGGGCTACTGGATCGTCGATGTGGAGAGCCCCGAGCGCGCGGTGGAGATCGCGGCCCGGGCTTCGGCCGCACCGGGTCCCGGCGGCAAGCCGATCGGCGAGTACATCGAGGTGCGGGCCGTCATGAGCGCGCCGGTGATCGACGCGTGAACACCGCGCCACCGCGGAACACCGCTCCCGCATCGCCCGACCGCACGATCCGCGGGTCCGGCAACACGATTCACCGAGTGGACGCGCGGGCCGGATCCCGAGCCGGGCGCCGCGGGCCGGCGGCGACCGCCCGATCCCGGATGCCGCTCGGCCGGTTCGGCCCGCCCGGCCCCGGAGTGCGCCCCGACGACGTTCCCGGGAGAATCGGCGGGTGACCCCGGCGCTCGACCGTGACACCGAGGATCTGCTGCGGGCGCTCGCACCGCAGGTCCTCGGCGTGCTCGCGCGCCGGTACGGGGATTTCGACGCGGCCGAGGACGCGCTGCAGGAGGCGCTGCTCGCGGCCGCCACCCAGTGGCCGGCGGAGGGGGTTCCGGACAATCCGCGGGGCTGGCTGATCCAGGTCGGGCAGCGGCGGCTGGTCGACGCGATCCGGGCGGAGGCCGCGCGGCGCACGCGCGAAACCACCAGCGCGCTGGGCGATGTGCCGCCCGCCGACCCCGGGCCCGAGGCCGATCGGGACGACACGCTCACACTGTTCTTCCTGTGCTGTCATCCGGCGCTGTCCCCCGCCAGCGCGACCGCGCTCACCCTGCGCGCGGTCGGCGGGCTCACCACCGAGGAGATCGCGCGGGCGTTCCTGCTGCCGGAAAGCACCATGGCGCAGCGTATTTCGCGGGCGAAGAAACGGCTGGCGGCGCTGGAGCGCCCGTTCGCCATGCCGGGCGACGGTGCCGCCGGACAGCGGCCCGCGCGCGGGTCGACCGCGGCGACGCTTCCCGGGAACACGGCGAGTGCCCGGAATGGTTCCGGTGCAACCGGATCCGTCACCGTGACGGCCGACGGCGCGTACCCCGACGCGTGGCGGGAGCGGCTCGGGGCCGTGCTGCGGGTGCTGTACCTGATCTTCACCGAGGGACATTCGGCCGCCGGTCCGCGGTTGCGGCGCAACGATCTCGCGGTGGAGGCGATCCGGCTCGCGCGCGAGCTGCATCGGCTGCTCCCCGAGGATCACGAGGTGACCGGACTGCTGGCGCTGCTGCTGCTCACCGACGCGCGCCGCGCCGCGCGGACGGGGCCGCACGGCGAACTCATTCCGCTGACCGAGCAGGATCGGGGGCTGTGGGATCGCAACATGATCATCGAGGGGGTGCGGCTGGCCTCGGCCTCGGTCGCGGGCGGACTGCTCGGGCAGTATCGGATCCAGGCCGCCATCGCGGTGCTGCACGCGCAGGCGCTGCGCCCGCAGGACACCGACTGGGAACGAATCCTGCTGCTGTACAACGCACTCGAACGCGTGGCCCCCGGCCCGATGGTGACCCTGAACCGCGCGGTGGCCAACGCCATGGTGCACGGTCCCGAGGCGGGCCTGGAACTGGCCGCCACGCTGGAACAGTCGCTCGCGGGCTCGCATCGCCTCGACGCGGTGCGCGGTCACCTGTACGAGATGGCCGGTGACCACGACGCCGCGATCGCCGCGTACCTCGCCGCCGCACGCCGCACCACGAGCATTCCCGAACGCGACTACCTCACCCTGCGCGCCGCACACCTGCGCGAGCTGAATTAGACACCGGCACAACGTGATAGCGACCACACACCGCGCGAGCGGCGTTCACGCGGCCGCCGCGCGAAACGCCGTGGGGCTCAACCCCTTGTGGCGCTTGAAGGCGGCGCTGAAGCCGAAGGCGTCCGCGTAGCCCACGCGTTTGGCCACCTGGGCGACGGTCAGGTCGGACTCGGCCAGCAGTTCCTCGGCCTCGTCCATCCGGAACTCGGTGAGGTAGGTCAGGGGCGGGCGGCCCATGACCGCGCTGAAGCGCTTCGCGAAAAGCGCTCGGGACACCCCGGATTCGGCGGCCAGGCGAGCCACGGTCCAGGTGTCACCGGGGCGGGTGTGCACGGCTTCCAGCGCCGGGGCCACCACCGGGTCGGACAGGCCGCGGAACCAGCCGGGGGCGGTCTCGCCCGCGTTGTCGAACCAGAGCCGCAGGGCGCACACCAGCGCCCAGTCCAGCAGCCGGTCCATCAGCGCCTGCGATCCCGCGCTCTTCTGGGCGGCTTCGACGGCGGCCACCTCGAGCCAGGGACAGACCGCGGTTTCCTCGCCGACCACCAGCACCGGCGGCAGCGCCCGCAGCAGTCGTTCGTGCCTGCGGCTGGAGGTGCGATAGGCGCCGACGATCAGCGCGGTGGCCTCCGCCGGCCCAGCGCCCCAGCGGATTCCGCTCAGTTCCTCGGCCCCGCAGCCGGACGGATCGGCGGCCGGGCCGAAGCACGCGATCTCGTACTCGGTGTGCGGTGTGCCGTCGCAGTCGGGTTGATCGGCGAGGTAGAAGAGTTCCGCGCCGCGCACGACGGCGGTGTCACCGGCCGTCACGGGGGTGCGTGAGCCGTCCTCGAGCAGGATCGTCCCGCCGCCGCGGAAGACGCTGATCATGGTCAGCGGCGCGCGATCCGGGAAGCGAATGGTCCAGGGCGCCCGCAGTACCGCGTGCGTGACGACCGACCCTTCGGCTCGGATTCCGCTCAACAGAGAACTCAGGGGATCCACGAACTCAGCGTAGACGAATTCCTATCGATGCGAGCTTCTCACCCATGGATCGTCCACGCCGGACGGGATGTACTGAATGCGTCGCCGGAGCACATCGCAGACACGGCGACCATCACGAGATCGCAGAGCCCCGAGGAGACAATCGTGTCGAACACCGACGCCCCGAATGCCCGTCGCACCGCCCTCGTCGTGGTGTCCCACCACCGCCCGGATTCGCTGACCGCGCACATCGGCAATCGCACTGTGCGACAACTGGAATCGCAGGGGTACGCGGTCGATCTGCTGGACCTGACCGCCGAGGGCTACGACCCGCGCATGATCACCGCCGATCAACCCGACTGGGGCAATCGCGAGAAGGTCTACTCCGCGGAGACCGAGGCGCAGATGCGCCGCATCCTGGCCGCCGACATCGTCGTCGTCGCCTTCCCCGTCTACTGGATGGGCCCGCCCGCCCTGCTCAAGGGCTGGATCGACCGGGCCTGGAACTACGGCTTCGCCTACGGCCGCAGCAAGCCGCGCCTGGCGGGCAAGCGGATCCTGTGGCTCGCCCTGGCCGGGGCCACCTCCGACGACAACATCATCCCCGCCATGACCGAGGCCCTGGACGCCCAGCTCAGCACCGGAATCGCCTACTACTGCGGCTTTTCCGACTCCCGCGTCGGCCTGCTCCCCGATGCCGAGGAGCGTCCGCAGCGCCTGGACGCCGAGGGCAACCTGTCGATCGGCGACGCGATAGCGGGCGACGCGAAGGCCGCGCACTTCCGCGAGTTCGAGTCCGCCGCCGCGGGATTCGTCGAGGAGTTCCTCGCGGCCGATCGCGTCCCGGCCTGACGGCCGATCGTGATCAGTCGAGCGGCTTCCAGGCCGTCCCGGTGATCAGTTCGTAGGCCTGCGCGTACTTCTGGCGGGTGACCTCGACGACGTCGGCCGGAATCTCCGGGCCGGGGTACTCCTTGTTCCAGCCGGTGGAGGTCGACCAGTCGCGGACGAACTGCTTGTCGAACGAGGCCTGGGGGCGGCCCGGCTCGTAGTCGTCGGCGGGCCAGAAGCGCGAGGAGTCCGAGGTCAGGACCTCGTCGCCGAGGGTGAGAACGTCACCGTCCCAACCGAGTTCGATCTTCGTGTCGGCGATGATCACGCCGCGCTCGGCGGCGTGATCCGCGCCGCGCGTGTAGATGTCGAGGGTCAGATCGCGCAGCCGCTCGGCCAGCTCCCGGCCCTCCTGGTTCACCACGTCGGCGAAGGAGATGGGCTCGTCGTGCCCGACGTCGGCCTTGGTGGACGGGGTGAAGATCGGCTCGGGCAGCTTGTCGCCGTCACGCAGGCCGGGCGGC
This sequence comes from Nocardia sp. NPDC003693, assembly GCF_053981095.1. Lineage (NCBI taxonomy): Bacteria > Bacillati > Actinomycetota > Actinomycetes > Mycobacteriales > Nocardiaceae > Nocardia > Nocardia sp. NPDC003693. The sequence continues at coordinate 36,893 of NZ_JBSFNO010000052.1, forward strand.
AGCGCGATGCCCGAGACGGTGCCGGTCCGGTTGTACTCGGCCAGTCCGCCGCCGGTCAGGTAGCCGCGTGCGACGCATTCGACCTTCAGCATCTTCAGCGGCTTGACCCGCACCCCGCGCCCGGCGAACTCCGCGGGCACGTCGGTGGTGGACAGGATGTGGTTGGGCACGTCGCCGAAGAACTCGAACCACCAGTTCGACAGCTGGGTGAGCATGGCGCCCTTGCCCGGGATCGGGGTGGGCAGCACCACGTCGTACACCGACACGCGATCGGAGGCGACCAGGATCAGCGAATCGCCGTCCTCGTACAGATCGCGCACCTTGCCGGCGTGGATGTGCTTCAACGGTCCTCCTCGTAGACGTGCTGCCGTCACACACCCTACCGAGGGCGAAAACCCGAGCGTGTGGCCGCCACCGGATCGCCGGTCGTGGCATTGTGGGCAAGGTCGCGCCGCTGCCGGGCAACGAGTGGAGAATTGTTCCCGACCGCTCGGGCCGGGTCGCGGGCGCACGGCATCACGGCGGGCAGCGCTGCCCGCGAACGGTGCGGCAGGACCCGCGCGGTCGTCCGCATCGCACAGCTTCCGAGAGCGAAGGAGCCCCCTTGTCCGCACCGAACCTCACCCGCGAACAGGCGATCGAACGCGCCGCGACGGTCCAGGTGGAGAACTACCGTGTCGAACTGGATCTGACCGGGCAGCCGACCAGCGCCGAGGCCGCGACCAGTGATCTGTTCTTCTCGCGCTCGACGGTGACCTTCACCGCCACCCCGGGCGCGCAGACCTTCATCGATTTCGTGGGCGCGGGCATTCGCTCGGCCGTGCTCAACGGCGTGGCGCTCGATGTCACCGGCTACGACGAATCGCTCGGCCTGACCCTGCCCGGCCTGGCCGAGCGCAACGAACTCGTCATTGAGGCCGACTGCGAGTACTCCCACACCGGCGAGGGCCTGCACCGGTTCGTCGACCCGACCGACAACCGGGTCTATCTGTACTCGCAGTTCGAAACCGCCGACGCCAAGCGGATGTTCGCCTGCTTCGATCAGCCCGACCTCAAGGCCACCTACGACGTGGTCGCCACCGCGCCGCAGGACTGGGAGGTCATCTCCAACGGCGCTGTCGCAGGCACCCGCACCGTCGGCGCGGTCGTCGAGCACACCTTCGCGACCACCCCGCGCATGAGCACCTACCTGGTCGCGCTGATCGCCGGCCCGTACGCCAAGTGGACCGACAGCTTCAGCGACGGGCACGGGGAGATCCCGCTGGGCATCTACTGCCGCGCCTCGCTGGCCGAATTCATGGACCACGAGCGGCTTTTCACCGAGACCAAGCAGGGTTTCGGCTTCTACCACGAGAACTTCGGCGTGCCGTACGCCTTCGGCAAGTACGACCAGCTGTTCGTGCCCGAGTTCAACGCGGGCGCCATGGAGAACGCGGGCGCGGTCACCTTCCTCGAAGACTATGTGTTCCGCTCCAAGGTGACTCGCGCGTCCTACGAGCGCCGCTGCGAGACCGTGCTGCACGAGATGGCGCACATGTGGTTCGGCGATCTGGTCACCATGAAGTGGTGGGACGACCTGTGGCTGAACGAGTCGTTCGCGACCTTCGCCTCGGTGCTGTGCCAGGTGAGCGCCACCGAATACACCAATGCCTGGACCACTTTCGCCAACGTCGAGAAGTCCTGGGCGTACCGGCAGGATCAGCTGCCCTCTACCCACCCGATCGCCGCCGACATCCCCGATCTGCACGCGGTCGAGGTGAACTTCGACGGAATCACCTACGCCAAGGGCGCTTCGGTGCTCAAGCAGCTGGTGGCCTACGTGGGTCAGGAGCCGTTCCTGGCGGGCCTGCGTGACTACTTCACCGAACACGCCTACGGCAACGCGACTTTCGACGATCTGGTGGGCGCGCTGGAGAAGGCGTCGGGCCGTGATCTGTCCGACTGGGGCGCGCAGTGGCTCAAGACCACCGGCCTGAACATCCTGCGGCCCGAGTTCACCGTGGACGCGGACGGCAACTACGCCTCCTTCACTGTCGTGCAGGACGGCGCGGAGCCGGGCGCGGGCGAGCGCCGCACGCACCGCCTGGCCATCGGCATCTACGACGACCGCGACGGAAAGCTGTTGCGCACCAAGCGCGTCGAGCTCGACATCGACCCGGCCGAGCGCACCGAGGTTCCCGAGCTCGTCGGGGTCGCGGCGGGCAAGCTGGCGCTGGTGAACGACGACGATCTCACCTACTGCTCGGTCCGGCTGGATCCGGCCTCGCTCGGGACCGTCGTCGATCGCATCGCCGACATCGCCGAACCGCTGCCGCGCACGCTGTGCTGGTCGGCCGCCTGGGAGATGACCCGCCAGGCCGAGATGAAGGCCCGCGATTTCGTGGCGCTGGTGCAGAGCGGCGTCGGCGCGGAGACCGAGATCGGCGTGGTGCAGCGGCTGCTCATGCAGGCGCACACCGCGCTGTCCGCGTACGCCGATCCGAACTGGGCCGTCGAAACCGGCTGGCCCGAATTCGCCGATCGTTTGCTGCAGCTGGCCCGGGCCGCCGCGCCCGGTTCGGACGAGCAGCTGGCGTTCGTCAACGCCCTGACCGGGGCGCACCTGTCGGTGCGGCACATCGAGGCACTGCGCCAGGTCCTCGAGGCCGATCCCGAGACCGCCGGGCTGCCCGGCCTGACCGTGGACACCGACCTGCGCTGGCGGCTCATCCAGGCCCTGGCCGCGGCCGGCGACATCGACGCCGACGGCGAGCAGACCCCGGTCATCGATGCCGAACTGGAGCGCGACCCCACCGCCGCCGGTCGCCGCCAGGCCGCCGCGGCCGCCACCGCCCGCCCGCAGATCCCGGTCAAGGCGCAGGCGTGGGCCACGGTCATGGACGACGACTCGGTGCCGAACATCACCGCGCGCGCCATCGTCACCGGCTTCGCGCCGGTGGGTCAGGCGCACCTGCTGACCCCGTACGTCGAGCGGTACTTCGCCGAGATCCCCTCGGTGTGGGAGCGCCGCTCGAGCGAGGTCGCCCAGACCGTCGTGGTCGGGCTCTACCCGCACTGGGCCATCAGCGAGGAAGCGGTCGCCATCGCGGACAAGTTCCTGGCCGCCGACCACCCGTCCTCGCTGCGCCGCCTGGTGATCGAGGGCAAGGCCGGGATCGAGCGCTCGCTGCGCGCCCGGGCCTTCGACCGGCAGTAGCAACACCCGAACCGCAGCCCCTTTCGCCGTCGGCGAGAGGGGCTGCGGCCGTTCGCAAACCGCGATGACCTGCGCCCGAGCCGCACGCTGCTGTGAGCGGATCCGCTGTGGGCAGCGTGGGGCGCGAAACCCGGTGCGGGCCGGGCACGGTGGAGCCATGGCACACGAGGAGAAGACGCCGAGCTTCAACTGGCGCACACGGGAACAGCTTTTCGGGCGGCGGATTCTGGTGCTGGACGGACCGCTGGACGACGACAACGGGGCCCTGCTCATGACGCAGATGCTCACCCTGGCCGCGGAGGATCCGGAGGCGGGGATCTCACTGTGGATCCACTCGCCGGGCGGGTCGGTTCCCGCCATGCTCGCCATTCGCGACGTCATGCGGCTGGTGCCGTGCGAGGTGTCCACGCTGGCGCTCGGATTGGCGTGCAGCGCCGGGCAATTCCTGCTGTCCTCGGGGACGCCGGGTAGGCGCTTCGCCCTCCCGCACGCCCGCATCCTGATGCACCAGGGCTCGGCGGGTATCGGCGGCAGCGCGGTCGAAGTGCAGGTGCAGGCCGACGACCTGCGCCACACCGTGCAGACCGTGCTCGGGCTGATCGCCTCGGACACCGGGCAGCCGTACGACCAGATCTACGAGGACTCGCTGCACGATCGCTGGTTCACCGCTCCGCAGGCCAAGGAGTACGGCTTCATCGACGCGATCGTCGACTCGTTCTGGCAGGTCGTTCCGCAGCGCAACAAGGTGGGAATCTCATGAGCAGCTACACCATTCCGAATGTCATCGCCCAGCATCCGCGAGGCGAGCGCATCATGGACGTCTACTCGCACCTGCTGGTCGAGCGCATCGTCTACCTGGGCACGCCCATCGATTCCGGGGTCGCCAACGCGCTCATCGCCCAGCTGCTGCACCTGGACGCCGAGAGTCCCGGGCACGAGATCAACCTCTACATCAATTGCGAGGGCGGCGACCTGTCGGCCATGCTCGCGGTCTACGACACCATGCAGCACATCTCCTCGCCGGTAGTGACCACCTGCGTGGGCCAGGCCATCGCGGTCGGCGCGGTGCTGCTGGCCGGTGGCGCGCCCGGCCGGCGCATGATGCTGCCGCACGCCCGAATCGTGTTGCACCAGCCCGCGACCCAGGGCCGCGGCACGATTCCGGATCTGATTCTGCAGGCCGAGGAGGTGGTGCGCATCCGCGCCGAGATCGAGACGATCCTGTCCGCGCACACCGGCCAGACCCCCGAGACGCTGCGCCGCGACACCGATCGCGACCGCGTGTTCACCGCGCAGGCCGCGCTGGACTACGGCCTGGTGGACCAGGTGCTCGGCCCGCGCGAGTGACCGACCGGACTCCGGGTCAGGCCACCATCAGGACCGGCCCGGAGATCGGCATCCGAGTCCGCTGCTGCCGCAGCAGATCCGCCGCCACCTGCGAGGTGAGGTGCCCGAGCGTGGTGCCCAGGGCGCCCGCCAGCGCCGCGATCATCTCGCTGGACGGCTCCTTGCGCCCGCGCTCGACCTCCGAGAGGTACTGCGGTGAGATTCCGGCCCGCCCCGCGGTCTCGGTGAGCTTCTCCCCCTGATCGAGCCGCAGCGCCCGCAACCTCTCCCCCAGCACCTCCCGCCAGAGCGGTTCGCGCCCGCCCGCAGGCTCGCCCGCCCGTTCGGGCCCCGGCGCCGACCGCAACGGCCGGACCCCGGGTCGCCGGGCGCTACGCGCCGCCTGCGGCGCACGCCCCTCTCCCTGACGCCCACCGGGAATGGAATGAAGACGCGGCAACTCGGACATGGTCCGAGCGTAATTGCCCCGCCCCCACCCCCACTCCCCGTTCTGCTCACAGCAGATCGGACACCCGACCGCACCACGCGTACAAATCAGCGCACGGCTCCACAGCCGTGCGCTGAATATCCGGGGAGGCGGTACGGCTACCTGCCGATGTGGGCGGCCATGTTGCGGACGGCGGCCACCAGGCCGTCGATCAGCTCACCCTGGCGGAAGGGGGTCAGCGCGGCGGTCGCGCCCAGCTGGCAGATCCGGTCGTTGGCGCGGTCGGCGACATCGGCGCCGGAGCGGACCTCGACGGAGTTGGTGTTCGGATCCACGGCGATCAGGACCGAGCGGGCGGCCTCGGGGGTACCCGGGAAGATCGCGTCGGCTCCCGCGGCGGAATCCGCGCCGAGGTCGCCGATGTAGATGTTGAAGCGCACCTTGGTGGACCGGGTGGCATCGGTGAGCGCGTTGTCGATCAGCAGGCGATCGTGATCGGTGAAGGGCACCTCACTGAACACGTCACCGGCCTCGTGTACGCCGGACACGCGACCGCTGGGCGTCAGCACCCAGCCGTGCGGTAGGTCGGCCTCGTTCACCGCGGGCCAATTAGAACTTGCCACTTGCCCGGCCTCCGATCAGGTCCGCGTGCGCGGAGTCGATAGCCGCATGGTTGCCATGCGACGAGTCTGCGGTGTCGTGATGACCGGATCCGGTCACTTCATCGGTCGCGCTCCACAGCACCGGCGGCTGGGTCCACTTCGCGCCGAGCACGAAGGGGTCCGGCTTCTTACCGGGCAGCGGCTTACCGAGGAACGACAATCCGGCGATCACCAGATAGATCGCAAGCGGGATGCCGACGTAGATCAGCACTGTCTGGAGAATGCTCACAGCCCAACGGTAATGGATGCCCGGATCGACATCACCGACCGGTGAGCATGCACACGCCCGTGTCGCCGGAATTCGACTCAGACAAGCCAGGCCGTCGAGTTAGCCGGAAGTTTTCCAGCTCTAATCGGTGTGCTGGTGAGGAGCACGTCGCCCGCGGGCAGCAGAATCGGCGATTCCGTGGCATTGAGCACACACAGCAGCCCGCCGTCCCGCCGGAATGCCAGACAGCCCGGCGGGCTCGCGTACCACTCGAGCCCGGGCCCGCCGAATTCCGGGCGGGCGCCGCGCAATTCGATGGCCATCCGATACAGCGACAACATCGAATCCAGGCGCTCCAGCTGTTTCTCCACGGTGAGCGCGGACCATTGCGCCGGCATCGGCAGCCACGGCTCTCCCGCGGTGAATCCGAACGGCGGCCGCTGTCCCTCCCACGGCAGCGGCACCCGGCAGCCGTCCCGGCCGCGCCGGGTGTGCCCGGAGCGCTCCCAGGTCGGATCCCGCAGCGCGGACTCGGGCAGATCGTCGATATTGGGCAGGCCCAATTCGGCTCCGTTGTAGACGAATACCGCGCCGGGTAGCGCCAGCTCCAGCAGAATCATGGCGCGAGCGCGGGCCTGACCGGTCGCGCCACCGCCGTAGCGGGTGACCTCGCGTTCGACATCGTGATTGGACAGGGTCCAGGTCGGGCTCGCGCCGACCGCGTCCACCGCGCGCAGCGAATTGTCGATGGCCGCGCGAATTCGATCCGGCCGAAAAGGCGCTTCGGCCAATCGGAAATTGAAGGCGAGGTGGAGTTCGTCGGGTCTGACGTACTCGCCGAAGCGCACATTGTCGTCCACCCAGACTTCACCGATGGCGACCGTGTCCGGATACTGATCCATGATCGTGCGTAATCGGCGGTGAATGGCGTGCACGCCGGGATCGTTGAAGCGCGGATCGCCGTCGTCGTGCACCACCAGGGTGTCTCCGTCGAACTGTCCCTGCGGATACGCCATATCGGGGAGACCCGCGGGTTTGGCCATACCGTGCGCGACGTCGATCCGGAATCCGTCGACCCCGCGCGCCAGCCAGAATCTGATGGTCTCTTCGAAATCCGCTGCCACCTCCGGGTTTTCCCAATTCAGATCGGGCTGTTCGGGGGCGAAGATGTGCAGATACCACTGACCGGGCAGGCCGTCGGATTCGATGACGCGGGTCCAGGCCGGTCCGCCGAAAATACTCGGCCAATTGTTGGGCGGCTCCGCGCCTTCCGGGCCGCGGCCGTCGCGAAAAATGTAGCGGGCGCGTTCGGGACTGCCGGGCGGGGCGTGTAGCGCCTGCTGGAACCAGAGATGTTGATCGCTGGTGTGATTGGGCACCAGGTCCATCGTCACCCGCAGCCCGCGATCGTGGGCCTCGGCGAGGACCGCGTCCATGGCCGCGAGACCGCCGAAGAGCGGATCGATGTCACGCGGATCGGCGACGTCGTACCCGCCATCGGCCATGGGCGAGAGCATGACCGGGCAGATCCACAGCGCGTCCACCCCGAGCAGTTCCAGATATCCCAGCTTCTCGCGCAATCCGCCCAGGTCACCCGTGCCGTCGGCGTTCGAATCGGCGAACGAGCGCGGATACACCTGGTAGAACACCGCCGATCGCCACCACGGCGCCGCCGGCGGCGATAGGTCGGGGGGCACGGCGGCGGAGTTCTCGTTCACAGCCGTAATGGTGCCAAAGCCCGGCGTTGTTGGAGGCGCGTCGGCGACACTTGTCCAGATTCAGCAAATGATCAGCGGACGAGACGCCTTACCGGAAAGCTGTGGGAGCGTGTGAGTTCTGCGTGACGAATTCAGAAGGGCGAGTTCATGAGCGAATTGGCGGCCATCTCGAAGTAGTCCAGCAGCTGTTTGCGATGCGGCGCGTCGAGCAGTTCGGGTTCGATCTCGGCGACCGCGATGTGCATGGCGCGCAGCCACGCGTCCCGCTCGAGCGGACCGACCTTGAACGGATGGTGCCGCATGCGCAGGCGCGGGTGCCCGCGCTCCTCGCCGTAGGTCCGCGGACCGCCCCAGTACTGCTCGAGGAACAGGCGCAACCGGCGCTCGGCGGGACCGAGATCCTCCTCCGGGTAGAGCGGGCGCAGCAGTTCATCCTGGGCGACCTCCCGGTAGAAGACCGAGACCAGCCGATCGAAGGTCTCCGCGCCGCCCACGGCCTCATAGAACGATGTCGCTGTCTGCTCGCCAGTCACGGCATCCATTGTGCAGTGTCCACTTCGCGGCCGCGCCGGGGCGGGCTGTGGGTGCCGTGCGCACCCCGCGCACCGGTCGTGCAAACCGCCCGGACGGGCCGCTTCCGCGCCGGTGAGCGGCGCATTCCGGATTGTCACGGGCCGTTCATCCGTTTGTGCCCGACAATGTGCGAAATCACCGTGCAATCCGCCGGATTCCATGGTCAACTGGGTGGCAGTCTGCCGAGATACCACACCATCGGACGAATACGAACTCGGGGTATGCCCAATGAAGCAGCGGCACGGCGCCCGGCACGAGGCGCGCACGCATCGACAACTCCAGCCCGCCGACGTCCACAATCGTGGCTCGGGGGCTACTCCGCTGCACATCTTGTCCGACCATTCGTATCCCGGCGCGCATTCCGCGCATCGCCCGTCCGACGCCCCGCCCGTCGCGGTGTGGTCCAAGAGCCGCGTCCTGCTGCTCAACGCCACCTACGAGCCGCTCACCGCACTGTCCGCGCGCCGCGCGATCGTCCTGCTGATCTGCGACAAGGCCCAGACCGTGCACGACAATCCCGAAGGCCCGGTCGTGCATTCCGCCGGCACCTCGGTGGCGCTCCCCTCGGTCATTCGACTACGTAACTACGTGCACGTCCCCTATCGCGCCCGGGTGCCCATGACCCGCGCGGCGCTCATGCATCGCGATCGATATCGCTGCGCGTACTGCGGCGCGAAGGCCGAGACCATCGACCATGTCATTCCGCGCAGCCGCGGCGGGCCGCACACCTGGGAGAACTGCGTCGCCTCGTGCGCCCCGTGCAACCATCGCAAGGCGGACAAGCTGCTCAGCGAGATCGGGTGGACCCTGCATCACCAGCTGGTCTCCCCGAAGGGCCCGCACTGGCGATTGCTCTCGGCGAGTTCGGAATTGGACCCGACCTGGTTGCAATATCTCGGCGAGGGCGCCGCCTGATCAGCTGTATTCGCTGATCAGCAGCGCCCAGGTACCGGGCTCGAGCGCCTCGAAGACGTGCGGGCGGTCACCCGGGTAGCAGATGTAGTCCCCGGGTCGCAGTTCCACGGGAGCCTCGGCGGGTCCGACCATGGCCCGGCCCGCGCCGATCACCATGTGCTCGACCACGCCGTGCGAGTGCGGGTCCGAATCCCGGGGGTGCCCGGGTTCGGCGGTGACCCGGTACATGTCGCGGCGCGCGCTCGGCGGCGAGGCCGCCAGCAGGGTCGTCCGATACTCTGCCTGGGACGAGGCCAGGATCGCGCCCTCGCCCGCCCGGATCACCTGAACCTGCGGGCTCGGCGGGTCCAGCAGCCGGGAGAACTGAATGTCCAGCGCGACACACAGCGCCCACAGTGTCTCGATGCTCGGATTGCCCGCGCCCGATTCCAGCTGCGACAGTGTGGATTTCGCTATCCCGGCGCGGCGCGCGACCTCGGTCAGCGAGAGCCCGGCCCGGGTGCGCTCGCGGCGCAGTGCGGCGGCGATCGTCTGCTGCGGCGGCTGGGGGTGGCTCGGTTCCGGCGACGGGTTCTGGGACTGCGTCATGACGGATACACACAGTACCCGCCGCGACCGATTCCGCTTTGACTAACCGAGCCCGATGCGTTCAATATAGACGACATGCGTTCGATATGGCGAACACTGGATCGGGGTGCGCTCACCGGTATCGCGGCGATCTGCCTGGCCGTCGCCATGATCGGCGTCTCCTACGGGGCGAACGCCGTCACCGCCGGACTCCCCGCCTGGCTACCCATCCTGCTCAGCGTGGCGGTGGTCGCGGGCGGGTCGGAGTTCGTGTTCATCGGCATCATCACCGCGGGCGGCGGGCTCGTCGCCGCGGTGCTGGCCGGCCTGCTGGTCAACGCCAGGCACGTGCCGTACGGCCTGTCGGTCCCCGACGTGGTCGGCACCGGCTGGCGGCGACTGATCGGCACCCACGTCATGAACGACGAATCCGTCGCCATGGCCCTGGCGCAACCCGATCGACCGCGCAGGCGGGCCGCGTACTGGGCGTGCGGGCTGGCCGTCGTGGCCGCCTGGCCGCTGGGCGCGGCGATCGGCGCGGCCCTGGGCTCGGTGGTGCCGGATCCCAACGCCTTCGGTTTGGACGCGGTCTTCCCAGCGGTGCTGATCACCCTGGTGCTGCCCGCGCTGCGCGATCCCCTCACCCGCACCGCCGCGCTCGCGGGCGCGGTGGTCGCCGCGCTCACCACGCCCTTCCTCGGCGCGGGGCTGCCGGTGCTGCTGGCCCTGATCGCGGTGCTGCTGGTGGCGCGCCGGGCCGCGCCGGACGGCGCGGTCCCCGACAGCGGAGCCACGAACGACGAGCCTTCGGACAACAGGCTTTCGAACAACATCCCGGTCACCGACTCCGGGAGGCGGGTGTGACCAAGGCCCTGCTGCTCGGCGCGTTCGCACTTGCGCTGGGCACCTTCGCTTTCCGCTTCGCCGGTCCCGCCCTGCGCAACCGGGTCAAGGTCTCGCCGCGGGTGGTGAAGCTGCTCGAGATCGCCTCGGTCGTCCTGTTGACCGCCCTGGTGGTCACGACGCTGATGCCCGCGCGCCACACCGAGATCGGCTTCGCGCTGCCCGCGGGCGTGCTCGTCGCGACCGCCCTGGCGTGGCGGCGGGCGCCGCTGCTCGTGGTCATCCTGGCCGCCGCGTTCGTCACGGCCGGGCTGCGCTTCCTCGGCGTGCACTGAATCGACTCGGTCGGCGCGCGCCGAATACGCGGCATACCCCGAATCGGCAGCCGCGCAATGGCATTCATCTCGCCGTCAGTCGGCGGTGCTGCGGGCCCGCATCTGCAGACCGCGCTGACCGACCCACCCGGCCAGCGCGAGCGCGGCGACTCCGGGGACAAGCAGCGGCAGGGTGTCGGAGGTCACCGCGATGACCACCACGAAGAGCGCGGAGAGGGCTACGGCGGCCGCGCCGGCCAGGACAACCAGAACAGCCCAGGTCGGGGGCTTGGGGTTTGTCATGGCTAGATTTCAGCACGCCCGCGCACAATGCGCACCCCCGTTGGGATTTGCCGCCGGTTATGAGGCTTCCCGGGCGGGGCGAATACCCGAATAACGGAAAAACGGTGCCCGCCAAGGAAATTCCGGTACCGCGGCGGGCGGGCGCCGTGTCAGTTGGTGAACAGCGACAGCCCCGAGCCGCGCCGGCGGGCCACCGAGCCGTAGCGGGCGTCCAGGCGCAGCCAGGTCGGCGCGGCCCGCACCCGGACTATCTCGTCGACCGAGATGCGGCGCGAATCGGGCTTCTCACCGCCGTGCGGAATGAAATCCATTGCGGTGAGCGCGAATACCACGCGCATGGGAACGGTGATCTCCTGCCCGCCACCGGACACCGTCAGCACCGTCTGATCGAGCAGCGAGGCGGGCGGGCCGTGCCCGCTGCCGTGCTCCTGCGCCAATTCCGCACCGCGCTCGGCGAGTTCGACGAGCATCCGCGCGGGCACATCGTCCACGTGCACGAAACCCGATTCGGGCGGCAGCGCGGTACGCCACGCCGAATCCATGGCGTAGCCGAGCGCGAAGGGCGCCGCCGAATCCGGGCCGTGCAAACCGGAGCGGACGACATCACCGGCGACGGTCACGTCGTCCATCCCCAGGGTGGCGACCACGGTGCGCACCGCGAGCGCCTCGAAACCGGTTCCGGCCCAGGCCGATACGTACCGGTCACCGCGGCGGCGCAGCCGGACCACCGCCGCCGGATCCAGGCGCAGCGCGTGGGTCAGGAAGGCCGCCAGATTCTCGCGTTCGGCGGGGTCGGGAACGTGGAGGGTGAGTTCTCCCGAAGTCACTGTCGCGGGGTCGGCTCAGTCGGCCAGCCACAGCGCCAGGTAGTCGCGCTCCTCGGGGGTGAGCCGGCGTAGTCGCTGGGTGTCGATGTCGAACGCGGCCAGCTGGGTGGAGGCGATGACCGCGGGCGGGGAATCCGGATCGGCGCCCGCGGCCCGGACCTCGTAGCCGACGCGGAAGTCGACCGCGCGCAGCCGCTCGATCCACAGGGACACATCCAGCGGGGAATCCTCGTGCCGCAGCTGGCCCTTGTACTGCACGCGCAGATCGACGAGCACGCACCCGGTCCGCAGGCGGACGGTGGGGCGGTCATCGGTGAACAGCCACGGAATCCGGGCTTCCTCCAGCAGGGTCACCATGCGGGCATGATTGATGTGCTGGAAGGCATCCATATCCGACCAGCGCACCTCGACCTTGCTGTGGAAGCGCCGCTGCCCACCGCCGGGCAGCTCCACCGCGAGCGGGGCGGCGTTATCGACCTCCCCGGCGCGCACTGCCTTGTCCTGGCCGTTCAGCGAATCCACACTCGTCAACGCGGTACCTCCGATTGGGCGCCCACCCCGCTCACCATGCTGCGCACCTGCCGCGCCGCGACCGACAGCGTGGCGAGGTCGTGGGTTCCTGATTCGAACAATTCCGAGAGGGCAGCGCGGGCGCGACCCAGCCGGGACTGATTTTTCGACTCCCAGTATGCAATTTTCTCCTCGGCCGTCTCCTCCGGGTCACCGCCGGAGAGCACATCGAGGGTCAGCGAGCGCAGGGAGCCGTACATATCGTCGCGCAGCGCGAGCCTGGCCAGCGCGTGCCAGCGATCGCCGCGTTCGAGGTGGCTGACCGCCTGCAACAGCCAATCGATCTTCAGGTGGTCGTTGAGCGCGTAGTACAGCGCGCCCACCTCCGCGCCCTTGCGATCGGTGATGTCGGCGATGTCGATCACATCGAGCAGCGGGAACAGATTCAGCAACCCGAACACCTCGGTCGCCAGCTCGGCGGGCGCGCCCTGATCGATCAGGGTCTGCGACTGCCCGTGCAGGGTGTCGACGTGATGCCCGCGCAGCCAGCCCGGCACCTGGGGCGCGAGTTCGGTGACCTCGCGGGTGTACCGGTTGATCTCCGCGCCGACCGCGATGGGCTGCGGGCGGTTGTTGAGCAGCCAGCGCGAGGCGCGATCGAGCGTGCGCTTGGTCTCGAGCTCCAGGATGTCCTGGATGGCGGTGGACACCCGGGCCTCGCGAATGCGCTCCCAGATCGAATGCAGATCGAAGATCTGGGTCGCCGCGGTGAAGGCGCGCACCGAATCCGAGGCGGTCGCGCCGATCTCCTCGTTCAGGCGATGGGCGTAGGTGATACCGCCCAGATCCACCACCTCGTTCACCAGCATGGTCGTGGTGATCTCGCGGCGCAGCCGGTGCTTCTTGATGGCCGCGCCGAACCGGGTGCGCAGCGGCGTCGGGAAGTAGTGCGGCAGCCGCGCCGAGAAGTACGCGCTGTCCGGCAGGTCGCCGGCGAGCAGGTCGGCCTTGAGCGAAAGCTTCACGTGCGCCATCAGATTCGACAGCTCGGGCGAGGTCAGGCCGATGCCCAGTTCGGTGCGCTGCTTGATCTCGGCGTCGTTGGGCAGCGCCTCGAGCTCCCGATCGACCCCGCGCCGCTGTTCCAGTTCCTCGATGAGGCGCTTGTGCACGTTCAGCATGCGCGGCGCCTCGGCACGGGACAGGCCCATGAGGTAGTTCTGGGACACGTTGTCCCGCAGCACCAGTGCGGCGACCTCGTCGGTCATCGAGGCCAGCAGCGGATTGCGCTCGGCCTCGGGCAGCTGCCCGCCCGACACCACGCCGTCCAGCAGCACCTTGATGTTGACCTCGTGGTCCGAGCAGTCGACGCCCGCGGAGTTGTCCAGTGCGTCGGTGTTCATCTTGCCGCCGTGCAGGCAGAACTCGATGCGGCCCAGCGCGGTGGCGCCGAGATTGCCGCCCTCGCCGATCACCTTGACGCGCAGTTCTTTTCCGCTCACGCGGATGGCGTCGTTGGACTTGTCGCCGACCTCGGCGTTGGTTTCGGAGGCGGCCTTGATGTAGGTGCCGATGCCGCCGTTCCAGAGCAGCTGCGCCGGCGACTTCAGAATCGCGCGCATGAGTTCGGGCGGGGACAGCGCCGTCACGTCGTCGGCCAGGCCGAGGGCCGCGCGGGCCTGCGCGCTGACCGGAACCGACTTCACCGTGCGGTCCCAGACGCCGCCGCCCTCGCTGATGAGCGACCGATCGTAGTCGGCCCAGGACGAGCGCGGCAGCGCGAACATGCGCTCGCGCTCGGCGTACGAGGTCGCCGCGTCGGGATCGGGGTCCAGGAAGATGTGCCGGTGGTCGAACGCCGCGACGAGGCGAATGTGCCGGGACAGCAGCATGCCGTTACCGAACACGTCACCGCTCATGTCGCCGATGCCGACGACGGTGAAATCCTGTGTCTGGGTGTCGATGTCCATCTCGGCGAAGTGCCGCTTGACGCTCTCCCACGCGCCGCGGGCGGTGATGCCCATGGCCTTGTGGTCGTAGCCGACCGAACCGCCCGAGGCAAAGGCGTCGCCCAGCCAGAAGCCGTAGTGCTCGGCCACCGCGTTGGCGATGTCGGAGAAGGTCGCGGTGCCCTTGTCGGCGGCGACCACCAGGTAGGTGTCGTCCCCGTCGCGACGGCGAACCCGTTGCGGCGGAACGACTTCGCCGGTGCCGCGGTCCACGTTGTCGGTGACGTCGAGCAGGCCGGAGATGAACGTGCGGTAGCAGGCCACGCCCTCGTTCTGCAGCGCCTGACGATCGGCCACCGGATCGGCGGTCGCGGCGGGCGGCTGCTTGACCACGAAGCCACCCTTGGCGCCGACCGGGACGATGACCGCGTTCTTCACCGCCTGCGCCTTGACCAGGCCCAGGATCTCGGTGCGGAAATCCTCCAGCCGGTCGGACCAGCGCAGGCCGCCGCGGGCGACAGGGCCGAAGCGCAGGTGCACGCCCTCCACCCGGGGCGAGTACACGAAGATCTCGAATTGCGGTCGCGGCTTGGGGAGTTCGGCGATCTCGCGCGGCTCCACCTTGAACGAGAGGTACTGCCGGGACTGGCCCTCGGCGTCGGTGACGTAGTAGTTGGTGCGCAGCGTCGCCTTCATCAGCCCGAGGATGGCGCGCAGGATGCGGTCCGCGTCCAGGCTCACCACCTCGTCGATGCGATGGCGCACCGCGCCCTCCAGGTCGCGGGCGTGCTCGTCGTCGGCGGAGTCGGGATCGAACAGCGCCGCGAACAGTTCCACGAACATGCGCGCGGCCTCCGGGTAGGCCAGCAGCACACGGGTGATATTGAACTGGCTGTACGGGAATCCGGCCTGCTGCAGGTATTTGGCGTAGGCGCGCAGGATCGACACCGCGCGCCAGTCCAGGCCGCCGCGCAGCACCAGCTCGTTGAGGCCGTCGGCTTCGGCGTGGCCGTACCAGAGCGCCTCGAACGCCTCGGTGAAGCGCTCGCGTAAGCCGCGCACGTGATCGTCGAGGGCGGCCATGCGGGCGGAGGACTCCACCAGCTCGGCGTCCAGGTTGCTGTCCAGCGCGCTGCGCAGCAGCTCCGGGCGGGCCAGCAGGCCGAAATCGTAGATCCACTGTTCGGAGCCGCGGCCCAGCTCGATCTGGTGCGGGCGTTCGTCGATCACCTCCACGCCCAGGCTCTGCAGCACGGGCAGCACCTGGCTCAGCGAGATGCCGCTGCCGCCGATGTAGAGGGTGAAGCGCCAGGAACCGGGAGCGGCGTCGGCGCGCCGGTACAGGTGCTGCTCGATGCCGCCTTCCCGAAGACCCTGCAGCCGAACGATATCGGCGAGCGCGCGGGAGGCCTTGAAGTCCTCCTTGTAGCTCTCGGGGAAGGCGTCGGCGTAGCGCTGCACCACGGCCGGGTCCACGGTGGTGGAGGTGGCGACCTCGTCGCGCAGGTGGTCGTCCCAGGTGCGGCTGGCCTCGGCGAGCAGATGCTGGATACGCAGCCGGTTGGCCTCGGAGGTGTCGGCCGCGCCGCCCTGGTCGGGCAGGCGGACCGTGAAATACACACTGGCCAAATCGCTTTCGGAGACTCTGGCCGAGTAGTCGATCGAGTCGGCGGCGAGCTCGCGAACCAGGATGTCCTGCATCTCGAGGCGAACGCGGGTGGTGTAGCGGTCGCGCGGGAGGTAGACCATGCAGGCCACGAAACGGCCGTAGGTGTCCATCCGCATGAAGAGCCGGACCTGCCGCCGCATACCGACGTTCAGGACGGCGCTGGCCGTCCGGCGCAGGGTGTCGCCGTCGGAGGAGAACAGCTCGGTCCGTGGGAAGGACTGGATGACCTCGAGCATCTCCTGACCGGAGAAGGAATCCAGGTCGAAGCCGCTGGATTCGATGATCGAGTGCACCCGGCCCTCGATGACCGGGATGTCCAGGACGTTCTCGTGCAGCGCGGTGACGGTGAAGACGCCGATGAAGAGGTGGACGCCCAGCACCGCGCCGTCGGGATCGATGGCGGCGACGCCGACGAAGTACGGGTACACCGCGCGGTGCACGGTGGCCGGCACCAGGCCCTGGGTGAGCATGAGCAGCGGCTGATCACCGCTGTTGTCCGGAACGCGGAAGTCGGTGCCCACGTTGGGCCGCAGCACGCCGAGGCTGGTGCCCGGCACGATGGTGGACTTGGAGTTGCCGTCGATGGAGGTGCGCTCGTAGCGGGCGTAGCCGAGCACGGTGAAATGCCCGTCGGCGAGCCAGTGCAGCAGGTTCGCGCAATCGGTGAGATCGCTTGCGGGGTAGGGGGATGTGCCCGCGGCCACGGCGGCGACCAGTTCGTCGGCGACGCGCTCCTGCGCGGTGCGCATGGCACTGGTGTCCTCGATGACCTGGCGCACGTCGGTGAGCACGTCGGGCAGCGTGGTCTCGACCTTCTCCAGCAGTTCGCGACTGGTGGAGGGATGCAGCTGCAGGTGCATCCAGGATTCGCGCAGACCGGTGGCGCCGTTGCCGTCGACCTCGTGCGGCACGGCGGTTTCCAGCAGGCCCTCGGGGTCGCGGGTGACCTCGAAGATCGGGTGCACGACCTCGCTCAGGCTCACGCCCATGCGGCTCAGGAACGAGGTGACCGATTCCACCAGCAGGGGCATGTCGTCGGTGACCAGTTGCACGGCGGCGCCGAGATCGGTGTCGTCATCGTGGTGGTACACACGCACATTGGCGGTGCCCGGAACCCGCTTGACCGCGAGATCCACGTGGCAGCGGAAGATTTGGGTGGAGGTCGCGGGCACCGCGCAGTCGGCGTCGCCCGCGTCGACGTGGCGGAAGTACGCCTCCTCGAGCGATACGAGGTTGCCGCGCAACGAGTCGGGCAAACTCGCAGCCCATGCCGCGCTGGACAATTCGGACGAGACCGTCATTTCGCCAACTCCCGGGGATTCGGTTTCCGCAATCAAGTGACGCCGGTCCGAGAGTAGCTGGGCACCGCTTGTGCCGGGCTGAATTTCTCCCAATGTCATCACGCGTCGCACACTCCGGACAAACCGGGCGGTACGGCACTAGCTATGACTGACCGAAATTACCAGGTCGCACACGACAAACCTTGCACCAAAAGAGAATTCACGCAATAGGGCGAACGCGTAAACGCCTTGTTCGCTCTTCGATTGCCGTTCACCCGGGGGCCACTCGGTGGCCCCCGGCAAACATCAGGCAGCGCTTACGCGCGGTTGGGTTACCCGCGCGTGAGCTTGCGGTGGGTGACGCGGTGCGGGCGCGCCGCGTCCTGGCCCAGTCGCTCGATCTTGTTGGCCTCGTAGGCCTCGAAGTTGCCCTCGAACCAGAACCACGCGGCCGGGTTGTCGTCGTTGCCCTCCCACGCCAGGATGTGCGTGCAGGTGCGGTCCAGGAACCACCGGTCGTGGGAGATGACCACGGCGCAGCCGGGGAAGTTCTCCAGCGCGTTCTCCAGCGAGCCCAGGGTCTCGACGTCGGGTACATGCCGTCGATGCCCTGATGCCCGATCTTGACGCTCCGAACCCGCTGACGGTCCCTGTCTTCGGTC
>NZ_JBSFNO010000053.1:0-53754 GCF_053981095.1 Nocardia sp. NPDC003693
CCCGAAGTCTCGTTCTTCCCTCCTTCCGCTCCTCCGCTTCGCTCCCCCGCTCCACTCAGTCCAGAACGAGACGGGCCGCGAACCTTGCTGTTATCTCGTCGAGGGCAAGTGAGCAGCCTTGGCCGGATTCGGGTCGCGGTCGTGTGAAACGGACACGACCGAGAAGTTCGGTTGTCGGCGAGCAGTTCGTTGAGGTTGTGACACCGTTCGCTCGGGGTCTCTCGAAGGGTGTGCGAGGGGCGCTATGTCTTTATGTCGGGTCGGCGTGTCCGGGTGGGTGTGGTCCTGGACGGTGGTTCCCGGTTCTCCACTAAGCTCGGCTTTCGTGGTTTCGCAGCAGTCCGAGCAAGCAAGCGTGGACCGCCGTACCCGATTGCTGGCCTCGGCGGCGATCACCGTGGGGCGGCTCTCCGATGTACTGACCCCGCTGGGGGAGATGTTCGCCGCGCACGGTCATCAGCTCTACCTGGTGGGTGGCACGGTGCGCGACGCGGTGCTCGGGCGGCTCGGTACCGACCTGGACTTCACCACCGACGCCCGGCCCGAGGCGGTGCAGGACATCGTGCGCGGGTGGGCCGATCATCTGTGGGACACCGGCGGGCTGGCGTTCGGCACGGTGAGCCTGGCCAAGGACGGTCAGCAGCTGGAGATCACGACCTACCGCAGCGAGAACTACGACCGCGTCTCGCGCAATCCGGAGGTGACCTTCGGCGACAGCCTCGAGGGTGATCTGGTGCGCCGCGACTTCCGGGTCAACGCGATGGCGGTGCGCATCGGCGGGCTCGGCGAACTCGAGTTCGTGGACCCGCTGAACGGGATGGACGATCTGCTGGCGGGCGTGCTGGATACGCCCGCGCTGCCGGAGGATTCGTTCCAGGACGATCCGCTGCGCATGCTGCGCGCCGCCCGGTTCGTGTCCCAGCTGGGGTTCGACCTGGCGCCGCGGGTGCGGGCCGCGATCGTGGAGATGGCCCCGGAGCTCGAGCGCATCACCGCCGAGCGGGTGCGCGCGGAGCTGGACAAGCTCATCGGCGGCGCGCATCCCACCGAGGGCATCGACGTGATGGTCGAGACCGGGCTGGCCGCGCAGGTGCTGCCCGAGGTGCCCGCGATGCAGCTGGAGATCGACGAGCACCACCAGCACAAGGACGTCTATCAGCATTCGCTGACCGTGTTGCGCCAGGCCATCGATCAGGAGGAGGGCGATCCGGATCTGGTGCTGCGCTGGGCCGCGCTGCTGCACGACATCGGCAAGCCGCCCACCAAGAAGAACGAGTCCGGCGGCGGCGTGAGCTTCCACCACCACGAGGTGGTGGGCGCGAAGATGGTGCGCAAGCGCATGCGGGCCCTGAAGTATCCCAAGCAGTTCACCGAGGACGTGGCGCGGCTGGTGTACCTGCACCTGCGTTTCCACGGGTACGGCAAGGGGCAGTGGACCGATTCGGCGGTGCGCCGCTACGTGACCGACGGCGCGGAACTGCTGCCGCGCCTGCACAAGCTGGTGCGCGCGGACTGCACGACCCGCAACAAGCGCCGGGCCGCGCTGCTCAGTTCGACCTACGACGATCTGGAAGCGCGGATCGAGAAGCTGGCCGAGCAGGAGGATCTGGCGCGGGTGCGCCCGGACCTGGACGGCAACGCGATCATGGAGTTGCTGGGCATCCAGCCGGGGCCGGACGTGGGCCGGGCGTGGAAGTTCCTGAAGGAACTGCGCCTGGATCGCGGCCCGCTGCCGCGCGACGAGGCCGAGGCGGCGTTGCTGGAGTGGTGGCAGAGCGCGAAATAGGCGCGGGGGGCCCGGGTTCGAGGGCCCGGGCTCAGAACACGATGAGCGTGGTGCCCGCGACGATGGCCGAGCGGATCTGCGCCAGATCGAAGGAGCCCTCGACGCCGGGCAGGTCGGCGGTGAAGCGGATGTGGTCGCCTTCGCGGTGCGCGCTGGTGATCCGGGCCTGATTGGGCAGTTCGGACAGCGGAATCGGTTGCAGCCGGGTCCATCTGCGGGGTGCGCGGACGCCGAGCCAGTGTGCCCGCTGCACGGTGATGCTCAGGACGTTGTCGGTGATGTGGGCTTCGATGAGGGCGCGCAGGCGTTTTCGCCGGTGGGTGGCCAGGACCAGGCCGTCGCCGGCGGGCTCGACCGTCCAGTCCGGTTGCCAGGAGTTGATCCAGTTCAGCAGCGCGGCGATGGTGACGACGCCGGTGACGTCGAGCTGCGCGGCGCGGACGGTGGTCGGCACCCCCGGGACGAGTCGGACGCCGTGCGCGATGACGGTCAGCTCCTCGACCGGGTGCTCGTTCCAATACATGCCGGTCACAACGGTTTTGGTCTGGAAGTGCGCGCCGCGTCTGCGCACCTTGAGGGTGTGCAGGGTGGCCCGCAGTTCGTGACCCATGAAGGTGGCGGCGGCTTCCTGCCCGCCGAATCGGCTCAGGATGCCCTCGGAGAGCAGGGTCATGAGCACGTCGGGCATGAGCGCGGTGACGGTGCCGACGCCGATTTCGGTGACGGGGTCGATCCAGGCGGTGGTGAAGCTGGTCCACTGGTCGACCCACGTCTGGTCGAACAGGCGTTTTCCCAGGTCCAGCCCGAGGTCCACCGCGCGCAGCGGGGACCAGGCCTTCGGATCGAAATACGTGGCCATGTCTGCATCGAGCGTACTGGTCACTCGTCCGCACACCAGGGGCACGCGCGTGACTCAGGACACACCCGGGCGGTCGGGGCGCGGACCGCGTTTCTTGTCCCGGGCCCGGCGCGCCTTCACAATCGGAGCTGCGACCCGAGGACCGATTGCTGGGAGGCCGTATGACCGTGGATCTGAACAGCGATCTGGGCGAGGGGTTCGGCGCGTACCGCATGGGCGACGACGCCGCGATGCTCGAGGTGGTCACCAGCGCGAACATCGCCTGTGGTTTCCACGCCGGCGACCCGGTGATCATGCGCCGCACCTGTGCCGTGGCCGTCGAGCGGGGCGTCCGGATCGGCGCGCACATCGGTTATCGCGATCTCGCCGGTTTCGGCCGCCGCGCGCTGGCGGTGTCCCCCGCCGAGCTGCGCGACGAGACCCTGTACCAGCTGGGAGCTCTGGACGCTTTCGCGCGCGCGGCCGGTGATCGGGTGCGCTACGTCAAACCGCACGGCGCGCTCTACCACGCGGCCGGCGCCGACCGCGCCCTCGCGGACGCGATCGTCGCGGCGATGCGCGAGTTCGACCCGGACCTGGCCCTGCTCGGCCCCGCGAACACCGAGCTGGCCCGGGCCGCCGAGTCCGACGGAACCCGTTTCCACGCCGAGGGTTTCGCCGACCGCGCCTACACCCCCGACGGTCTGCTCGCCCCCCGCGGTCGCCCCGGCGCGGTCCTGACCCCGGATGCCGCCCTGGCCCAGGCCCTCTCGATCGCACGCGACGCCAAGGCCACGACGGTGGACGGCGGCACGGTGACGGTCGACGCCGCGAGCATCTGCGTTCACGGCGACTCCCCCGCCGCGGTGGAGATGGCCCGCCGGATCCGCGCCGCCCTCGACGAGGCCCGGATCCCCGTCCGGCCCTTCACCTGAGGGGGTGCGCCGTGAGCGCTCGCACCCCGGTGGAGCCGGATCCCGCGCGGGAGCGCCGGCCCCTCGCGCCCTCGGCGCGGATCGCACGGTGTGCCGGCGATGTGGCCTTGCCGAAAACGCCCTCCGCCGCGCGTGATCGGGGGTTCGATGGTTCGGGTCGGCGGGTTGCCCACCGGCACGCGGCCGATGCCGTGCGCGCCTCGGCGCTGACGGCGTGGCGGCCCGATCGTCCGGCCGCACCCACGGGAATGAGCGAGTCATGAGCGATTCGGATATCGAGCAGGCGGGCGAGATCCGCCGCGCGGGCGACAGCGCGCTATTGGTGATCCCGCCCGTGCGGTCGATGGTGGCCGACCTGGTCGCCGCGTTGCGCCCGCGCCCGGCGGGGGTGCAGGACGTGCTGCCGGCCGCCGAGACGGTACTGGTCACCCTGGTCTCCCCCGCCGCCGTGGAATCGGTACGGCGGCACCTGGATACGCTGCTGCGCCATCTGGACGCGGCCGCCCGGGTCAGCGTGGGTGGCGAACGAGCGGCCGCGGGCCGTTCCACCCCGGAGTCGCGGGACTCGGACACGAGGACCCACCCTCGCCCCGGAGCGGCTGAAACCGGCGGCACCCCTGCTGCTACCGATTCACGGGTGGACAGCACGGATTCGGCGGCCGGTGATTTCCGTGCACACGCGCCGGATCCCGGGGAACCCGCCGCCGTCGATTCGCCCACCGAGCCGGTCCTCATCCCCGTCCGGTACGACGGCGAGGACCTGGCGGCCGTGGCGGAGCTGCTGGGGCTGACCGAGGCCGAGGTCATCGCCCAGCACACCGGGGTCGAATGGCGGTGCGCCTTCGCGGGATTCGCGCCGGGCTTCGGGTATCTCGAATCCCCCGACGGCCGCCTGTCGGTCCCCCGCCGCGATCGCGCGCGAACCGCCATCCCGGCGGGCGCGGTGGCACTGGCCGGCGGCTACAGCGCGGTCTACCCCCGGCGCAGTCCCGGCGGCTGGCAGCTCATCGGCACCACGGAGGCCGTGATGTTTCACGTGGATCAAGACCCGCCCGCCCTCGTCCGCGCGGGTACGCGCGTCCGGTTCGTCGATATCGAGGCGGGGCGATGAGTAAGGGCGAGCAGCCGGCACCACGGGCTCGGCGGGACCTCGTGAAGCCGGCGAATCGCGCGTGGCGAGCCGGTGATTCGGGACCGGAACGGCGGACGTCCGGGAGTCGACCCGCCGGCCGGTGCGGCGGAAAGACCGACCACGACGACTCCCGACCGGGAGGCAAGTCGATGTGCGACGGGCGAGGAGCGTGGGCGAGTACCGGATCGAATCGTTCGCCGGGCGAGAGTTCGCGCGCGCCTCGTCGGAGATCGGGGACCACGGCGAGCCGGGAGACGGGGCGATGAGCGCGGGACTGCGAGTGGAGAAGGTGGGGCCGCTGGCCACCGTGCAGGATCTCGGGCGGCCGGGGTGGTTCGACTCCGGGGTCGGGGTCGCGGGGGCGGCGGACCGCGGGTCGTTGCGGCTGGCCAACCGGCTGGTGGGAAATCCCGAGGGGGCGGCGGGAATCGAGGTGCTGCTGGGTGGGCTGGAGCTGCTGGCCGAGCGGCATCTGACCGTCGCGGTGACCGGTGCGGCCGCGCCCGCGACGGTCGACGGGTGTCCGGTGGGGGCGGCCAGCGTGCTGCGGCTGGAGGAGGGCCAGCGGCTCCGGCTGGGCTGGGCGACAGCGGGATTGCGCAGCTACGTCGCGGTGCGCGGTGGGCTGGCGGTGGACGCGGTGCTCGGTTCGCGCAGTCGCGACACGCTGTCCGGCCTCGGCCCGGATCCGCTGCGCGCGGGCGACGCACTGCCGATCGGCGCACCGCCGCGCGAGTTTCCGATCGTCGACGTGGCCCCGGTGGCTCCGCCGCCGGCCGGGCGCGTCACCGTTCGGGCGATTCCGGGTCCGCGCGCGGACTGGTTCGCCGATCCGGCCGCCCTCTTCCGCGGTGACTGGTCGATCGCCTCGGAGACCGACCGCATCGGCGCGCGCCTGGACCGCCGCACCGGCCCCGCCCTGGAACGCGCGCAATCCGGCGAGTTGCCCACCGAGGGTATGGCGCTGGGCTCGGTCCAGGTCCCCCCGAGCGGCCAGCCGGTCGTCTTCCTCGCCGACCACCCGATCACCGGCGGCTACCCCGTCATCGCCGTGGTGCTCGCCGCCGACGTCGACGCCGTGGCCCAGGCCCGCCCCGGCCAGCCACTACGCTTCCTCCCCTACTACTGACCCGCGCGCCGGCCCACCGCGCTGTGCCGCGCGCCGGGCGATCCGGCCGCATGCCGAAACCGGCTGCGCCGCACCCACGTCCCGGCCGCGCGCTCGACGCCCCGCCCCGGCCACCCGGCCACTCCGCTTTCCCTGCCCGAGGCGCGCGCCGACGTCCCGGATGCGCCGCGACTCATTCCTCCGGCCGCAGCCGCGCCCGCATCAGATACACGTTGTAGCTGTCCCAGGCCGACATCAGGAAATACAGATCGGTGGCCGTCGACCACGGGTGGATGAACCCGCCGTACGCCGAGGGATAGTCGTCGAGGTCGGCGAGCGGGACCGGTTCGGTCCACACGCCCTGGGGTTCGGCGGCGGTGCGCAGCACGATCTGGTTCCGCTGCAGGTCCAGGTAGACCATGCGCCAGCGCCCGCTGCCGGGGTCGTAGTGCACCGAGAGCTCGCTGGCGGTGCCGGAAACCAGTGGGGTGGCGAGCAACTCGTTGGGTCCGGCGGCGGCGGTCCAGGTGTCGCCGATCCAGTACTGGTAGGCGGTCTTGTTCAGCACCTGGCCGGCGGGCACCCGGGCGAGCCCGACCGTGCCCATGCGCCCGTTTGGCGTGCCGAACATGTAGACCCAGTCGCCCCGCGGCACCATCGCCACCACCTGGAACCGGCCGAGCCCGAAGAAGTTCTCCCAGCGCGCCCACTGCGATTTGGTCCAGGTGCGCCCGTGGTCGTCGGACCAGGCGAGCCCGCCGTGCCCGGTCCACCACATGCCGGGCATTCCCCACCGGGCGACCGACATGTAGCTCAGGTACTGCCGGTCGCCGACGCTGAATCCGGACGTCGGAATGGTGGTGACCTCCAGGTTCTTCAACCGTCGCGCGTCCAGGATCTCGGCGGCGTGGCAGCGGCTGTCCTGGACGAAGGTGTCCAGTGCGAGTCCGTCGCTCAGGTCGCGATCGGTGCTGTAGGCGATGACGTTGCTGCGCCAGTCCTGATCCCCGGTGCCCGCGCCCGGCGGCTCCCAGCCCTTGCCGAAGGTGTCGCCGAAGACGACAGCGACCTCCCCCGGCCGGTGCTCCCACACGAGTCCGAGGTCGGTGCCGTCCACGGACCAGCGCATGTCGGTGCGATTCTCGGACCCGCGCCCGGTGACCTGCTGGACCAGTTCGACCGATTCGACCGCGGGCAGGGGCAGCGGCGCGACGGCTCGCGCGACCTCCGGCGGTTGCACCGCGGCGGGCGGAAGGGGTTGTGGTTCGGGCGGTTCCCCGCCCGGCACCGGAACGGGAATGGGTTCGATGTCGGGCTGGAATTCCAGGCGCGGCAGCTGCGGCAGCGGTCCGCTTCCCGACGAGCCGCCGGTGGCGGGCGGCGCGTCCGGGACGCCCGGCGCGAGTCCGGGTTCCGGGTCGGCCGGCGGCTTGTTGTCGCGAATGTCCGGGCAGGGGTTCGCACACGGATCGGCGGGCAGCGGCGCCGGGTCGATGCGCGTGTTGTCCGGTCTCGGCCCCGGCATGGGCACCGGCACCAATTCCGGTAGCGGGAACTGGATTCGGATGGTGGGGTCCGGCGGCGGGGGCGGCGGGATCGGAACCCCGGGCTCGGGGTCGCGGCGCAGCGGATCGAATCCGGTTTCGCCGCAGCTGTTCACCGGCGGCGGCGCCCACGGGTGACTGCGCGCCTGGGCCGGGGCCGCGGGCAGCAGCAGCGTGCCCACGGTCAGCACGCCCGTGCACAGCAGCGCCGCCGGGATTTCCGAGCGCGAACCGGGTCGAAATCCCATACGGCGTACTTCTCCTCGTCCGGACGTGCACCGAGAGCGATTCGCTCCCACGGTAACCGCCGGTTCGCGGAGCCCGCGCCGGGTGGAACACGTTGTCGGCCGGTTGTGATCGAGCCGAGACGAACACGCCGGTCGACCGGCCGTGGAACACGCGGGCCGACCGGCGCGAGTCAGGGCGTGCGGCGCGAGTTCACTGCGATGGCGGCAATACCCAGCGCGTAGATCCCCGCCGCGACGAGCACCGCGGCGGGCGCGCGCCCGTCGATGGGAATCCACACCGCGGTGAGCGCCAGCGCCCCGACGTAACTCATGTTGAAGATGGTGTCCTGCAGCGCGAACACCTGTCCGCGGTGCAGGTCGTCGATATCCATCTGCATGGCGGCGTCGCCGGTGAGCTTGATGGTCTGCCCCGCGATGCCGAGCAGGAACAGTCCCGCCAGGAAACAGGTTTCCGCGCGCCGCTCCCCCGCGCCGGTGGCCAGGGTGATCGGCGTGAGGAGCGCGAGCTGGACGACGATGGCGAAACCCAGGGCCGCCACGACCGTTCGCGATTTCCCCCAGCGGGGAATCACCCAGGGCGCGACGAGCGCCGCGACCAGCATGCCGGCCCCGGTGGCGGTGATGGCCGCGCTGAAGCGGGCCAGGTAGGCGGCGTCCTCGGTCCAGTTGCCGCGCCGCAGCACGAGCACCACCAGCAGCGCGTTCATGCCGAGGGCCATGCGGTGCGCGCCGATGCCGAGCAGCGCGGTGGTGACCTCGCGTGAGTGCCAGGCCGCGCCCGCGCCGCGCCGCAGTCCGGCGGCGACCGCGCGCACCGAACCCAGGGCATCGGTGCGCGGCGTGTCGCGGGCCGGCCCGAGGTCGGCGTGGTCGCTG
Organism: Nocardia sp. NPDC003693; assembly: GCF_053981095.1. Lineage (NCBI taxonomy): Bacteria > Bacillati > Actinomycetota > Actinomycetes > Mycobacteriales > Nocardiaceae > Nocardia > Nocardia sp. NPDC003693. The sequence goes on from NZ_JBSFNO010000053.1 coordinate 8,468, forward strand.
CCCGGCGGCGCGCCGCCCGCGCGGTCGGGTCCCAGGACGTGCGGCCGGAAGCCGGCGGCGGCCAGGCCGCCCAGGATCGATCCCGAGGCGCTCACCGCCACCGCGATCGCCGAGGCCGTGTCGCCCGCCCCGATGATCCCGATGATCCCGAATCCGATCCCGGCGCCGAGGAACGCGCACGCCGAGGAGATGGTGACCAGCACCGAGTTCATCGGCACCAGCCAGTGCGTGTCCAGCACCCGGGGCAGCGCGGCCGAGACGCCGGCCCCGATGAACCGCGAGGTGCCGATGACGGCCAGCGCCAGCACCAGCAGCGGCGGTGAGGGCGCCCCGGCCAGCAGTCCGGCCGCGGTGAGCGCGATGAGCGATCCGCGCAGCACGTTGGCCACCAGCAGGACTCGGCGCCGATCCCAGCGATCCAGCAGCGCGCCCGCGAAGGGCCCGATGACCGAGTAGGGCAGCAGCAGCGCCGCGAATCCGGCGGCGATGGCGAGCGGATCGGTCTCGCGTTCGGGGTTGAACAGGATGGCGCCCGAGAGCGCCGCCTGGAACATCCCGTCGCCGAACTGCCCGGTGAGCCGGACGGTGCTGAGCCGCAGCGTGCCCGGATTCTCGCGGATGCCCGTGCGGGCGTGCGCGAGTCCGGAGCGGAGCCGGGACAGCCGGGTGCCCCCCGCCGGGGTGCCGGCGGGGCGCGTGTCCGGTTCGCTCACCGGGCGGGGTGCGTGGTCACCAGAGCGAATACCGCGGCGCGCATGTCCTCGGCCATGGGGAGATTGTCGAGACTGTCGGCGTCGATCCACTGGAATTCATCGTGTTCGCCGGGCGAGAGCAGTACTTCTCCCGCGTCGGCCTCCACGACGAAGCTGTATTTGCGTACCCGGGATTTGGTGCGGGTCGCGTAGTCGAATCCGCCGAGTACTTCGGTGATACGCAGGATTCGGAGTCCCGTTTCTTCGAAGAGTTCGCGTTCGACGCATTCGGCGAAGGTTTCGCCGGGTTCCACGCCACCGCCCGGAAGTTCATACTTACCCCCATGCCAGTCGTCGGCGACACGCCTTACGACCAGGAGTTTTCCGCCGCGGAATACCGCGACGCCCACCACGAAGTGGTTGATCCCCTCGCTACTGGCCTGCTGCCGGAGTTCGCGTTCGATGCCCGCTAATACGTCGGGTCGCATCCCCTTGCTCTCCCTCCGGTTTCACTTGCGGCACATCATGATACGGTCGCCGACCGAACCCCGCTGCCGGGGTGCTCGGGTCGGGGTCGCGCCGCCGGGTATTTGCCCGAATCGGAGTCCGGGGGTGAAGTGCCTGGTCTGGGGCGTGCGGGGTGTTGCTGTCCGCACGCTAGAATTTACCGGGAATTCAGGTTGGCCCATCCGAAGTGCCCCTACCCTGGATTCTGATCGGTGCACGCCGGTGAGAGGAGTACGGCGGTGTCCACGCTCACGACACCACACATCAACGTCCATCGTGCCGGTGACCGTATGAAAACCCGTGTCGCCTGGCTGGATTCGAAGCATTCGTTCTCCTTCGGGGAACATTACGATCCCGACAACACGCATCATGGACTGTTGCTGGTCAACAATGAGGACATCGTCCTGCCCGGGGAGGGATTCGAAACCCATCCGCATCGGGATATGGAGATCGTCACCTGGGTTTTGAGCGGCAGCCTGGTGCATCAGGATTCGCTCGGTCACAACGGGGTCATCTATCCGGGTCTGGCGCAGCGTATGACGGCGGGTTCGGGCATCCTGCATTCGGAGAAGAACGATTCCTGGCGGTTGAGCACGGCGCCCGCGCACGAGGAGCCGGTGCACTTCGTCCAGATGTGGGTGGTGCCCGACGAGCCCGGCGCGACCCCGGGGTATCAGCAGCTCGAGGTGGACGCGGAGTTGGCGGGTGGTGCGCTGGTGACGGTGGCCTCGGGTTTGCCGCGGTATCGCGATCGCACGGCCATCGCGATCGGCAGTAGTCATTCGGCGATGCATGTGGCTCGGATGCCCGGTTTCGGCGAGGGATCCGAGGTTCGCCTACCCGAGGCGCCCTACCTGCACCTGTTCGTCGCGCACGGCGAGGTGGAGCTGGAGGGCGTCGGAACCCTGTACGCGGGCGACGCGGTCCGCATGGTGCGCAGCGGCGGGCAGCGGGTCATCGCGAACCTGCCGTCGGAAATTCTGGTGTGGGAGATGCACGCGCGCCTGGGTGGGCAATAGCATCGGGAGCGATTCGTGAATACGTCAAAAGGGACGAATCGGGCACGTTAACGGTTGGCTCGTACGTCCGCGATACCGGGAGCACCACCCACGGAAGGACGTCTCATGTCGTACCCGCCCCCACCGCCCGGCGAATACAACCCGCAGGGTGGGCAGTACCCGGGTCAGTACCCCGCGCCGCCGCCCGGGAACTACCCGCCGCCCGGTGGCCAGTACTGGCAGGAATCGCCCAAGGGCAAGGGCCTGGCGATCGCCGCCCTGATCCTCGGCATCCTCGCGCTGCTGTTCTGCTGGACCATCGTCGGCGGCGTCTTCGGCGGCATCCTGGCCATCATCTTCGGCGCGATCGCCATGGTGAAGGCCCGCAAGGGTCGCGCGGGCGGGCTCGGAATGGCCGTCACCGGCCTGATTCTCGGCGTTCTCGGCCTGATCGCCGCGGTCGTCATCGGCCTGGTGGGCTACAAGATCTTCGAGGACAGCGGCGGCAAGGATTTCCTGGACTGCGTCAGCAACGCCGGCAGTGATCAGTCCAAGCTCGATCAGTGCGAACGGGATTGGAACCAGCGCATCGAGGACAAGTACAGCATCACGCTGGAGCCGACCCCGACCCCCTGAGGCGCGGCGGCCGGTGCTGAACGGGCTTGCACGCGCGGGTCGCGTTCACCACTTCCGCGAGTTCGGGCCGAAAGTCGCCGTCCGGTGGGCGGATCCAGGTCCGGTAGCCGGTGTGCTCGTCCGTCGGTGACGGCAGCACGATGTGGCTACCGGGCAGCGCGACCGCGGCGCATTCGCTGAAAAGGTCGGAGAACAGGACCATATCGAGGTACGAGTCGTCGGTCGGTCCGGTGAGGAACGTCCAGCGCCCGGCGCGCGGATGGCCGATGACGGGCCCGCACCGCGCGCGGGCCGCGAGGTGGTCGCGCACGCGTGCACCGAGGTCGGCGGGCATGGTGACGGCCCCGACGGCGCCGACTTCCAACATGATTCGGCCGAGCGCGGAGTCCACGATGCCGTAGAGTCCGTGCTCCTTCCGGTAGCGGCGGCAGCGGGCCAGCGCTTCCTGAGTGTCGGTGTACGAGGACGGGTCCAGCGCGCTCATGGCGAACCTCCTGCTACCGACCCTATTCTGCCGCAATCGGTATGACAATAGTCACACGCCGGTGAGTTGCGGGGGTAGCATCGGCTGGCATGGCACCCGTCTCGCCCACCGTCGCCCGGTGGGAGTTGGTCCTGCGATTACGGGAGCTGCGCGAGCAGCGCGGCTTCGATTCGGCGACGTTCGCCAAACGGACAGGGTTCACCCCGGCCAACTGGTCCCACGTGGAGAAGGGCAGACGGGTGCTCACCGCCAGCACCATCGAACCGGTGCTCGCCCTGCTGGAGGTGGAGGGCGAGGAGCGCGGTGAACTGCTCGCGCTGCTGGCGCAGAGCAAGGAGCGGGGCTGGTGGGCCAAATCGTCCGCGCTCATCGGGCCGGAGCTGCAGCGCTACTACGGCATGGAGTTCGGCGCGGACAGCATTCGCAGCTACGACAGCCTGGTGATCCCGGGCCTGCTGCAGACCGAGGAATACACCCGGGCCCTGATCAGCGCCGACGTCATGATCCGGCCGGTGCAGGTGGAACAGCTTGTCGCGGTGCGCATGCGGCGGCAGGAGCGGCTGCGGGACGCGGCGCCGCTGGAGCTGACCGCGGTGGTCGGCGAGGCCACGCTGCTGCAGCAGATCGGCGGTTCCAAGGTATTGCGCGGCCAGCTCGAACATCTGGCACACCTGCTGGACGAGCTGGATTCGCTGACGGTGCGGGTGATTCCGTTCACCGCGCCGGGCGGCGGAATTCTCGGGGGCTCGAGTTTCCATCTGCTGGATTTCGCTTCGGAGTCGCTGCCCACCTTCGGCTGGGCGGAGAGCGCGGTTTTCGGTGGCGCCGTGGACGATTCGGATCAGATTCGCGATCTGGGTTTCGCATTCGTGCGTGCACTTGACCAATCACTCAGTCGTGCAGAGTCTTTGGAGTTGATCAAGACTTATTCGCAAGGGTAGGAGACACATGCGAGACGGTAAAATACCGACCATGGACAGCACCGCGAAATACCTTCCGGAATCCACCGGGTGGTTCACATCGTCCCGCACCAACAATGGGAATCAATGTGTCGAGGTTCGTTTCGACGGCGATGCGGTGTTCATCCGGGACAGCAAGTTCCGGCGTGACCCCGCGCGGAGCCACGCGCACGAGCCGATCATCACCGTGACCGCCGCCGAATGGATGCGTTTCCTCACCGTTCTGCTGAACCCCGGGCCCGCGCCCGCGGATACCGGGCTCCTGCAGGCCCGGCCCGCCCCCGGCGGTCACACCGCGCTGCGGCACGCCGGCATCGGTCTCGTCTACACCCCCGGCGAGTGGGAGGCGTTCCTGGCCGGTGCGCGCGACGGCGAATTCGATCGGGTGCTCGAATCCGCGTAGCGCGAACACCGGACGATCCGCCGGGCTCGCCGCGCCCGGAATCGGCATACTGGGGATCGTGACTTCGCAGCTGAACAATCCCTCCGGTCTCGACCTGTCGTTCCGCGATGCGGGAGTACGGGTGCAGGACGACCTGTTCGCGCACGTCAACGGCGAATGGCTGGACAATTACGAGATACCGTCGGATCGGGCGGTGGACGGCGCGTTCCGCACGCTCTACGACCGGGCCGAACTGGACGTGCAGCGGATCATCCAGGACGCCGCGGCCTCGGACGCCGCGCCCGGGAGCGAACAGCGCAAGATCGGTGATCTCTACAACAGCTTCATGGACGAGGCCGCCATCGCCGCGGCCGGGCTGACCCCGATCGCCGGGGAGCTGGCCGAGGTGGCCGCGGTCGCGGATCGCGGCGAGTTCGCCGCCCTCATCGGCCGGCTGCAGCGCACCGGCGTCGGCGGCGCCCTGGCCTTCTACGTCGACACCGACGACAAGGACTCCACCCGGTACCTGGTGCACGCCACCCAGTCCGGCATCGGCCTGCCCGACGAGTCCTACTATCACAAGGACGACTACGCGGAGATCCGCGACAAGTACCGCGCCCACATCGCCCGGGTCTTCGACCTGGCGGGCCTGGACTACGACCCGGAGCGCGTGTTCGCGCTGGAGGCCAAGCTCGCGGCCGGGCACTGGGACGTGGTGCGCCGGCGCGACGCCGAGAAGAGCTACAACCTCACCACGATCGAGGCGCTGATCGCGGATCACCCCGAGTTCGACTGGGCGGCCTGGACTTCGGCCCTCGCCGCGGGCGTCGAGCGTTCGGGCGCGGAGTTGTTCGCCGAACTGGTGGTCCGCCAGCCCGATTTCGTGCGCACCTTCGCCGAGCTGTGGGCCTCGGAGTCGCTCGACGACTGGAAGGCGTGGGCGGCCTGGCGCGTGGTCAAGGCGCGCGCCCCGTACCTGACCGACGAACTGGTCGAGGCGAGCTTCGACTTCTACGGCCGCACCCTGACCGGCGCGCCGGAGAACCGCGAGCGCTGGAAGCGCGGCGTCTCGGTGGTGCAGGATCTGCTCGGCGAGGCGGTCGGCAAACTGTATGTGGCCCAGCACTTCCCGCCCGCGGCCAAGGCGCGCATGGTGGAGCTGGTCGGCAACCTGCAGGAGGCGTACCGCCGCAACATCGCCGACCTGGAGTGGATGAGCCCCGCCACCCGCGAGGCTGCGCTGGCCAAGCTGGAGAAGTTCACCCCGAAGATCGGCTACCCGGACGAGTGGCGCGACTACGAGGCCATCGTCATCGACCCGGCCGATCTGGTCGGCAACTACCGCAACGGCTATGCGGCCGAACACGATCGGGATCTGGACAAGCTGGGCGGCCCGGTCGACCGCGGCGAATGGTTCATGACCCCGCAGACGGTGAACGCCTACTACAACCCGGGCATGAACGAGATCGTGTTCCCCGCCGCGATCCTGCAGCCGCCGTTCTTCGACATGAACGCCGACGACGCAGCCAACTACGGCGGTATCGGCGCGGTCATCGGCCACGAGATCGGCCACGGCTTCGACGATCAGGGCTCCAAGTACGACGGCGACGGCAACATGGTCGACTGGTGGACCGAGTCCGACCGCACCGAGTTCGGCAAGCGCACGAAGGCGCTGATCGATCAGTACGACACCTTCTCCCCCAAGGACCTGTCCGACGATCACAAGGTCAACGGCGAGTTCACGATCGGCGAGAACATCGGCGACCTGGGTGGCCTGTCGATCGCGCTGTCGGCCTACGAGATCTCGGTCGAGAACGGCGACTCCCCCGTCCTGGACGGCCTCACCGGCCTGCAGCGCGTGTTCTTCGGCTGGGCCCAGGTCTGGCGCACGAAGGCCCGCCCCGAGGAGGCGATCCGCCGCCTCGCCGTGGACCCGCACTCCCCGCCGGAGTTCCGCTGCAACGGCGTGGTCCGTAACCTCGACACCTTCCACACCGCGTTCGACGTGAAGCCGGGCGATGCCCTGTACCTCGACCCCGAGCAGCGCGTGAAGATCTGGTAGCGAACGACATTCGCGGCCCGTACCCCACCCGGGGTGCGGGCCGCTGTGCTGTGACCGGGCAGCGTTACTCGACCCGGATCCGGTCCTCGGTGGCCGCGTCGAAGTAGAAGATCTCCTCGGGCTTGGGTCGCAGGTACAGGCGGTCGCCCAGGGCCACCGAGAAGCGGCGATCCACGCGGGCGACGATCCGGCCCGAGCGGCTGGACCAGTCGCCGGTGATGCCGTGGGAGTAGAGGAACGACTCCGCGCCGAGTTCCTCGAGGAGCTCGACCTCCACCGGCAGCGCGCCGGCCGGGTCGGTGGTCACCTCCCAGGACTCGGGGCGGATGCCGGCCACCACACGATCGCCGGTGACGGTGCGCGGGAGCGGGATTCGCAGCTCGGACAGCACCGCCGCGCCGTCCCGGACCGGGGCGGTCAGCAGGTTCATGCCGGGCGACCCGATGAAACCGGCCACGAAGGTGTTCACCGGATCGTCGTACAGCTCGCGCGGCGCCGCGATCTGCTGCAGCCGGCCGTCGCGCAGCACCGCCACCCGGTGGCCCATGGTCATGGCCTCGACCTGATCGTGGGTGACGTACACCGTCGTGGTGCCGAGGCGTTTCTGTAGCGCAGCGATCTGGGATCGCGTGCTGACCCGCAGTTTCGCGTCCAGGTTGGAGAGCGGTTCGTCCATGCAGAACACCTGCGGGCGGCGCACGATGGCGCGGCCCATGGCGACCCGCTGGCGCTGCCCGCCGGACAGCTTGGCGGGCTTGCGGTCCAGCAGATCCTCGAGTTCCAGCATGGCGGCCGCCTCGCGGACGCGAACCATGGTGTCGCTCTTGTTCATTCCGGCGTTGCGCAGCGCGAACCCCATGTTCTGCGCCACCGTCATGTTCGGGTAGAGCGCGTAGCTCTGGAACACCATGGCCACGTCCCGGGCGCGCGGCGGCAGGCCGGTCACGTCCTGCCCGCCGATCCGGATGCGGCCCGCGGTCACCGCTTCCAGGCCCGCCAGCATGCGCAGACTGGTGGATTTGCCGCAGCCGGACGGGCCGACCAGGACCAGGAATTCGCCGTCGGCGATCTCCAGGTTCAGATCGGCCACGGCCGGGTCCGGTGCACCCGGGTAGCTGAGGGTCGCGCCCTCGAATTGCACGGTCGCCATGCGGATGCCTCTCCTGGCCGTCTACTCGGGCAGCACGCTACTTCGGCAGCTTGGGGGTGATCTGCCGGTCGAGGATGTTCTGCAGTTGGGTGGTGATGTCGCCGAAAGCCGCTGCCGCGTCCCGGTTCTGGAGGCCGATCTGCTCCAGGCCGGTGCCGATGATCTGGTCGGCGCCGGGAATGAAGACGCGGGCGTAGTCCTGGGACCGGGTCAGGGCGAGTTGATCGATGGCGGTCTTGGAGTTCGGGTTCGCGGCCAGGAATGCCAGTTCGCTCGGGTCCTGCAACGCGGACTTGCGCACCGGCATGTATCCGGTGCCCTGCGAGAAGTACGCGGTGTTGGCCGGATTGGTGATGAACTCGATGAACTTGAGCGCGTTCTCCTTGCGCTTGTCCGAGATGCGCGCCGGAATCGCCAGTCCCGCACCGCCGGTGGTGGCGCCCGCGCCGTTCGGGTGCGGCAGGAACGCGGTGCCGAATTCCAGCTTGCCGGTGGCGTTCTGCTTGATGCTCTTGAGATCGCCGGTGGAGGCGATGGTGGAGGCGATGAGCCCGTTGCCGAACTCGACGGCGATCTGCGGCCGCACGCTCGCGTACTTCTTCACATTGATCATGTCGCGCAGGAAGTTTCCGGCCGCGATCGACTTGGGGTCGTTGAACTTCAGTTTCCACTCGTCGGAGTAGCCGCCGCCGAACGTCCACATCGGACCCTGGAACGTCCACGCGAGATACGCCTTGGCGTCACCCCAGCCGTGCGCGAACTTCTCACCGCTGAGCGTGGATTGGAGCTTGGGGCCCCACTCGTCGAACTCGGCCCAGGACTCCGGGCCGCGGTCCGGCAGCCCGGCCTTGGACCACGCGTCCTTGTTGTAGTAGAAGACCTGCGTCGACCGCGCGTACGGCAGCGCGTAGTGCTTGCCGTTGAACCTGTAGTCGGTGAGCAGCGAGTCCACGTAGTCCGCGGCATCGACCCCGGCCGAGGCGAAGTGACTGTCCAGCGGTTCGATGGTGCCGTTCAGCGCGTAGTTGAACCACCAGACATCGGACAGCACGACCACATCCGGCAGGTCACCGCCCGAGAGCGCCGCGTTGAACTTCTGCGACACCTCCTCGTAGTTCTTGCCCGCGTCGATCAGCTCGACCCGCAATTCCGGGTACTTCGCCTGGAAACGCGTGATGAGCTCGGCTTCCAGATCCTTCGACGTGCCAGGGTGATTGGACCAGAAGGTGATGGTGTTGGCGTCACCGTCCTGCTTGCCGCCGCCACCGGTGCCCGCGCACGCGGTCAGCGCCAGCCCGGCGCCCGCCGCGCCGGCCAGGCCGAGGAAGCCACGCCGCGACAGGGCGGGAAAACGTGAATCGGACACGGGAATCTCCTTCGGGGACTTGCGTTCGCTCGGCATCAGCCCTTGACCGCACCGGAGGTGAGGCCCTTGATCATGTGGCGCTGCAGCGCCAGGAAAACCACGAGAATCGGCAGCATGGTCAGCACCGTGCCGGCCATGACCGGCCCCCAGTCGGTGACGCTGGGGTTCTCGGTGTTCTGCAGCAGGGTGAGCCCGACCGGCAGGGTGGCGACCCGGGCGTCGTCGGCCATCAGGAACGGCCACAGGTATTCGTTCCACTCGTTGACCAGCGTCACCACCGCGAACGCCACCATGGTCGGCCCGGACATGGGCAGCACCACCCGGGTCAGCAGCCGCCACCAGCCCGCGCCGTCCATCCGCGCCGCCTCGATGACCTCGTGCGGCAGCGACAGGAAGTGGTTGCGCATCAGGAAAGTGCCGAACGCGACCCCGCACAGCGGCACGATGATGCCCTGAAAGGTGTTGCGCCAGCCCAGCTGCGCGATGAGCGCGTAGTTGGAGATGACGGTGATCTGGTTCGGCACCATGAGCGCGGCGATGATCACCAGGAACAGCACGGTCTTGCCCGGGAAACGCAGAAAGACCAGCCCGTACGCGCTGAGCACGCCGAGCACGAACTTCACCGACGAGATGGCCAGGGTGATGACGATCGAATTGCGCAGGAAGGTCCAGAACGGCAGCACCGTGGTCGCTTCCCCGTAGTTCTCCGCGTGCCAGCTGCGCGGCCAGTACACCGCGGGCTGGGTGTAGATGTCGCCGCGCTCCTTGAAGGAGGTGAGCAGGATCCACAGCAGCGGGACGCCGACGATGATCAGCACGCACACCATGGCGGCATAGCCGAAAATCGTTGCCCAGCGGGTGTTGTCGAGCCGATTCAGCGCCGTCTTCAGCGTCGCGGGAACCGGTGTCGCCGTGGTCATCGCTCACCTCGATCCATGACCCGCACCTGGATCAGCGTGACCGTGAGCAGCACCAGGAACATGATGGTGGCCACGGTCGCGCCGTATCCGGCCCGGAAGTTGACGAACGATTCGCGATACACCTGGAAGACCATGGTGGTGGTGCCGGTGCCCAGCGGCCCGCCGCGCGTCATCACGTTGATGATGTCGAAGACCTGGAGCGAGTTGAGCAGCACCGTGATCGAGAGGAAGAAGGTGGTGGGCCGCAACTGCGGCAGCAGCACCCGGGTGAAGGTGGTCCACCGGCTCGCGCCGTCGATCTGCGCGGCCTCCATCAGGTCGGCCCGAACACCCTGCAGCGCGGCCAGATAGATGACGAAGGCGTAGCCGAGGTTCTTCCACACGTAGGTGAGCGTGATCATGAACAGCGCCCAGCGCGGATTCTGGTAGAAGTCCGGCACCTTCTCCACGCCCAGCCGGTGCAGCACGTCCTGCACCAGGCCGAATCCGGGATCGAAGATGAACTGGAAGGCGACGCCGATGGCCGCGCCGGAGATGACGAACGGCGCGAACACCGCGGAGCGGACCACATTGCGTCCGAACAGCTTCCGGTCCAGCAGCAGGGCCAGCGCCAAACCGAGCACCATACTGCCGACGACCGCCGCGAGCGTGAAAATCACTGTATTGCCGACGATTTGCCATGAATCGTCGCGCCCCCACCACTCGACGTAGTTGTCGACGCCGACGAAGGTCGCGGTGGTGTCGGAGATGTTCCAGTCGAAGAACGAGAGCCGAATGTTGTCGATCAGCGGCCGATACACGAAGAGCGACAGCAGAATCAGGTTGGGACCGACCAGCACCAGGAACAGCGCGTAGTCCGTCCAGGGCCGCCCGCGCAGCCCACGCGCCCGCGCCCGCGGCAGCACTCTCTCGGTCTCGGATCGCACCCGCGCAGCGTGACGGTTGCGAGCGAATAGCCGGTAACGTCTAGATGCTGGACGGTTGAATAGTCGGCGCACAGGGGCTACCGACCGTTCATCAGCAGCACCCGCGGGTGGCGCGGACATGGGACGAATAGTACGGCCGCCCAGTCCCTTTCATGCCGGAAACGGATAACCGAACTCGCCCGCGGTGCCAGGTCTTGCCCACAGGCGTGGATCACCGATCGGCAGCCCGGCCATCAGCGGTCCAGGTGCACAAGCCGCGGCGGACCTCGGCGCGGTGGTCGGCCGATGGGCGGACCGGGCGCGCTGGACGGTGGGGCTTGCCGTCCGCACTCCCCATTCACGCCGAATGCCCCGCCCATTCAGGGCGGGGCATTCGAGATGTCTTACCGAGTGCGGGAACTCGTCAGTTCCAGTCGCCCCAGCCGTCGCTGGTGCTCAGGGTGCCGCCGGCGGTGTTCTGCACCAGCACCGGATCACCCTTCTTCACGTTCTCCTGGAACCACTTCGCGTCCTCGGTGCTCACGTTCAGGCAGCCGTGCGAGGCGTTGGAGACGCCCTGCTGCGCCACCGACCACGGGGCCGCGTGCAGGAAGATGCCGCTGTTGGACATGCGGGTCGCGTACTCGACCTCGAGCTTGTAGCCCTCGGGCGCGGTGATCGGGACGCCGTAGGTGGAGGAGTCCATGATCATCTTGCGGTTCTTCTCGCTGACGATGTACGTGCCGTTGGGGGTCTCGTGACCCTTCTTGCCCATGGAGGTGGGCATGGTGCGCACGACCTCGCCGTTGCGGGTGACCACGATCTGGTGGGTGGCGTCGTCGGCGGTGGTGATGAACTCGTCGCCGATCTCGTAGGCGGTCTTGGTGCCGCCCGCCTCGACGGTGATCTGCGAGCCGGCCGGCCAGAAGTTCTCCGGCCGCCAGCGGACCTGGCTGTCGCTGCGCCAGTAGAAGTGGCCGTCCACCTTGTTGGTCGAGGTGATGCGGATCGCCTTCTCGGCGGCCGCGCGGTCACCGATCGGCTCCTTGAAGTTGATGATGATCGGCTGCGCGACGCCGACCACTTCGCCGTCACCGGGGCTGATGTTCGGCGCGGTGAAGTCCGCGGGCGGCAGCGGGGTGCTCGCGCCCGGCGCGGTCGGCAGGTCGCCGGGGACCGGCTGCGGCATCACGGCCGAGGGCACGCCCGGTACCTCCGGGCCGCCCGGCCAGAGCGGCGCGGCCTGGGCGGGCGCAGCCACCACGGCCCCGGCCGCCGCGAGGGTGGCGAGGGAGAGCATTCCGAACCGGGTAACGCGCACAGCGATGATCCTCTCGTTGCCGCCTCTCCGGGATCGTGTGCGCACGGCTGGGCTGTTTGCCCGATTAGCCGTGGATGACCGTTGAGAAACACGTGGCGGCGGTTGGGGAGCAACCCGCTGGGGTGTACGCGGCGAGCTGCTCCGAACTGACGAAATCAGTCGTGTCTGACCATCCATTCCTACATGCCGGTGCGCGGCCTGCCAATTGGGTTGCGCGAGTTATTCATCCGAACCGACGAGTGTGGTCCGCGACACAGTGGCGTGAGGGCCGGGTGCCGCGGGTGCGTATGTGCCGTTCGCATCGGCGATTCGGCGACCGGGCGTCGCCCGCGCGCGGTTGGCGCGCTCACTCGGGGTCAAACCTGGTTGTGAGGGAGATCACTGGAGTCGCGGCCGGGCTCGGGTATGTCGAAGGTGATCGCCGCGTGCGGACCGGTCGCGATGTTGTGCGGCACCGTGAGCGGAACGCGCCCGCGCGCGAAGCGCGGCGACAGCCGCATCCGCACCGATCCGAGCACCGTGGCCAGCACCACCCGCAGCTCGAAATCGGCCAGCGCGGCCCCGGCGCAGCGCCGGTGACCGCCGCCGTACGGCGCGAATTCGAATGGGCTGTAACGCCGTTCGAGAAAGCGCTCGGGCCGGAAAAGGTGCGATTCGGGCCACACCGCCGGATCGGAGTGCAACAGGTGCACCGACAGCCCCATGGTGTCACCGCTCACCAGCGGCGTCCCGCGCAGGGCGTAATCACCGGTGAGCCTGCGCACCACGATCGGCACCGGCGGATGCATCCGCAACGTCTCCTGGCAGACGGCGTCGAGATACGGCAGGGCGGCGAGCTCGACCGGATCGGCGCCGGGCCCGGCGGCGGCGAGTTCGGCGCGCAGCCGCGCCAGCGCCGCGGGCGTGCGGTGCAGCCGGTACAGCGCCCACACCAGCGCGGTCGCGGTGGTCTCGTGTCCCGCCACCAGCAGGGTGCGCACCTGCTCGCGCAGTTCCTCGGCGCCGAGCTCCGCGCCGTCGTCGTACCGGGCGCTCAGCAGCATGCCCAGAATGTCCGCGGCGCCATCGTCTTTCGCACCCGGGCCCGCGCCCGCGCCCGCGGCGAATCCCGCACCCCGAGCTCCGGCCGGGTCCGCCGCGGCCCGCCGGCGCGCGATCTCCGCGTCGATCAGCGCGTCCAGCCGGTCCCGGGCCGCGGTGAACCGCTCCCACCCCGTCACGCCGAACACGTTGCGCCGCAAGGCCGGAACCAGGAACAGCGGACCGCCGAACGAGGTCAGGAACGCGGCGGTGGCGGCGGTGAACTCGGCCCGTCGCGCCGGATCCTCGATACCGAACACCGCGGTGAGCATGACGCGCAGCGTGATGGCCCGCGCCGCGGCCCGGGCATCCACCCGCGTGCCCGGCGTCCAGGCCCGCCCGGTCCGCTCCCCCGTGATCTCCGCGCGCGTCGCGTCCCGAATCACACTGCCGTACGCGCTGATTCGCGCCCGGTGGAAGGCCGGCATCAGCAGTGCCCGCCCGCTCCGATGCCGCGCCCCGCGCGCCAGGATCAGCGATCCCGCGCCCACCATCGGCTCGATGGGATTGGGCAGCGGCGGTTCCAGCAGTTCCACCGGCGCCCGGAACAGCTCCCGCGCCCCCGCCGGACTCCCGGTGAACACCGCCGAACCGAAGGCCGGGAACCGCATTCGGAACGGGTCGCCCTCCCGCGCTCGCCGCCACCGGAAATACCGCTCGAGGTCCAGCCCCGCCGCCACCGCGTGCAGGGGCACCAGCCGGGGTTCCCCCGGCGGGGAGGGTGTCTCGGATGCGGGCTGTCCGGTCGTGCTCCTCATGCTCCCCTATACGAGGTGACCTGCGGCGCGGTTCGAGAAGCGTGTCCCGCCCGCGTTCGCGGCGGTCGACGGTGTCCGCGGGCGTGGTGTATTCATGGGCGGGGAAGTAAGGCTTCGGTGTTTCTCGAATTTAGGACGAACGCGTGTCGCGTCAGCAGATTTCCGCCCGGATCGCCGCTTCGGTGATCGCCGCCGCCACCGTGCTCCTGGCGGGCTGCGGTGACATCACCGATGGCAGCCCGCTGGCCTCACTGGCCGCCGATCCCCCGCCGCCGCCGACCTCGCCGCCGCCGACCCGGCCGGTGCCCAAGACCGCCACCGCGGAACCCGCCGACGCGAACGATAGGGGCGGGGTCACCGGTTTCGACGCCGCGGTCGGCGACTGTGTTCGCTTGGGCGGCACCATGACCGACGCCACCATCGTGAAGGCGACGTGCGGCGCGACCGACGCCAATTACAAGGTGATCGCCAAGGCGCCCACCAACGATCAGTGCCCCGGCGACGCCGACCAGGCCTACTTCCGGACCATCGCCGGCGTCGAGACCGGTGCGCTGTGCCTCGATATCGACTGGGTCGTCGGGGACTGCATGGATCTGGGCTCGGACAACCCGGCGCGCATCGACTGTTCCGCCAAGACCGGGAAGGACGCGGTGCGCGTGCTCGCCATCATGCGGGGGACCTCCGACGTCAACGACTGCACGGTCGGGGGACGGGGCTATACCTATGCGGAACGCAAACTCGTGGTGTGCGTCTCGGCGCTGTGAGGTCGCGGTCCGTAGACGCGAGCGGGGCGGTGATCCGTTCGGATCACCGCCCCGCCCTGTCGTTCTCGCCGCGAATCAGATCGGGTAGTAGCCCGAGCCGATCCCGCCGCGCCCATTGATGTCGCTCATGATGGTCGACATGTTCGTGCCGACCTCCGGGCCGAAGCAGGCCACCGCGAGGTAGGCGTTCACCATGCCCACCAGGGTGCTGCCGACCACGACCGGCGCGCCCGAGTCACCCTCGACGACGCACATCTGACTCCAGGTCTCGATGCTGCTGTTGAAAACGTCGCCCCAGGAAATGCCGCAGGTATTGCCGGTGGTCCGGCCCTCCTTGCAGACGATCATCGGGAATCCCGGGGGACCGCCGATCCCGGTGATGGAGACATTGCCCACGCGATTCACCGGAACGACCCGATCCGGATCGAACTGAATGACCGCGTAATCCAGATCGTGATTGGAGTAGACGAACTTGCCGATCAGCCCGGTGCCCCGCGATTTCTCGGCGTACACCTCGGCGCCCGCGTCACCACAATGCCCGGCCGTGAGTCCGACCAGGCGTCCGGCGCCGTCGTGACCGATGGTGGTCACGGTGCACTCGAACATGTCGTCGATGATGATCCCGGAGCCGCCGCCGATCACTGCCGGCGCGGGATCTGCGTTCGCGGCCCCCGTGCCCAGCAACGCCGTACTCAGGGCGACGGCGAAGACTCCTGCCGCCCCGGCGAGTTTCCTGATCATGTCCCTCCAGAAAGTTTCGGAAGCCGCTTAGGACCAACCTGCGTCCTTCATCCTGTCAGTATTCGTCCCAGTGGGCCGCTTGTACTGCCGCATGTTGCCGAGCCGTGTCCTGCGCGAAGTTTCGGTTCGGACCTAGTTGGATGAAGAGCAGCGGAATAATGCACATTGGCTATCGAATTACGATAAATTCTTTCCATTTAATTCTTACAGGGCTCGTGTTCACATCTCGGAAAGTGCTCCACAGTTAGTTGGAATTAGAACAAGTTCTAGTCTTCTGCCTGGTTCTTTGTGACGAAAACCAACCGTGACGTGGCTGTTCACGGACGTTCTATGAAAGTGATCCGGCTCTATGACCGGAACCACAAGAGCGTGATGTGTTTTTCCTAACTCCGTAGTAAGGTGCGTCAAGCAAACAGTCGTCGGAGGCGGGTATCCCGGCGTCGAGAGGGGTAGTCAGTGCAGTTGACCAAGAGCCAGGACGGGCAGGGGAGCCCAACCGGGTCGAAGGTGAGTGGCGCGGTCGACTGGGCCAAGGGCTACTGGGACGACCATCCCAAACGGTCGCTGGAGACCGGCGGCCGAATGATGGCCATGGGCGTGTCGGCCATCGCGGAGCTCTTCATAGCGATCTTCCGCAAACGCTTTCCGTTCGCCGAGTTCATCCGGCAGTGCGCCTTCATGACCAATGTCGCCGCGGCGCCCACCCTGCTGGTGGCCATCCCGATCGGCGTCATCGTCTCGATCCAGGTCGGCTCGGTCGCCGGGCAGGTCGGCGCCACCTCGTTCATCGGCGCGGCCAACGGCCTCGGCATCATCCAACAGGGCGCGCCCCTGGTCACCTCGCTCATGATCGCGGGCGCGGTCGGCTCGGCGATTTGCGCCGATCTCGGCTCGCGCACCATCCGCGAGGAGATCGACGCGATGAAGGTGATGGGCGTGGATCCCATGCGCCGCTTGGTCGCCCCGCGACTGGGCGCGGCCATGCTGGTCTCGGTCCTGCTTTGCGGCTTCGTGGTCTTCGTCGGCTTCCTGACCGGCTACGTCTTCAACATCTTCGCCCAGGGCGGCACCCCCGGTTCCTACATCGGCACCTTCGCCTCGTTCGCGATCACCACCGACCTGTTCGTCGCGCTGCTCAAGTCGCTCATCTTCGGCGTGCTCGCCGCGATCATCGCGTGCGACGCCGGCCTCAACGCGCGCGGCGGCCCGGGCGGTGTCGCCAACGCGGTGAACACCGCGGTCGTCATGTCCGCCGTCATGCTCTTCGGCGTCAACCTGATCCTCACGCAGGTCTACAACTCCCTGTTCCCACCACAGATGGTCTGAGTCGTGTCAGCAACGTATGTTCCGCCGCTGCTGCGGCCGTTCCAACGCATCCGGGGCGTGGCGTCCTCGCCCCGAGACTTCCTGGCGCGCATCGGGCATCAGGTCTTCTTCTTCCTGCGCTCGGTCGGCTCCATGCCGATGGCGTTCAAGCACTACCCCAAAGAGGTCTGGCGCCTGCTGTCCGACGTCACCTGGGGCAACGGCAATCTCGTCGTCGGTGGCGGCACCATCGGCGTGGTGCTCATCCTCTCGGCGTTCGGCGGTATGACGGTCGCCATCCAGGGCCACACCTCGCTGAACCTGCTCGGGCTGAGCCCGCTGACCGGCGCCATCTCGGCGTTCGCCACCACCCGTGAACTCGGGCCCATGCTCGCGACCCTCGCCTTCGCCGCGCAGGCGGGCTGCCGCTTCACCGCGCAGCTCGGCGCCATGCGCATCTCCGAAGAGGTCGACGCGCTGGAATCGGTTGCCATCCGGCCGCTTCCGTACCTGGTGAGCACCCGCATGATCGCGGCCATGATCGCCATCGTGCCGCTGTACTGCCTGGCGCTGCCGCTGGCCTACATCTCCTGCTCGCTGACCGTGCAATTGATCGGCGGCACGGCATCCGGCACGTTCCAGCACTACTTCTATCAGTTCCTGATACCCCAGGATGTGCTGTACTCACTGGTGAAGGCGATCATCTTCGTCGCGATCACCACCTTCATCCAGTGCTACTACGGGTTCTTCGCCTCCGGCGGCCCCGAGGGCGTGGGTGTGGCGGCCGGTCGCGCGATCAAGCTCTGCATCATCGCGGTGGTATTCGCGGACCTGTTCATGACCTTGGCGATCTGGGGCGTCGACCCCGGTATCCGGATCTCGGGATAGGGGGCGTAACCGATGATCATCGATCCGAGCGGGCGCGGACCGACGATGCGGCAGTTGCTCATCGCGGGCGTCGCCGGCCTCACGGTCTTCGCCATCATCCTGGGCTTCCTGATGGCCAGGTACAAAGGCTATTTCGTCGAGAAGGTCAACGTCACCGCGAACCTCACCACCACCGGTGACGGTCTCCCGGAGAACGCCGACGTGAAGTTCCGCGGCGTCCTGGTCGGCGCGGTCCGCGATGTGTCCGTGGCCGCCAAGGGCGAGCTGCAGGAAGTCCACATCGAGATGAAGCCGGAGTTCACCGACGGCATCCCGGCGAACGTGACGGCCCGCGTGGTCCCGTCCAACCTGTTCGCGGTCACCTCGGTGGAGCTGGTCTACAACGGCAGCGACGGTTCGCATCTGAAGGAGGGTTCGCAGATCGCCGAGGACCGCTCCAAGGGCACCATCGCGCTGCAGGACACGCTCACCACGGTGCGCAACATCCTCAGCAAGATCGATCCCATCCAGTTCGGCCGGGTGCTCGGCACCCTGTCGTACGCGCTGGACGGCAGCGGCCGCATGCCCGGCTCCACCATCGAACGCGTGGATCGCTGGCTGCTCGCGGTGGACGAGTCGATTCCGGACCTGGGCGTCATGCTCACCGACTTCTCCGATTCGTTCCACGCGCTGAACCAGTCCGCGCCCGAACTCATGGGCGTGCTGGCGGATTCGGTGAAGACCGCGCAGACCATCTCCGATCGGCGCGGTGAGCTCATCGCGCTCATCGCGGGCGCGTCGGGCACCGTCGACAAGGTCAACGGTCTCTTCGCGCGCAATCCCGATGTGGGCAAGCAGGTCACCACCGGCACCAGCGCGCTGTTCGGCGCGCTGTCCGACGACCCGAACGCGATCCCGCTGGCCATCAAGAACCTGAACGTGTCCATTCAGAAGCTGATGTCGACCTTCCACTGGGGTCCGCAGCGGCAGATGGTCTGGAACCTGGGCCTGACCTTCACCCCGTACAAGCCGTGGAGCCGCGAGGACTGCCCGCGCTACGGCGAGCTGGCCGCCCCGAGCTGCGGCACCGCGCCGGAGGTCTCGGATCCGGGCACGCTGCCGGAGTCGTTGCGGCCCAAGGCCCTGGACTCGGCCGCCGGCCTCGGTCCCTTCACGCTGCCGCCGGGTCTCGCGGGCCTGCCGGGCCTGACCACCGGCGGCGAGATCACCCAGCCGGATCCGCAGGCGGGCAATCCCTTCGCGGGCACCCCGCTGCAGGGGTTGTTCCCGAACCTGGTGCCGCCGGCCGCGCCCGCCGCACCCGCGGCGGATCCCGCCGCGGCCCCCGCCGCCGGCCCGATCTCCTACAACTCGGACGACGCCATCACCCAGCTCCTGGGCCGTCGCCCGACCGCCGGTGAGTACCTGCTGCTCAGCTCGATCCTTAGGGGTGGAACGTTGCAAGTGACCGAAACCGGGGCCGGTCGATGAGCATTCGTAAACCGCTGATCGGCTTCACCCTCTTCGCCGTGGTGGCGATCCTGGTGACCACGGTCATCTGGAACACGCTGGCGCGCACCGTGGACGGGAAGACCAACACCTACACGGCCACCTTCAGCGACGTGCTCGGCCTGCGCGAGGGCGACGACGTCCGCATGGCGGGCGTGCGCGTCGGCAAGGTCGAGAAGATCGAGCTCGACAAGAAGAACGACGCGCGGGTGACCTTCATCGTGCAGCGCGATCAGACGCTGTTCGGCGACACCAAGGCGCTGGTGCGGTACCAGAACCTGATCGGGCAGCGCTACATCGCGCTGGCCCCGGACAAGAAGGGCGGCGATCACACGCCGCTGAAGAACAAGGACTCGATTCCGATCGAGCGCACCGAGCCGTCGTTCGACATCTCGGGGCTGCTCAACGGTTTCCAGCCGCTGTTCGAGGTGCTGCAGCCGGAGCAGGTCAACAACCTGTCCAACACGTTCATCCAGGCGCTGCAGGGCGACAACGTCTCGCTGTCCGCGTTCATCACCCAGTCCGCGGCGCTGGCGAGCGATTTCCAGCGGCGCGACGCCATCCTCTCGGACGTGATCACCAATCTCTCCGGGGTCATGTCGGGCCTGGCCAAGCGCGGCGACGAACTGGAAACCCTGGTGACCCAGACCCGTTCGCTCATCGGCGGGCTGTACGAGCAGGGCCAGTCGCTGCAGGCGTCCACGGTGCAGATCGCCGACGCCACCACCGCGCTGGTCGGCATGCTCGGCCTCATCCAGCCCAAGCTGGCCCTGGCGCAGACCTCGACCCGCGACGCCCTGACCCTGCTGCTCGCCAACGGCGACAAGCTGGACAAGGCCGCGGTCGATCTGCCCGGCATCCTGTCCGACGTCGGCAAGTTCACCCAGAACGGCGCATACGCCAACGCGTATATCTGCAGCCTGGATGTCTCGCTGTACGGTGTCCTCTTCCCGCGCGGTCTGTTCAGTCAGATCGGCGGCAACAACCACTCGGCGGTGTGCCGGCCATGATGGCGAAACTCAAGTCCCGCTTCGATTCCAACCGCAATTTCTGGCTCGGCCTGCTCGGCGCCGCGATCGTGGTCGGCCTGCTGCTGGCCTCCAGCGTGTTCAACATGCTCGGGGTCGGTGAACAGAGCGTCAAGGCCGAGTTCGCGCAGACCGCCGGCATCAAGGTCGGCGACAAGGTCGCGGTCTCGGGCGTGTCGGTGGGCCGGGTCTCCGGCGCCGAACTCGAGGGCGACCACGTGCTGATCACGCTGTCCATCAACGACGACGTGAAGCTCGGCGCCGACGCCCGCGCCTCGATCAAGATGGCGACCCTGCTGGGCGCCCGCTTCCTGGACCTGGATCCGGGCGACGGCTCCGGCCTGCCGGGCAAGCGAATCCCCAAGTCCAACACCTCCGTTCCCTACAACCTGTCCGATGTGGTGCAGGAGGGCACGCCGAAGTTCGAGAACCTGGACACGGTCAAGCTCGCCGAGTCGCTCGACCTGATCAACCAGCAGCTGGGCGACACCCCGCAGCTCACCGTGCAGGCGCTGGACTCGATCGGCGCGCTGGCCAAGACGATGAACGATCGCAAGGACGCGGTCGATCAGCTGCTCAAGGACCTGGACCGGGTCACCCGGATCCTGGGCGACAACCGCAACAGCGTGCTGCTGGTCATCACCCAGGGCGAGGCCATCGCCAGCCGGGTGATGGAGCGCCAGGCCCTGCTGCGGACGTTGCTGGACAACGTCGCTCAGCTCAGCGGGCAGCTGCAGGCCATCGGATCCGAGAACAACGATCTGTTCGGCCCGACCCTGATCCAGCTCAACACCATGGCCGACGGTCTGCAGAAGAACAAGGACAACCTGGACCGGCTGTTGCAGATCATGCCGCCGGCGGTGCGGCAGTTCAACAACGTCTTCGGTAACGGCAACTACGGCGAGGTCGCCCTGCCGTGGCTGTTCCCGGACAACTGGTTGTGCTCCGTCCAGGTGATCGAGGGGTGCGTGCAGAAATGAAATCCATGAATCTCGCCCGAATCGCCAAGGCGGGCATGATCGGCGCGGCCACCCTGGCCGTGGCCAGCTGCTCGATCGTGCCGCTCGGGGTGAAGGACGCGGTCGGGCAGACCCAGCACATCACCGCCGACTTCCTCAACATCGCGGGCATGTTCGAGGGCAACCCGGTCACCGTGCTCGGCCTCGAGGTCGGCAAGGTCGACAAGATCGTGCCCAAGGGCCAGTACGTCGAGGTCCACCTGACCGTGGACAAGGGCGTCGAACTGCCGAAGAACGTTGTCGCGGCGCTGATCTCGCCGTCCATCGTGACCGACCGCCACATCGAGCTGTCGCCGCGCTACACCGGCGGGGAGAAGCTGAAGGACGGCGCGCACCTGACCGTCCAGCAGACCAAGACCCCGGTCGAGCTGGACACCATGATCAAGACCATCGACGCCTTCTCCGCCGCGCTCAAGCCGCAGGAGGGCCAGGAGGGCGTCGGGCCGCTCTCGGGTCGAGTGCTCTACCCGATGATGAACGGCAACGGCGAGAAGCTGCGCGACGTCCTGAACTCGCTCTCGGGCGCGCTCAAGATCGGTGTCGACAACAAGGACGCCGTCTCCACCATCATCATCAAGCTGAACGAACTCACCACGATGCTGGCCGACAACGACCAGTCGGTGCGCGACTTCAGCAATCGCCTCACCCAGATGAGCACGCTGCTCGCCGAGCAGGCCCCCGGCCTGCAGGCCACCCTGGATCAGCTGAACGCCTTCCTGGGCAACACCAGTGGCGCGTTCTCCCAGTACGCCGACCAGCTCAACGGCACGCTGACCGGACTCACCGCGGTGACCCAGCAGCTGCGCGACAACGCCGCCGGCGTGGTCGAGATCGTCGACGTGGCGCCGCTGCTCATGCAGAACCTGGACCGCTCGGTCAACCGCGAGAAGGGCTTCATCCGCCTGCACGGTCTGATCGGCACGGCGCTGTCCGGTGAGATCATCAGCGTGTTCTGCGAACGCGTGCAGATGAAGGCGGACGGCTGCCGCACCGGAAAGATCGAGGACATGGGACCCGATTTCGGCCTCACCGCCGCGATGTTGGGACTGACGCGATGAACAATCGATTCCTGCAGCAGCTGAAGGCGAGTACCCGTACCCGCCGCGCCGTGGTGGCCATCGCGGCCACCACCGCGCTCGCCACCTCCGGCTGCGGTCTGACCGTGGAGAGCCTGCCGCTGCCCAAACCCGGTGCGGGCGATGACACCTACACCATTCACGCGGTCTTCGAGAACGCGCTGAACCTGCCCGATCAGGCGAAGGTCAAGATCGGCGGCTCGGATGTCGGCGTGGTCACCAAGATCACGACCAAGGATTTCCAGGCCATCGTGGACCTCGACATCCGCAAGGACATCGAGCTGCCGGCGAATTCCACCGCCGAGCTACGCCAGGCGACCCCGCTCGGTGACGTCTTCGTGGCGGTCTCCAAGCCCAAGTCCGGCGAGGCCGGGCCCGCGCTGAAAGACGGCGAGACGCTGTCCAAGACCTCGGCGGGCGCGACGGTCGAGGAGCTGCTGCTCTCGGTGTCGTTGCTGTTCAACGGCGGTGGCATCGCGAGCCTGTCCAAGCTCATGGCCGAACTCGATTCGATCGTGGGCGGCCGCGGACCGCAGCTGGCGCACCTGCTCACCGAGATGACCGGCGTCGTCGGCAGTCTCAACGCCAACAGCCAGAACATCGACAACGTGCTCGCCAACTTCGGCGCGCTCGCGGACACCCTCGAGACCAATCGCGGTGAGCTGGGCCAGGTCGCGGACACGCTGCCGGGCATGATCGGCGCCATCGCCGAGAACAACCAGGCCATCGCGCAATTGCTGGAGAAGGTCTCGACAACCAGTGCGGCCCTGGGCGATTACGCCAACACCACCCAGGACGAACTGGCCAGCCTGCTCGACAACGTGCATCAGCTGATGGACGCGCTGGCCCGCACCGAGGCGGACTTCGGTCCGATGCTCGACGGCCTGCACGACATCCGCCCGCTCGCCGACGCGTCGTTCAAGGGCAACACGCTCGCGGTCGGGGCGACCCTGACCATGCTCGACATCGGGCTGCTCACCGATCCGGCCAACAGCAAGTTCCCGGATCTCCGCGATCTCAACGATTTCGCCGGCAGCCTCATCCAGGTGCTGCAGATCGTCCAAGGCAGAATCAACGGGGGCCACCGGTGAACTGGGTGAAGAACCACAAGAACCTGGTCTCCAACGGAGCCCTGGTGCTGATCCTGCTGGTGGGCGCGGCGTACCTGGCCGTGAGCGTCATGCGGATCAACCCGACCCGCGAAACCTACCAGGTGACGGTCAATCTCGACCGGTCCGGTGGTCTGCAGGCCGGCAACGACGTGACCCTGCGCGGCTACCGCATCGGCAAGGTCACCCAGATCAAGCTGGTCGACAAGGGCGCGGCGCTGGCCGCGACCGTCGAGATCGATTCCAAGTACCGCATTCCCAAGGACACCGTGGTGTCGGTCGGCGCGCTGTCGGGCGCCGGTGAGCAGTACATCGACTTCCGGCCGGCCTCGGACGGCGCGCCGTTCCTGGGCAACAACGATGTCGTGCAGTTCGACAAGGAAAAGGTCAAGACGCCGACCCCGGTGTGGTCGGTGCTCGACAACGCCAGCGAACTCATCGCGCAGGTCAACCCGGATCAGTTCAGCGTCATCCTGACCGAGCTCGACACCGCCCTGTCGGGCGGGCCGGATCAGCTGCGCTCGCTCATCGACGGCATCAGCCTGGCCACCACCGGCCTGGACAATCTGCTGCCGCAGACCACCAACCTGATCCGCAATCTGCAGACCATCAACGCCACGACCTCGCTCGCGCAGCCGGATCTGGGTACGCTGACTGCCAACTCGTCTGTTCTGTTCCGGCAGTTCAACGATGCCAACGCCGAGCTCCAGACGATCCTGGAGCAGGCACCCGGGCAGCTCGAGTCGCTCGGCGCGGTCCTGGACCGCACCGCCGACCCGATGAGCAGCCTGGCCGCCAATTTCGCCGCCGTCACCAAGGCGGCGCAGTTGCGGACCCCGGCACTGCGCGCGCTGTTCCCCTCGCTCGTGGTGGGCACCTCGGCCATGGGCGTACCCGCTCATGACGGCGAGTTCTATACGATTCTGGATATCTGGCCCCGCCCGACCTGCGAATACCCCACCGCCAAGGTGCGCAACGAGGCGGCGACCGAAGGTTCGCTGCCGAAGTGGACCGGCTACTGCGTCAACCCCGACGCGGGCACCCAGATTCGTGGCTCGGGCAACGCGCCGCGGCCGAACGTGCCGGACAACGGCGCGCTGCCGCCGGCGGGCGCCGATCCGAGCGAGCGGACGCTGCCGCCGATCAAATAACTCCACATCCCTCCGCACTCCACCGCTGCGCGGTGTGACAAACCCGGTCACCGGCGGCGTTGCCGCCGGTTCCGGCATACTCGCTGAACTGAACCGAGACGGTGCGTCCGCAGCGCGCCGGGAAAGGTGGGGATCGATCCATGTCGGATGACGCCGCCCAGGACAAGACAACTGAAGACGAGGCCACCACCAAGGCCGACGCCGTAGCCCCTGGGAGCGGTTCCGAGAGTGGTTCCGGCGCCGATGCCGAGACCGCGAAGATCCCCGCCGCGGACGCGGCGGCCGAGCAGGCGCCCGCCGCCAAGCCGGAGCTGACCAAGGAGTCGGACACGGCCGCGATCCCGCAGCCGCCCAAGGCCGCGGCCAAGGAGCCCAAGGCGTCCAAGGCTCCGGCGCCCGCCACGTCCGGCGGTGGCCGGTTCGGTAAGGGGCCGGTCCCGCTCATCGCCGCGTTCGCCGCGGGCGTGGTGCTGGTGGCCGCGGTCGCGGCCGGTGCGGTGCTGTGGAAGCAGGCCGACGACAGCAAGCAGGAGATCGAGGCACGTGACGCCGCGACCGCCGCGGCCTGCGATTTCGGCAAGGCCGTCTCCAACTACGACGCCAAGAGCCTGGACGACTACTTCACCCGGGTGAAGGACCTGTCCACCGGGCAGTGGCTGTCCTTCTTCGACGGCGCGTCCGGCGCGCTGAAGGAGGCCATGTCCAGCGTGCAGGCCAAGTCCACGCTGGACGAGATCCATTGCGCGTGGGAGTCGGGCGACGACAGCAAGGCCAAGGTCGTGCTGATCCTGACCCAGGTCCGGTCCAACGGCGTGGTGGCCCAGTCCGACATGCTGACCGTGCCGGGCGTGGCGGAACTGGAGAACACGGACGGCGTCTGGAAGGTCGCCAACTTCGACTCCCCCGCCATGAAGAGCCTCGCCGGCCCGACCGGCGGTGGCGGCGCCGCGCCGAGCACCGCGCCCGCGCCGAGCACCGCCCCGGCCCCCGGCAACTAGTCGAGCCGATCGTCGGCGACCGCCGCCCGTGCAGGATCCACGGGCGGCGGTTTCGTTGTATCCGGGCGTGTCGCCACGCTGGTACAGCCTCGAAAGGCCGTGTCTCAGAACAGGGTCAGCGCGTCCGCGACCGGTGCGTTCTTGGC
Source organism: Nocardia sp. NPDC003693 (assembly GCF_053981095.1). Classification (NCBI taxonomy): domain Bacteria; kingdom Bacillati; phylum Actinomycetota; class Actinomycetes; order Mycobacteriales; family Nocardiaceae; genus Nocardia; species Nocardia sp. NPDC003693. The sequence continues at coordinate 34,401 of NZ_JBSFNO010000053.1, forward strand.
CGCGGTCGCGCGGCGGCGGGGCGTCTTCGCGGTGTGCGCGGTCGCGGGCAGCGCGGTGGCGACGGCCGGTGCGGCGGGCGCGGGCTGCGGGGCGATCACCGGGATCGGCTCGGTGACGGGCTCGGCGGGCAGCGGTTCGATCCGCGGCTCGGCCGGCGCAGGTTCGGTGGCGGCGAGCACCCCGGCAGCGTTGCTGCCGGGCGCGTCGGTGCCTACGCCGGACGCGGCGACCTTGCGGGCGGCCTGTCCGGCCAGCGTGTCGGCCTGCTCGTTGAAGTAGTTGCCCACGTGGCCGCGCACCCAGCGGAATCGCACCGGACCGGGCCGGGCGGCGATGGCCCGGTCGATCTCGCGAATCAGCTCGATGTTCTTCACGTCGGCGCCGCTCGAGGTGCGCCAGCCGTTGCGCCGCCAGCCGTTGATCCACTCGGAGGCGCATTTGATGGCGTAGAGCGAGTCGCTCTCGATGAGCAGCGGTTCGGAGCCCGAGTGTGCGCGCACGGCTTCCAGCAGCGCGCGGAGTTCGGCGATCTGGTTGGTGCCCGAGACCGCACCGCCGTCGCCCGACCCGCCCGCGTGATTGACCCAGGCCCAGCCGATGGCGCCGCCCGGGTTCCGCAGGCACGATCCGTCGGTGCTCACGATGATCATGCTGGTTACCCTACGCAATCCGGCCGACAAGATCCGTTCCGTGGAATTCCTCTATCTCCCTACGCAATTGCGACTCGGTACGCCGAACCGCTGATTGTACGGCGGCTGCCAGCATACGGGAGAGCAGTCGCCCGGTGAGTCCCGGCGGCGTCCAGTACTCGGTTTCCGAGGTCAGCACGGCGCGGCCGTAGCCGAGCGGGTCGAAGCGCAGCTTGATCACCGCGAGCGGATCGGCGCAGCCGGTGGCCGCCCGTTCGTCCTCGCCACGCCGCGCGGGCGCCGGCTTCCCCTTCCGGCGCCTGCGCAGCGTGTACTCGATGACCGCGTTGCGGCGGTACTCGGTGATCTCACACTCGACCGTGGGATGCCACGGGCCGACCCGGAGGGTCGTCGCGAAGACGGCTCCCGAACCGTGATCGGATTCCCCGATCGGTTCGAAGGCCGCCACGGTGAAGGCCCAGTCCGGCACGAACTGATGGTTGTCCGTGTACGTGAACGCGACCTCGACCGGCGCACCGACGTCACTCGCGTATTTGATGTGGCCCATAGGCTGCTCCCTGTCCCACGGCTGCCAACAAAAGTACTACAGCAATCCTATTTATTACATGGATACCCGGATATCGCGGGTGCCGATGTGGATATCCAGCGCTCGCCCGGCAATTCCCCCGATTTCGGTCAATTGTCCAATTGTGCGGCGATGTGCTCGGCGATCGGCAGCGCCGAGGTGGCCGCCGGGGACGGGGCGTTGAGCACGTGCACCGAGCGCGGCGTGCGCTCGATCAGGAAGTCGTGCGCCAGCGTGCCGTCGCGCAGCACCGCCTGCGCCCGGATGCCCGCGGTGCGCGGGAGCAGGTCTGCCGCGGTCAGTTCGGGGCAGTAGCGGCGGCACTCGGCCAGGTATCCGCGCTTGAACAGCGAGTTCCGCATCTCGCGCAGTCCGGTCCGCACGTTGGCCGCGGCCACCCGGTGAAAACCGGGGAACCCCAGCACCTCTCGCGCGTCCCGCAGATTCACGCTGCCCTTGGGGTAGCCCTCGCGGGCGAGCCCGAGCACCGCGTTCGGCCCGACGGTCAGCTCGCCGTCGATCGTCGGGCTCAAATGCACGCCCAGGAAAGGCAATTCGGGATCCGGAATGGGATAGATGAGGGTGCGCACCAGATTCCGGCGATGCGCCGGCAACCGGTAGTACTCGCCGCGGAACGGCACGATGCGCAGGTCGAGATCGAGACCGGCGAGCCGGGCCAGGCGATCGGCCTGCAAACCCCCGCAGACCACCAGCCGGGCCGTGCGCCAGGTGCCCGCGGGTCCGGAAACCGTTACCGCGTCCTCGTTTTCGCCGATCGCGGTGATCTCCGCGCCCAGCACGATCTCGCCGCCGCCCGCGCGCACCCGGTCCGCCAGCGCCTCGGTGACGCGGGTGTAGTCGATGATCCCGGTGCTCGGGACGAACAGCGCGCCGACCCCGCGCACCCGGGGTTCGCGCCGCCGGAGTTCGGCGGCGTCCAGCAGTTCCACCTCGACGTCGTTGGTGACGGACCGCTCGTAGAGCGCCAGCATGCGGGCGTGCTCGGCGGCGTCGGTGGCCACCAGCAGTTTTCCGCACACCTCGAACGGAATCCCGTGCTCGGCGGCGAACGTCTTGGTCCACTCCGCGCCCTCGCGGCACAGCCGGGCCTTGAGGCTGCCCGGCTCGTAGTAGATGCCCGAGTGGATGACCCCGCTGTTGTGCCCGGTCTGGTGGACGGCGAGCCGGTCCGCCTTCTCGATCAGGAGCAGGCGGGCGCCCGGATGCAGTTCGAGCAGGCGGTGCGCGGTGGCCACCCCGACGATGCCGCCGCCGATCACGCAGTAGTCGTACACGGGGGAAGTCTCACACAGCGGTGCCGTCCGGCGCGTCGGGCGACCCTTCCCGGGTGCCGGCGGGGTCGAGCGTGGCGGCCGCGCCGGGGTGTTCGGGTACGACGGGGTGTTCCGGTGTGGCGAGCTCGCCGGTGGTGGCCGCCGGCGCGGGGTGGCGGGCCAGCTGCAGGCCGTGGGCCCCGATGGCCGGGTCGGACAGGGTCAGGGTGACCTCGCCGCGCCGGGTGTCGAGATCGGTGCGCAACTGGGTGACCGCGCTCGGATTGCCGCCGGCCACGCCGAGCTGTTCGCCGATCGGCCCGCGCAGCACCAGGTCGGCGAGGGTGGCGAACAGATTGGTGTCCACGGTGAAGGTCAGTGAATTGCGCTGCACGGGAAGAACTTGCGCGCCGACGTAGGTGTTTCCGACCCGGAGCTGCCCGGCCAGCGCGGAGCTCTGCGGTCGGGGCGCCTCGTCGGCGGTGACGCCCTGCGTCGTGGCCGGTCCGTCGTTGTTGATCGCCACCGTGCGCGGATGTCCGAGCAGCGCTGCGATATCGGTTCTTTCGGCGAGCGGCACGACGTCGCCCGGGTAGCGATCCGCGCTCACGGCGGTGCGATCCCGCGCGGGCGCTGGTCCGGCGAGGATGCTGTCCGAATGCTGTACGCCCGCCATCTGATTGGCGATGTAGGCGCCCGCGGTGACGGTGAGGCCGATGCTGGCCATGGCGGCGGTGACGACGGCGGTGTAGCGGGCCGCCTGTGCCGCGCGCCGGGTCGACCGGACGGCCTGCGTCGCGAGTTCGTGCGACATGACTGGTGCGTCCTTCCTCTCCCCTGGTCCCCCTGCGTCTTTCGACGCCCACGACCCGCACCATTGAAAGTCGTACGCGCGTCCAGGTTACGGCGGCGCGCGGTGGCGGCAGTCGTCGATGAGAGCAGGATCACAGCATGGAACGCATATCGCGGTGGCCAGCGATTCCGCGGGAACGGAGAGGTTTCCGCCCTCGAAAGGGTGGGTAAATACCGGGTAGCGGCGAGCGCCAACTCGACTGCCATCGAGGACTTCCGGCCAATGTCGTCCGGTCGCACCAGGCACGGCGCACCCACGGTGGCGCTCGCTCGCTCCTTGCCTCCTGGAATGGGACTCGGGGCAGATGTCGCGCCGACATCGCCTCAGGTGAAGGTCCGACGGGCCGGAGGCCGGGATCGACGGCAGGTCAGTGGAACTGGCCTGCCGTTCGTCCTGTCCCGGGCGGGCCCGCGAAAGCCTGTGCCAGACCCAGCCATTCGGCCACGTCCGCGCCCTCGATCTCGAGTGCGAGATCGTCCAGGTGCCGGCGCTGGGTGACGGCGAGGCAGAAGTCCAGGGCGGGTCCGCGCAGCCGCTGCGCCGCGTCCTCGGGGCCCCACGCCCAGGTGTCGCCGTCCGGCGCGGTGAGTTCGATACGGAACTCCTCGGCGGGCACGGCCCGATTGTTGGTGATGTACGCGAAGTTCCGGGTGCGCACGCCCAGGTGGGCGATGTTGCGCAGCCGGGCGGTCGGCGTGCGCGTGATCCCGAGCGCGTCGGCCACGTCCTGCCCGTGCGCCCAGGTCTCCATGAGACGGGCGGTAATCATGGACGCGGCGCTCATGGGCGGGCCGAACCAGGGGAGTTTGACCCCGGCCGGAACGACGCGCAGCGCCTCGACCAGGGCGGCGCGGTCGCGGCGCCAGGCGGCGAGCAGGTCGGCTGCCGGCTGTTCGGCCGCGATCTCGGCGGCTTCGTCCACGAAGGTCAGCGCCCGGGGGAGGGCTTCCTGCACCAGTGCGCCGAAGCGCTCGGCGTCGGTGGCGGCGATGACCGAGACCTGATCGGTCCAGTGCAGATGCCCGATCTGATGGGCGATGGTCCAGCCGGCGGCAGGGGTGTCCTGCGTCCAGTCGACCCTGTCCAGGTCGGCGACCAGCGCGTCCAGGTCACCGCATTCGGCGGTGAAGTCGGCCAGTAGCGCCTCGAGATCGGCCATCGCAAGTCCTTGTCGCCGCGCGGAAACCGGTCGTTCACCGTGCCGGTGAATGCCGTCGACGGTCAGCATCGCAGTGCGGCCAGAAAAATGCAAGCGTGCGTGCTTGTATTTATGGCGACGCCGTTCACGCAGGTGAGCGACTTTCTGGCTACCAGCCGAACAGCGCCAGGTGCACCCCGCCGACGGCGAGTCCGAGCACCGCGCCGTGCAGGTAGAGCAGCCACGCGTCCTGCTCCACCGAGGCGTAGAACATCTCCATGAACTCGCCGGGGGTGAGCAGCTGCAGTTTGCGCGCGGCGAATTCGTCGATCTTCTTGGCCTGGGCGGCGGCGAATTCCGGATCCTCGGTGAGGCTGGGGGCCAGGCCCGCCGCGGCGCCGGCCGCGCCGACCTTGAGATTGTCGAACTGCCGCGCCCCGAAGGCGGCGCGCACGAAGGTGTGGGTCGGCCCGAGCTGGCGATGGATCTCGGCGGAGATGAGCCGTTCGAGCAGCTGGCGGGTCTTGTCGCCGTTGGGCCCGTCCAGCAGTTCCTCGGCCAGGTTGGGCAGGGTCAGCACCTGGTAGGCCAGGATGTGCGCGAGGTCGGCGGCGGCCTCGGGCTGCCGCTTGGCCAGCAGCGCCTGCTTCCACAGGTATTTGTAGCGCGGCTGTGGATCGCCGGGTTCGAACATCATCTTGATGGCGATGACGTTGACCGCGACGCCGATGGCCGCGGCCGCGGTGAGGATGACGGCCCAGCCCGGGATCCAGCCGATGACCGGAATGCTCTGGTGCACATGCATGTACAGCGCGAGCAGCAGGCCGAACGGCGCGCCCAGCAGGCCGATGCGCACCATGAACTTGAGTTCGGGCGCGGCGACGGTGGTGGTGAGGTCCTTCAGGATGTGCGGGTTCTGGCGCAGGTACCGGATGACGAAGGCCTTGATGTCGATGAGCTGATCGACATTGTCGCCGAGCTGTTCGAAGGCGGTGCGGGCCAGCGTGGGCAGTTCGCGCTCGATGCGCTGGTACAGCACGTTGCGGACCGCGCGCGGCACCGCGTTCCAGATGTCCGGGTTTTCCCGCAGCATCACCTCGTTGACCAGGGACGGCACCTGCTTGCGCCCGACCTCGGCGATGTAGTCGGCGATGCCGTCCAGGTCGAGTTCGCGAATGAAGTCCCGGGGACTGCCGATTCGCATGATGGCCACGTCCACGCAGATGCTCGCCATCTTCTCGGCGCGGGCGGGGATGAAGCCCTGGAAGCCCAGGCGTTTGCCGTCGCCGGAGAAGGTGGGCAGCACCTGGACCCGGCGCGGGAAGTAGGGGTAGAGCAGTTCGAGGCCGGGGATGCGGAATCCGCGAAAGTAGACCGGCCAGAACAGCATCAGCACGCCGGTCCAGTTGGTGAGCCAGCCGGCGATGGCGCTGAAGAGCGGGAAGCTGATCAGATCCACGACGAGTTTGGACTGGCCGGTCAGCTCTTCCCAATTGATGAAGACGCCCGAGGCCAGTGTCGTCATGCTGCGTCCCCCTGCGCGTTCGATGCCCGAGACGCCTGCCACTCGAGACAAGCGTCGGTCAACACTCTCACCGGCGGCGGATGGTGTCAAAAGGTCCATGGCCTCGGCGAACGTGTCCGCGCGGCCGGGTCCGGCGCGTGCTCCGGGGTCCGGCAAACATGTGGCTTCCGGTGGATAGGGTGGGGCGAAATATCGGCATACCGCGCGGCGGGCGCGCGGACCGGGAATACTGGTCAATCGACCAGAAGGAAAGGGTGAGGGAGATCCCGATGACCGTCGACCGCCGTGGCTTTCTGACCGGCGCCGCCACCGCCGCGAGTGTCGCGACCCTGGCCGCCGCGGCCGGGCCCGCCTGGGCCGAGCCCGCACCCGCGCCGGCCGTGACGAAGTTCCCCTTCCCCGGCGGCGCCGACCTGCGCGTGCTGATCACCGGCGACGCGGGCACCGGGGCCCGGCCGCAGTGGGCGGTCGCCGACGCGATCCGCGCGCTGCACGCGGAGAATCCGTTCGCGCTGGCACTCGGCCTCGGCGACAACGTGTACGAGTCGGGTCCGTGGGCCAGTGACGACGCGCAGTTCGCCGCCAAGTTCGAGGACCCCAATCACGGCCTCGATTTCCCCTGGATCATGGTGCAGGGCAACCACGACAACTCCTCGATCATCCCCGGCGACGGCGGCTGGCTGCTGCGCGGCGATCACGAGGTGGCCTATCACGCCCGGTCCCCGCGCTGGTGGATGCCCGCCCGCTACTACTCGGTCCCGGTCGGCCCGCCCGGTCGCCCGGTGGTCGAGTTCTTCGTGCTCGACCTGAACCCGATCGCGGCGTACCTGCCGCCCCTGTTCGCCCCCTTCTGGGCCGCCGACGGCCAGTTCATGACCGAGCAGGCAGCCTGGCTGGATCGCGCCCTCGACGAGTCCACCGCCCAGTGGAAGATCGTCTGCACCCACCACCCGTATCTGAGCAACGGCAGCCACGGCAACGCCGGCGCCTACGAGGGCCTGACGATCGAGCCGATCAACGGCAACCACGTGAAGACGTTCTTCGAAACGCACGTCCTGGGCCGCGCGAACTACGTCCTCTCCGGCCACGACCACTGCCTCCAGGTCCTGGAGCCGACCCCCGCGACGAAGGGCACCCGCCAATTGGTCTCCGGCGCCGCCGCCAAAACCAATTCGGGTTCCCACGCGAAGGGCGCCACGACCCCGGCCCTGTACGAGAATTTCACAGATCTGGGCTTCATGGTCCTGGACCTGACCCCGTCGACCGCCGACCTCGCCGTCTACACGGTGGATCCCTCGACCGGTCAGCCGGTCAACGCTTTCCAACGCCGCCTGGCCTGAACGTCCCCAAGTCCCCGCTCCCGCAACCACTTCGGCTGCGGGAGCGGGGTAGATACACGTGGACTCCAATCGATCACGCAGTGAGTACTCCTGCCGCGCCCTTTGCCAACTCGTGCCATCGCTCGGACTTGATCAGGGCTGACGGACACGATCAGCTCGTCGGGGCCGCACCGAGGGAGTCCGCTAGGACCAGTCCATCGCTTCCAGGTGCGCGAACTGACCGACCCACTCGGCCGTGGCCTCGATATCGTCCATCAGGCGCACCGCCAACGTCTGGTTCCGTGGTGCGGTGAGCTCGGCGGCGACGGTGACGCCGAGGTCCCTGGTGCTCTCGCCCGCGCGGAACCAGGTGTGGTCGATCTCGGTGACCACGACGCTGAGCTCGTCGCCGAACTTGCCGTTGAAGTTCAGGCGCTCCCCGACCCGGGGCAGGGCGGGGCCGTAGGCGTTGAACGTGATCGCCCCCTCCCCGTCCGGGCCTTCGACCAGAATCCATACTCGGTAGCGCAACAGAGCGCCGGTGCCGTATGCGTTGTCGGACAACACTTCCCCCTCGTGTCGGACTGCAGCTTGTCGCAGGTAGCGGGCATTGTCGAGATGTCCTCTGAACGAGGCCGCCGCAGTCCCGGTTCCGGCCGCGTCCCTGTCCACCGAACAGTCTGACGCGGGCACATCCGGGAAAGCAGCGATCAAGCGTCCCGCTCTCGAATCAGGGCTTCAACACGATCCGAATCGGGTTGCCCTCCTTGGCTTCCAGCGCGTGGACTGCCTTGGCGGCGTCCGCTAAAGGCACCACTGCACTCACCGACCGCGAGAAGTCGACCCGCTGCAACCCCTGCAACTTCACCAGCTGAGTCACATGCTCGGGCCCCGACCCGTAATGCCCGCGCAGCTGCTGCTGGAAGAAGCTGAAGGCGGTCCCGCCGGACACCGTGATCGGCTTGTCGGTCAGGCCGACCAGGACCAGGCGGCCTTGGGGGCCAAGGCACACCACGGCCTGTTCGCGGACCGCGGCGACGCCGGCGAAGTCGAAGGCCGCGGCCAGGCCGGTGCCGGTCGCGGCGAAGATCTTGGCGCGCAGGTCGGGGTCGGCGGGGTCGAAGGCCAGGTCGGCGCCGAACTCCAGGGCGCGTTCGCGGGCGGCGGGCAGCGGGTCCACCGCGATGATCGGCGCGGCGCCGACCAGGCGCAGGAGCTGCACGCCGTGTGCGCCGAGGCCGCCGACGCCCCAGACGCCCACCGGCTCACCGGCTTTGATCTCGGCGGTCGCGGTGATGGCCGCCCAGGGGGTGGAGACCGCGTCGGGGATGAAGCACGCCTGCTCGAAGGGCAGCTCGTCGGGAATCGGCACCAGCGTGTCGACCCGGGCCAGGGTGTATTCGGCCCAGCCGCCGTCGTAGTCGACGCCGCGGGTGAAGGTGGCCTGGCCGCGCATCTCCCCGGCCTGCAACAGGACTCGGTCGCCGATCTCGGGTCCGGTGACGCCCGGCCCCAGGGCGTGCACGGTGCCCGCGACCTCGTGCCCGAGGGTGACGACGTCGCCCTTCAGGAACAGCGGGGTCAGGGTGCCGTCGATGAGGTGCACGTCCGACAGGCACACCCCGGCCGCCTCCACCTTGATCAGCACGTGATCGGGGCCCGGTTCGGGGATCGGCACCTCGTCGAGTTCCAACCGGCGGTTCGGTCCCAGGTGTAGACGCGCGGCGAGCATGGTCATCGACTCCTCGTGGCAGATCGGTTCGGGCACTCCGACCGCCATGCTAGGCCGATCGCGTGCCGGGTTCGGGTGATCGCCCGGGCTGTGGTTCGGTGGTGGGGTCCCGGCGGGGACCGGACGGGAGGTCGGTGCGATGGTCGACGGCGGCGTGGAATTCACGGTGGACGCCCTGCGGGTGCAGCCCGGGCGGCGACTCGGCGGCCAGGTGCGCCTGACCGGTGGCTCGGACCCGATGACGGTGTCGCGCACCCGGATCCAGGTGAACTGCCGGAACCCCACCGACTGGGACGACGACCTCGGCTCCGCCCGGCACCGGATCTATCTCGACGAGACGGTGGCGACCGATACCCGGGTCCGGGACTCGGGCTCGGTCCTGATCCCCTTCCGCATCCGGATCCCGTGGGACACGGCCCTGACCGAATCGCGCGGCAAACCGATCCACCCCCTGTCGATGGACATCCGCGTGATCGCCGAGCGCGCGGGTGCGCCCGCGCTCGGGCACACCCGCCCCCTGCGCGTGGTGCCGCTCCCCGCCCAGCTTGCCGTCCTGAACGCCGCCGTCGCCCTGGGCGCGGAGCCGAAGACGAGCCAGCTGTTCGACGGCGGCCAGGTTTTCGAGCTGTCCGGTATACCCGGCCGACCCGCCCCGGCCCCCCGCTTGGCGCTCGCCACTACCGAAAACACCCTGGCGGTGAGCTGGTACGAACTCGGCGGCCCGACCGTGGACTCCATCGAGCTCACCCACGAACAGGCGGCGGCCGAGCCCTGGACCGACCGCCTGGGGGAGTGGTTCACCCGCCGCCCGTCCCCGCGTCTGCCCCCGCCCCCGTCACTCTGACCCATCGCCGAATCCGCCGACGGTCGGTGGGTACGGCGGTCCTTCACGCGCCCGGTCGGCCCGTATCCGGCTGAACCCGTTCAGCTTTCGGCCGCCACCGGCGCCGGAACCGCGGGAGACAGGTGCTCGGCGAAGAACTCGCCGACGATCGCCGTAACCTCCGGCGCCCGTTCGAGCATCGCGACATGCCCGCAGCCGTCCAGCCATTCGGCGCGTTCGGGGCGCAGGGCGGCGTTCACGGTCCGGCCGGCGGCGGCGGACAGGATCCGGTTCTCGGTGCCCCAGATCGTGCAGACCGGGGGCAGCGCGTCGCGATCGGGCCAGTCGTCCAGGGCGGCGAAGGAACCCAGGTCGCGGACCAGGCCCACCAGAGCGCGGGCGGGGAAACCGGCGGCCAGGGGAGTGACGTACGGGCACTCGCGGTAGGCGCGGCCGCTGCTGAACCAGGTGCGAATCGTGGTGCGCGCGAACCATTCCGGGGTGTGCCAGCCGCCGAGCACCCGGGCGCCGAACTCCGGCAGGGCGCGGGTGGCGCGGGCCGCGAGGCCGAGATCGCCGCGCATGGCGGTGTTCTCGGTGAGCGGGTTGATCGCCACCACCGCGCGCACGAGCCCGGGTTCGCGGCGGGCCAGGGTGAGGCTGATGGCCGCGCCGAGACAGTTGCCGACCAGGCCGATGCCGGTGAGCTCGTGCCGAATCACGAACTCCCGCACCAGTTCGGTGTAGCGCTCGAGGGTGTAGCCGGCCGCGGGCCGGTCCGAGGATCCGTAGCCGGGCAGGTCCAGCGCGTACACCCGATGGTTCCGGGCCAGCGCGGTGAGCTGCGGCATCCAGATCAGGTGTGAGGAACCGGCGTTGTGCAGCATGAGCACCGGCGGGCCGTCGTCCCCCTGCCGGAGATACGCGATACGGGTGCCGTCGAATTCGAACTCGTTCATGACGCTCCAGGGCCTCGTTGCCGATGGTCTCGCACCCATCGTGCGCCGCGCGGTGCGCGCCGCCGGGCATTTCCCGGGTTTCGGTGCCGGATCGCGTTGTGCGGCGGCCCGTCAGGCCCCGGTGGAAGTCTCGCCCAGCTGCAACAGACCCCGGTCGAGGAACCGAACCATCCAGGCGAAGCTGGCGTCCGGCTCCCCGTCCCACTGGAATCCGCCCCCGGACTGCAGGGTGGCGAACCCGTGAAAGGTGCTGCGCAGGGTCCGCATCGCGTGGATCGTGTCGTCCTCGGGGATGGAATAGCCGCGCAGCACCGCCGCCATGGATTCCAGCAGTCGTGAACTCGGCTGTCCCAGTGGATCGTCCGGCCCCGCCGGCTCGACGCCGACGGTCGCCGCGTACCGGCCCGGGTGCTCGACGATGTAGCCCCGGAACCCGTCGGCGAAGGCGGCGAGCGCGGCGCTGCCCGAATGTCCGTGCATGGCATCGCGAATACGCGCGTCGAGTTCGGTCAGCGCGAGCACCGCGATGCCGTGCTGCAGGTCGGCCAGGCTCTCGACGTGCTTGTAGAGCGAGGGCGTCCGCACGCCGAGCCGCTGCGCCAGCGGGCTCAGCGCCAGGTTCGCGAAGCCCACCTCGTCGGCCAGCGCCGCACCGGCGGCGATGACCTCGGCTCTGTTCAGTCCGGCCCGCGGCATCAGGCGTGCGCCTCGAGGAACGGCAGGATCAGTTCGGCGGTGCGCTCGGGCATTTCGGCGTGCGGGTAGTGGCCCGCGCCCTCGACCAGTCCGAGGCTGCCCAGTCCGGCGGGCATGGCGGCGATGACGGCGCGGCCCTCGGCCTCGGGGTTCGGGAAGTCCGGGTCGGCGGTGCCCATGACGACGAGCGCGGGCCGGGTGACGTTGCCGAGCTGGGCCTGCGCGTCGGCGGGGGTGGATTTGCCGGTCTTCATGAATTCCGCCATCCGGCCCGGTTCGCGCAGGGTGGCGAAGAGGGCGGCGAGCTCGGCGTCGTGGTCGGCGGGCTTGGTCGGGTACGACACATCCAGGTACTTCGCCCACTGCCCCAGGCTCTTGAAGACGAGGGTCGACATGAGCGGCACCATGCCCCGGCGGTACCGCGGGGTCTTGACGAGCGCGCCGAGGTCGAACTTCTGCACCAGGGTGAACGGGTTGATCTCCACGATGGCCCGCACCAGTTCCGGCCCTTCGGCGGCGGCGATGGTCGCCGCGCCGCCGGAGAGCGAATGCCCGACGATGACGGCCGGTCCGCCCAGTTTCGCGATGAGGGCCAGCAGGTCCCGGGCCACGTCGGTGCGGCTGATGGCGTCCTTCCCGGTTTCGGACGGCCAGTTCAGGCTGGATTCGCCGTGGCCGCGCATGTCGGCGCTGACCACCCGGTAGCCCGCCGCCGCGATCAGGGGTGCGAGGTGCCGGAAGGCTTGACGCCGGTCGCCGATGCCGTGCGAGAGCACCACCAGCGGACCGTCACCGATCACGTCGTACGCGATCCGGCCGCCGTCGATGTCCAGGTACTCGGTCATGGTGTCCCTCTTCTCGAAGAAGTGAAGCTAAGTTCGATAGCCATAAAGCTAATAGCTTTAGCCAAACTCGTCAACCCCTGACTTCCGAGCGGCCACCCCGATTCGCCGTACGGCCGAGCCCGTGGACTTTCCGTGGTGCCTTCCGTGGTCAGCACGGATGTCGCGCCGACCGCCCGGAAATACCGTTATAGCCATACCAACCAGCACGAACAGGAGCCGGAGACTATGACCGCCACCCCAGCCAAGGGCATCAAGACGGTGCTGTACCCCGTCTCCGATCTCACCGCGGCCAAGGCGCTGTACACCGCCCTGCTCGGGGTGGAGCCCGAGATCGAGGGCACCTACTACGTCGGCTTCACGGTCGACGGCCACCACATCGGCCTGGTGCCGGACGGCGGCCCGCAGGGCAACACCGTCCCGGTCATCTACTGGGAGGTGCCCGACATCGAGGCCAAACTCGCCGAACTGGGCCCGGCCGGCGCGACCGCCCGGCAGTCCCTGCGCGACACCGGCAACGGTCGCCGCGTCGCCGAGGTGCGCGACGCCGACGGCAACATCCTGGGCCTGCTCCAGGATCGCTGAACCGCCGCGGTTCTTCGAATCTCGCTGTCCCCGAATCATTCTCGCCGACCACGGCACCCGAAACACCGCACATCCGGAGGAACCCGAAATGACCACCGATACCGCCACCAAGACCACCGTCGGCTTCTCCGCCGCCGAGCGCGCCGCCATGAAGGCCCATGCTGCCGAACTGAAGACCGAGGCCCGCCGCGGCGGCAAGTCCTCCAAGGCGGACGGCACCGCCGACGTGCTCGCCAAGATCGCCGAGATGAACGACTCCGATCGCGCCCTGGCCGAACGCGTGCACGCCATCGTCACCGCGAACGCCCCGCACCTGATGCCCAAGCTCTGGTACGGCATGCCCTCCTACGCCAAGGACGGCAAGGTGCTCTGCTTCTTCAAGAGCGCCGAGAAGTTCAAGTCCCGCTACGCCACCTTCGGCTTCGAGGACAAGGCGAACCTCGACGAGGCCGCGATGTGGGCGACCTCCTTCGCCCTCACCGACCTGACCCCGGCCGACGAGGCGTTCCTCGGCGCGCTCGTCGCCCGTGCGGCCCAGTAATCCGCGAAATACCTCCCGGCCTGCTGTTTCGCCCGGATCACCACCCGGTGGCCCGGGCGTTCGCCGGGGGCGAACAAGGTCGCGGAATTACCGGGCGGGGGTCGAGGTTGACTGGGTAACGCTCAACCTGAGTTGAGTAGGAGACGCTCAATCTTGGAAGAGGTAGAAGTCGTGACCAACACCCAGAACCTCCCGGTCCTGTTCCTGACCGATCCGATCGTGCTGCCCGGCATGATCGTCCCGATCGAGCTCGACGAGTCCGCGCAGGCCGCCATCGACGCCGCCCAGGCCGGCAAGGTCAACCAGGTGTTGGTAGCGCCGCGACTGGATCAGGGCTACGCCGGATACGGCGTGGTCGCCACCATCGAGCAGGTCGGCCGCATGCGCGGGGGCGCGCCCGCCGCGGTCCTCAAGGCCGAGGGCCGGGTGAAGATCGGCCACGGCGTGACCGGACCCGGCGCGGCCCTGTGGGTCGAGGCCGAGCTGGTCGAGACCCCGCCCGCCGACGGCCGCACCCGGGATCTGGCCGCCGAGTACAAGAAGCTGGTCGTCGCGGTGCTCCAGCGCCGTGAGGCCTGGCAGGTCATCGACGCGGTCAATCAGCTCTCCGATCCGTCGGCCATCGCCGACGCGGCGGGCTGGGCGTCGTACCTGAGCCACGACCAGAAGCGTGAGCTGCTCGAAACCCTCGATGTGGCAACCCGTTTGACCAAGCTGACCGAGTGGACCAAGCAGCACATCGCCGAGACCGAGGTCAACGAGAAGATCAGCGAGGAAGTGCGCGACGGGGTCGAGAAGTCCCAGCGCGAGTTCCTGCTGCGCCAGCAGCTCAACGCGATTCGCAAGGAGCTCGGCGAGGACGAGCCGGACGGCGCGGAGGATTACCGCACTCGGATCGAGAACGCCGACCTGCCCGAGGACATTCGCGAGGCCGCGCTGCGCGAGGTCGGGCGGCTGGAGCGGGCGAGCGATCAGAGTCCGGAATCGGGCTGGATCCGCACCTGGCTGGACACCGTCCTGGAGCTGCCGTTCGGCGTGAAAACCGAGGACAGCACCGATGTCTCGGCCGCGCGCGCGGTGCTGGACGCCGATCACCACGGCCTGGACGAGGTCAAGGACCGCATGGTCGAGTACTTGGCGGTGCGCGCTCGTCGCGCCGCCCGCGGCCTGGAGGTCGTCGGCGGTCGCGGTTCCGGCGCGGTGCTGGTGCTGGTCGGCCCGCCCGGCGTGGGCAAGACCTCGCTGGGTGAGTCCGTGGCACGGTCGCTGGGGCGCAAGTTCGTTCGCGTCGCCCTGGGCGGCGTGCGCGACGAGGCCGAGATCCGCGGCCACCGGCGCACCTACGTCGGCGCGCTGCCCGGTCGCATCGTGCGGGCCATGAAGGAGGCGGGTTCGATGAATCCCGTCGTCCTGCTGGACGAGATCGACAAGGTCGGCTCCGATTTCCGCGGTGATCCGGCGGCGGCGCTGCTCGAGGTCCTGGACCCCGCGCAGAACCACACCTTCCGCGATCACTACCTGGATCTGGATCTGGACCTGTCCGACGTGCTGTTCATCGCGACCGCGAATGTCATGGACACCATCCCCGGCCCGCTGCTGGACCGCATGGAGCTCATCACCGTCGACGGTTACACCGAGGACGACAAGGTCGCCATCGCCCGTGACTTCCTGATCCCGCGGCAGCTCGAGCGCAACGCGCTCACCGCCGACGAGGTCGAGTTCACCGACGAGGCCCTGCGCGAGGTGGCGGCGAACTACACCCGCGAAGCCGGTGTGCGGCAGTTGGAAAGGCTCATCGCCAAGGCCCTGCGCAAGGCGGCGACCAGGCTGTCGGAGTCGGCGGACCCCGCCGCGGGGAGCATCGTCGCCGCCGGCGAGTTCGTGCCGGACACCGGAAGCGATTCCGCCGCACTGGGTTACGACGCGGAGCTGGGCTACGACGCCGGGGTTCCGGTGTCGGCGGCGGATCGCCTGGTGATCGGCGTCGGCGACCTGAAGGACTACCTGGGCCGTCCGCGCTTCACCCCCGACGGGGTGGAACGCACCGCGGTGCCCGGTGTCGCGACGGGTCTGGCAGTGACCGGCGCCGGCGGCGACGTCCTCTACATCGAGGCCAACGCCGCCGAGGGCGAGCGCTCGCTGACCCTGACCGGTCAACTGGGTGACGTGATGAAGGAATCCGCGCAGATCGCGCTGACCTACGTCCGCTCGCACCTGGAGGAGATCGGGATCGAGCCGAAGGTCCTGGATCGCAACATCCACATCCACTTCCCCGCGGGCGCCGTCCCCAAGGACGGTCCCTCGGCCGGCGTCACCATGGTCACCGCCCTGGTCTCGCTCGCCCTGGGCCGTCAGGTCCGCGCGGATGTGGGCATGACCGGCGAGGTCACCCTGAACGGGCGCGTCCTGCCGATCGGCGGCGTGAAGCAGAAACTCCTCGCCGCCCAGCGCGCGGGCCTGAAGACCGTCTTCATCCCCGCCCGCAACGAGCCCGATCTCGACGAGGTCCCCGCCGAGGTCCTGGCCGCCCTGGATGTGCGCCCCGTCGCCGACGTGGCCGACATCCTGGCCTACGCCATCGAACCGGTCATCGAACCGGCGCTCGATGGCCGCACCCTGAGCGCCACCGCCTGACCGGCGCTCACCCACGGCGGCCGTGCGCGTGTGTTCCCCACCCGCAC
The DNA here is from genome assembly GCF_053981095.1 of Nocardia sp. NPDC003693. NCBI lineage: Bacteria > Bacillati > Actinomycetota > Actinomycetes > Mycobacteriales > Nocardiaceae > Nocardia > Nocardia sp. NPDC003693. Next base: position 50,585 of record NZ_JBSFNO010000053.1, read on the forward strand.
GGCCGCCGTGCCGTGTCCGGCCTCGGTCGCACATCCCGCCGATGAGCCCGGGGGAGTAAACAACTGGCAACCCGAACGGCCCGTGTATGTTTCACATGAAACGAAACCTGCACGGGCCGTTCATTTCTCGTACGGTGACTGGTTGTGATGACTGTTGCCACCTGGAACGTTCTGCACCGTGTACACGCTGACAACTGGGACAGCGAGATTGCCGAGAAGTGGCCGGACGAGCGCGAGCGCATCTCCGCCGTCGGGGCACTGTTGGCCGACCGATCGGAAAAGGTGATCGCGCTCCAGGAGGTCAGCGGCGACCAGCTGGCGGAACTGCGAAGGGTTATGCCGGACAGGGGTTTTCACACGCTGCGGTACCCGCGGATTCCCAGGCCCAAGCGGGTTGCCTCGCAGTTGGCCGACGGTACCGAAGCGCTGGTGCTCATGGTGGACGGGCCGAGCCGGGAGGTGTCCGCCGAGCCGTTCGTCAGCGACCCAGGCAACGGCGCTCTCGCCGTCGAGGTGGACGGTGTGCTCGTGATCGCCACCCATGTCACCGGAGACGGTCGCCGAGACGTCCAATTCGCCCGGCTCGCCGAGCTGGCCGGGTGCGAGCCCGCGGTCCTGCTCGGCGATTTCAACGCCGACAGCATCACCGTGGCTACCGCGCTGGGGCCCGAATTCGCCTTCGCGAGTTTCGCGCCCGGCTCCGCCGCGACCCGGCCACGCACCGCGAGTTCGAAATCCCAGTTCATCGATCACGTCATCGCGCGCGGCCGCGCCGTGCGCGCGGCCGCCGTGGTCGATGTGGCGGGGGTGTCGGACCACAACCTGGTCCACGCCGTCATCGACTGACGGGCTCAGAACTCCCCGGCCACGCCCAGTACGGTGCGGCCGGAGTGGGTGCCCTCGAGGACGGCGTGCAGCACGGCGCCGGCCTCGGTCACCGGCGCGTAGTTCTCCAGCAGCGAAAGGCTCTGCGGATTCAGCTCTTTCGCGAGCCGGGACCAGAGTTCGCGGCGCGCGGCGATGGGATGGTGCACCGAGTCGATGCCGAGCAGGGACACCCCGCGCAGGATGAAGGGCATGACCGTGGTGGGCAGGTCGGTGCCGCCGGTGAGACCGCTGACCGCCACCGCCCCACCGTATTTCGTGGTCGAGAGGATGTGCGCGAGCGAGGTGCCGCCGACGCTGTCGACCGCGCCGGCCCACAGCGATTTGCCCAGCGGCCGGACCTTCTCGCCCTCGGCGGGGAGCCGCCCGATCACCTCGGACGCGCCGAGCGTGGTGAGTAGTTCGGTGGTGCCGAGCTTGCCGGTGGAGGCGATGACCTCGAACCCCAGCGTGGACAGGATGTCCACCGCGATGCTGCCGACGCCGCCGGTCGCGCCGGTGACCAGGACCGGACCCGAGGCGGGGGTGAGCCCGTGGTCGAGCAGCGATTGCACGCTCAGGGCCGCGGTGTACCCGGCGGTGCCGATGGCGGCGGCCTCGCGCGGGGTCAGCCCGTCGAGCTTGACCACCCACTCGGCGGGCACCCGGGCGTATTCGGCGAAGCCGCCGTGCTCGGTGACGCCGATGCCGTACCCGTGCGCCACCACCGGATCACCGACGGCGAAGTCGGGGCTGTCCGAGCGGAACACCTCACCGGTGATGTCGATGCCCGGCACGATCGGGTAGTCGCGCACCACGCCGCCGCCGGGGGTGATGGCCAGGGCGTCCTTGTAGTTGGCGCTGGAGAAATGCACCTTGATCGTCACGTCGCCCGCGGGCAGGAAATCCTCGGTGACCACCCCGCGATCGAGCGTGATCCCGCTGTCCGATTTGTGTGCCACCATCGCCTGGAATTCCATGCTCCGAGCATAGGACCCGGCTCCCCGCCACAACAGGGTCCGGCGTCGGCGAGGCGGCATTACCCCGCGGGTAATCGCTTTCGCTCACCCGCTGCGGGACCGTTGTCCCAACCCGCGAAAAGCAAAGGAGCGCAGCCGATATGCCGACCTACCAGAGCACCGACGGCACCACCCTCGCTTACGAGGACTACGGCACCGGGAACCCGATTCTCTTCGTGGCGGGCTGGTCCCTGAACTCGGAGATGTGGGAGTACCAGCTGCACTTCTTCCTGGACCGGGGCTACCGCTGCATCCTGCCGGACCGGCGCGGTCACGGCCGCTCCGAACGCCCGAGCACCGGCTACGACGTGGACACCCGCGCCGACGACCTGGCCCGTCTCGTCGAGCACCTGGACCTGCGCGACTTCACGCTCGTCGCGCATTCGGCGGGCGGCGCGGAGGCGGTGCGCTATCTGGCCCGGCACGGCCGGGACCGCGCGGTGCGCCTGGCCCTACTCGCGCCCGCGATTCCCTACCTGTGCCAGACCCCGGACAACCCGGTGGGCGCCCCGCGTGAACTGCTCGAAGCCTCCCTGCACCAGCTCCGCACCGACCGCCCGCAGTGGTTCGCCGATCGCGCGCAGGGCTATTTCGCCACCCACCTGCGGCCCGGCACGAGTCAGGCGGTGATGGACCTGGAGATGAGCCGCTGCCTCTCGGCCTCCCCGTACGCCTCGGTCGAGGTGCAGCGTCAGCTGTTCACCTCCGATCACCGCCCCGACGTGGAGGCGCTGACCCTGCCGGTCCTGCTGCTGCACGGCTGGGCCGATCAGTCGATCCCGATCGAGATCAGCAGCAGGCAGGCGGTGCTGCTCGCCCCGCACGCGGTGCTGAAGGAGTACCCCGACGCCGGTCACGGCCTGTACATCACGCACGCCGCCGAGGTGAACGCGGAGATCCTGGCCTTCATGAAAGGGTGAGCGGCGGGGCGCGCCGGACAGTCGCCGCGCCCCGTATCCCGGCTCCGGCTCAGGCGAACTTCGGCGCCCGCTTGCCGACGAACGCGGCGATGCCTTCCGCACCGTCGGCCGATTCGGCGGAATTCGTGATGAACGTGGCCTCGGTGGCCAGCTGCTCCTCGAGCGTGTGCTGCCCCGACACCAGCAGCAGCTTCTTGACGTGCGCGTTGGAGCCCTTGGGCCCGGCGGCGAACTGCTCGGCGAGCTCGTCGACGGTCGCGGCGAGCTCGGCGTCCGCCACCACCCGATGCAGCAATCCCCACTCGAGTGCCTCGGCGGCGGTGAGCACGCGGTTGGTGAGCATGAGGTCCTGGGTGCGGCGCAGGCC
>NZ_JBSFNO010000054.1:0-53542 GCF_053981095.1 Nocardia sp. NPDC003693
CTTGTTGCCGTCCCGCTCGTCGACCAGGAAGACGGTGTTGCTCAGCGCGGTGATCTCCGAGACCGCCAGCTTCTCCTTGGGATCGTGCAGCGGGTGCCGCGCCAGGACGAGGTCTTCCCCGACCGCGAGCACTTCGGCCGCATCTTCTTCAACCAGGCGAACATGAGCGCCAAGGGCATCGCGCAGATCTCGGCGGTCATGGGCTCGTGCACCGCGGGCGGCGCGTACGTCCCGGCCATGAGTGACGAGACCGTCATCGTGCGCGACCAGGCCACCATCTTCCTGGGCGGGCCGCCGCTGGTGAAGGCCGCGACCGGCGAGGTCGTCACCGCGGAGGAACTCGGCGGCGGCGATCTGCACGCCCGCACCTCCGGCGTGGTCGACCATCTGGCCGACAGCGATCAGGACGCGCTGCGCATCGTGCGCGACATCATCGCCACCCTGGGCCCGAAGACCCCCGTGCCGTGGGACGTGGCGCCCACCGTGGATCCCATCGCACCCCAGGACGAGCTGTACGACGTGGTGCCGGTGGACCTGCGCACCCCGTACGACGTGCGCGAGGTCATCACCCGCGTCGTCGACGGCGGCGAATTCGCCGAATTCAAGGCCGAATACGGCCGCACCCTGGTCACCGGCTTCGCCCGCATCCACGGCCACCCGGTCGGCATCGTCGCCAACAACGGCGTGCTGTTCGCCGAATCCGCCATGAAGGGCGCGCATTTCATCGAACTCTGCGATCAGCGCAAGATCCCGCTGCTGTTCCTGCAGAACATCACCGGCTTCATGGTCGGGCGCGACTACGAGGCCGGCGGCATCGCCAAGCACGGCGCGAAGATGGTCACCGCCGTCGCGTGCGCGCGAGTGCCGAAGCTGACCGTGGTCATCGGTGGTTCCTACGGCGCGGGCAACTACTCCATGTGCGGGCGCGCGTATTCCCCGCGCTTCCTGTGGATGTGGCCCAACGCCCGCATCTCGGTCATGGGCGGCGAGCAGGCCGCCTCGGTGCTGGCCACCGTGCGCGGCGATCAGCTCGACGGCAACGGCAAGCCCTGGTCCGAGCAGGATCAGGAGGCCTTCAAGGCCCCCATCCGCGACCAGTACGAGGCGCAGGGCAACCCCTACTACTCGACCGCGCGGCTGTGGGACGACGGCGTGATCGACCCAGCGGATACCAGAACCATTGTCGGCCTGGCGCTTTCGGCGTGTGCGCAAGCACCGCTGGAGGACGTCTCCTACGGCGTCTTCCGGATGTGATCGAGATGATGAACAAAGCCCACCCCGTCGGCTTCGACACGGTGCTGGTCGCCAATCGCGGCGAGATCGCGGTGCGCGTCATTCGCACGCTGCGCACCATGGGAATTCGCTCGGTCGCGGTGTACAGCGACGCCGACGCCGATGCCCGCCACGTGCACGAGGCCGATGTGGCCGTGCGCCTGGGCCCGGCGCCGGCCCGCGAGTCGTACCTGGACATCGCCAAGGTCGTCGACGCCGCTGTGCGCTCGGGCGCGCAGGCCGTGCACCCCGGATACGGCTTCCTGTCCGAGAATTCGGCCTTCGCGGCCGCGCTGGACGAGGCGGGCATCGCCTTCCTCGGACCGCCCGCGCGCGCCATCGAGGTCATGGGCGACAAGATCGCCGCCAAGAACGCCGTCGCGGCCTACGGCGTGCCGGTGGTGCCGGGTATCGCCCGACCGGGCCTGACGGACGACGAATTGATCGCCGCCGCAACCGATATCGGCTACCCGGTGCTGGTCAAGCCGTCCGCCGGCGGTGGCGGCAAGGGCATGCGCCGCGTCGACGACCCGGCCCTGCTCCCGGACGCGCTGATCAGCGCCCGCCGCGAAGCCGGCGCGGCCTTCGGTGACGACACCCTGTTCCTGGAGCGATTCGTCAACCGCCCCAGGCATATCGAGGTGCAGATCCTGGCCGACGAGTTCGGCCACGTGCTGCACCTGGGCGAACGCGAATGCAGCCTGCAGCGCCGGCACCAGAAGGTGATCGAGGAGGCCCCGTCGCCGCTGCTGGACGCCGAGACCCGGGCCCGCATCGGCGCCGCCGCCTGCAACACCGCGCGCAGCGTGGACTACGTGGGCGCGGGCACCGTCGAGTTCATCGTCTCCGCCGACAATCCCGGTGAGTTCTTCTTCATGGAGATGAACACCCGCCTGCAGGTGGAGCACCCGGTCACCGAGTTGGTCACCGGCGTGGACCTGGTGGAATGCCAGGTCCGGATCGCGGCCGGGCAGAAGCTGTCCGTGCAGCAGTCCGACATCCGCCTCACCGGCCACGCCGTCGAGGCGCGGGTGTACGCCGAGGATCCGGGCCGCGGCTTCCTGCCCACCGGCGGCACCGTGCTGGAGCTGTCCGAACCCGAAGGCGACGGTGTCCGGGTCGATTCGGGCCTGCGCGTGGGCACCGTGGTCGGCACCGACTACGACCCCATGCTCTCCAAGGTCATCGCCTACGCCCCCGACCGGACCCGGGCGCTGGCGAAACTCGATACCGCGCTGCGGAACACCCGCATCATGGGTGTGCGCGCCAATATCGACTTCCTGCGCTTCCTGCTCGCCGACCCCGATGTCCGCGCCGGACATCTGGACACCGGTCTCCTGGACCGCCGCGCGGGCGACTTCACGCCCGCCCCAATCACCGACGAGCAGTTCATCGCCGCGGCGGTCCGGCTGTGGCTGCGGCGCTGGCCGAGCACCCCGGGCGACCTGTGGGCGATCCCGACCGGCTGGCGGCTCGGCGCACCCGCGCCCACCACCTTCCGGCTGGTCGGCGGCGATCGCACCGAACACGTGCACCTCACCGGCACCCCCGCCGACGCGCGGGTGTGGCTGGAGGACGGCGAGCAGCGTTCCCTCACCGCCACCTCGACGGACGGCGACGTGATCCTCACCCTGGACGGCCTGCGCACCCGGGTCGGCGTCGCCGCCCTGGACGAACAGCTCTGGGTCGCCGACGCCACCGGCGTCGCGCTGCTGCGCGAGGTCGCCGAGGCCGATATCCGCAGCGCCGGAGCGCATGTGGGCGATGCCGAGATCACCAGCCCGATGCCCGGCTCGGTCATCGCCACCCCGGTCGCCACCGGCGACGAGGTCGCGGCCGGAACCGCCGTCGTCGTGGTCGAAGCCATGAAGATGGAACACGCGCTCACCGCCCCGGTCGCGGGCCGGGTCGAACTTCTCGTCGCACCGGGTGCGCAGGTCCGCCTGGACCAGCCGCTCGCCCGCATCATCACCGCCGAAAACCAGGAGCACACGCCGTCATGACCGACTTCCTGTCCACGGGCACGCTGCCGGACGAGTACCGCGAACTCGCACTCACCGTGCGCGATTTCGCCAACCAGGTGGTGGCCCCGGTCGCCGCGAAACACGATGCCGAGCACAGCTTCCCGTACGAGGTGATCGCGGGCATGGCCGACATGGGCCTGTTCGGCCTGCCGTTCCCGGAGGAGTTCGGCGGCATGGGCGGCGACTACTTCGCGCTGTGCCTGGCGCTCGAGGAACTCGGCAAGGTCGACCAGAGCGTGGCCATCACCCTGGAAGCCGGTGTCTCGCTGGGCGCCATGCCGATCTACCGCTTCGGCAACGAGAAGCAGCAGCGGGAATGGCTGCCGCAGTTGACCTCCGGCCGCGCCCTGGCCGCCTTCGGCCTCACCGAACCCGGCGCGGGCAGTGACGCGGGCGGCACCCGCACCACCGCGGTGCTGGACGGCGACACCTGGGTCATCAACGGCAGCAAGCAGTTCATCACCAACTCCGGCACCGACATCACCCGCCTGGTGACCGTTACCGCCGTCACCGGGACCACCGACGGCAAGAAGCAGATCTCCACCATCCTGGTCCCCACGGACACACCGGGATTCGTCGCCGAGCCCGCCTACAACAAGGTCGGCTGGAACGCCTCGGACACCCATCCGCTGAGCTTCACCGACGTCCGGGTGCCCGCGGAGAACCTGCTCGGCGAGCAGGGCCGCGGCTACGCCAACTTCCTGCGGATCCTGGACGAGGGCCGCATCGCCATCGCCGCCCTCTCGGTCGGCGCGGCCCAGGGCTGCGTGGACGAGAGCGTCAAGTACGCGAAGGAACGCGAAGCCTTCGGCCGGCCCATCGGCAGCAACCAGGCCATCGCCTTCAAGATCGCCCGCATGGAGGTGCGCGCCCACATGGCCCGCACCGCCTACTACGACGCGGCCGCGCTCATGCTCTCGGGCAAGCCGTTCAAGAAGCAGGCGTCCATCGCCAAGCTCGTCGCCAGCGAAGCCGCCATGGACAACGCCCGCGACGCCACCCAGATTTTCGGCGGCTACGGTTTCATGAACGACTACGCTGTGGCGCGGCACTATCGCGACAGCAAGATCCTGGAAATCGGTGAGGGCACCACGGAGGTGCAGTTGATGCTGATCGGGCGGGAGCTCGGCCTGTGACGGACATCGAGGCCCGGCGCCGAGTGGTGCAGCGCGGACTGTGGTTCGAGGAATTCGAACTCGGCGTGGTGTACGAGCACCGGCCCGGCCGCACCATCACCGAGGCCGACAACGTGCTGTTCACGACGCTGACCATGAACACCCAGGCCCTGCACCTGGACGCGGCTTTCGCCGAGACCCAGGCGCCGTTCAACCAGCGCCTGGTGAACTCCATGTTCACGCTCTCGACCCTGGTCGGGCTCTCGGTCGCGCAGCTCACCCAGGGCACCATCATGGCCAATCTCGGCTTCTCCGACATCGCGTTCCCCAAGCCGCTGTTCCACGGTGACACGCTGTACGCGGAAACCGAGATCGCGGAACTGCGGGAATCCAAGAGCAGGCCCGGGGAGGGCATCGTGACGTTCGCGCACACCGGCCGCAATCAGCACGGCGACGTGGTGGCCACCGCCCACCGCAAGACCCTGGTGCGAAAGCGGCCGGCATGAACTGGGAGATGCCGGGGCCGGCCTGGCTGTTCTGTCCCGCCGACCGCCCCGAGCGCTACGGCAAGGCCCTGGCTGCGGCCGACGTGGTGATCATCGACCTGGAGGACGGCGTCGCGGAGATCGACAAGGCCGCCGCCCGCACCGCGCTCATCGAGCATCCGCAGGACCCCGAACGTACCGTTGTCCGGGTGAACGCGGCGGGCACGCTCGAGCACATGCTCGACCTGGATGCGCTGGCGCGCACCGACTATCGGCGCGTCATGCTGCCGAAGTGCGAATCGGCGGAACAGATCACCCAGCTGACCGACCATGACGTCATCGCGCTCATCGAATCCCCGCTCGGGGCCATGGCGGTGGGCCGGGCGCTCATGGTGCGCAACGCCATCGGCGTCATGTGGGGTGCGGAGGATCTCGTCGCGGCGCTGGGCGGCAACGCGTCCCGGCACGCGGACGGGAGCTACCGGGACGTGTGCCGGCACGTGCGCTCGCAGTCGCTGCTGGCGGCCAAGGCCTACGGGAAGCTGGCCCTGGATTCGGTGTATCTGAACATCCCGGACCTGGACGGCCTGGCGGCCGAGGCGCAGGACGCGATCGCCGTCGGCTTCGACGCCAAGGTCGCGATCCATCCGAGTCAGGTACCGGTCATCCGGCGCGCGTACGCGCCCGCGCCGAGCGAAGTGCAGTGGGCGCACCGGCTGCTGGCGGAGGTGCCCAAGCAGCCCGGGGTGTTCACCTTCGAGGGCCGCATGGTGGACATGCCGGTCATCCGGCAGGCCGAGCGGATCGTGCAGCGGGCGCAGACCGCGGAATCCGCGTCGTAGGCAGCGCAGCGTAGGAGGATTGACGGTGGAACCACAGTGGGTGCCGAGCACGGCGGATATCGCCGGTGCGCGGGTCACCGATTTCGCGGAATTCGTGCGGCGCCGAACCGGGGTACAGGCGCCGGACTACCGGGCGCTGTGGGAGTGGTCGGTCGCCGATCTGCCCGGCTTCTGGGGTGCGCTCTGGGACTACTTCGAGGTGGGCGAGCGCGGAGACGATGTGCTCGCATCGGCGGATATGCCTGGCGCGCGGTGGTTTCCGGGCACCGAGCTGAACTACGCCGATCAGGTGCTGCGCCGAGCGCGCACCGATCGGCCGGCCATTCTCGGTGTGGACGAGGTCGGCGGCGTCACCGAGGTGTCCTGGGCCGGCATGATCGGTGCGACAGCGGCTTTCGCGTCGGTACTGCGTGCGCACGGTGTGGTGGCCGGGGATCGGGTCGCGGGCTACCTGCCGAACATTCCCGAAGCGGTCATCGCGTTCCTCGCCACCGCGAGCATCGGCGCGGTGTGGAGTGCGTGCGGGCAGGACTACTCCGCCCAGGCCGCGCTGGATCGGCTCGGACAGCTGGAGCCGAAGGTGCTGGTCACCGCGGACGGGTATCGATTCGGCGGGAAGACGCACGACAAGACCGGTGACATCGCCGCGCTGCGCGCGGGACTGCCGTCCCTGGCCGCCACGGTGGTGGTGTCCCGATTCGGCGGGGATGTGCCGAACGCACTGTCCTGGAACGACATCGAGATCGCCGGGGAGTCGGCGACGCTGGTCACCGAACCGGTTGCCTTCGATCATCCGCTGTGGGTGCTGTTCTCCTCCGGAACCACCGGCAAGCCCAAGGGCATCGTGCACGGGCACGGGGGAGTGGTGCTCGAGCATCTGAAAGCGGTTGCGCTGCAGTCGGATATCGGTCCGGACGACACGTTTTTCTGGTACACCAGCCCGAGCTGGATGATGTGGAACTTCCAGGTCGCCGGACTTCTGGTCGGCGCGACCATCGTCTGCTACGACGGCAGTCCGTCGGCGCCCACCCCGGATGCGCTGTGGGCCATCGCGTCTCGCGTGGGCGCCACCGTCGTCGGCACGAGCCCCGGCTACGTGCTGGCCTGCGCGAAGGCCGGATCGGTGCCGCGGGTCGATCACGAGCTGTCCGCGCTGCGCCTGGTCGGCATCACCGGATCCTCGCTGCCGCCGTCCTCGTCACTGTGGTTGCGCGACAACGTCGGTGACCGCGTGCCGGTGGCCTCGATCAGCGGTGGCACCGATGTGGTGTCCGCGTTCATCGGTGGCGTGCGCACCGTTCCGGTGTGGCCCGGTGAACTCTCCGCGCCGTATCTCGGCGTGGCCCTGGAAGCCTGGGACGAATCCGGTAAACCGGTGCACGGGGAGGTCGGGGAACTGGTGATCACCGCGCCCATGCCGTCCATGCCGGTGGCGTTCTGGGACGACGCGGACGGATCCCGGTACCGCGACGCGTATTTCGACATGTACCCCGGTGTCTGGCGGCACGGCGACTGGATCACGCTCACCGAGCACGACAGCGTCATCGTGCACGGCCGTTCGGATTCCACCTTGAACCGGCACGGCATCCGCATGGGCAGCGCCGACATCTACCAGGCGGTGGAACGACTGCCGGAAATCGCCGAAGCCTTGGTCATCGGCGCGGAACAGCCCAACGGCGGCTACTGGATGCCGCTGTTCGTAACCCTGGCTCCCGGTGCGGAATTCACCGACGAGCTGAAGTCCCGCATCAATGCCGCCATCCGCACCGAGGTCTCGCCCCGGCACGTGCCCGATCAAATTCTCGAGGCCCCCGGCATCCCGCACACGCGCACGGGCAAGAAACTCGAGGTACCGATCAAGAAGATCTTCCAGGGCGCGGATCCGGCGAAGGTGGTAGCGCCCACCGCGGTGGACGCTCCCGAACTCCTCGACTGGTACGCCACGCTGCGCCCGCCGGCGAAGTAGCCGCCGCGGACTCAGTGCGTACCGGGTAACCGGCGGCGCCCGGTGCAGACCTCCGAGGCCAAATCCTCGTAGCCCACCGCCAATTCGGCGAGGTTCTCCCAGACCATGGCGAGATCCTTGCCGGTGGCGTGCGCCAGCGCGGCATAGGCGCTGGCGGTCAATTGCGCCAGGCGATCGATGACGGCGCCCATGGTTTCGGTGTGCACCCTGGCCGCGCCGTGCGAGGGCGGTAATTGCGCCGTCACCCAGCAGTCGATGACGCGCACCAAATCGGTTCGCATCAGCTCCAATTCGGCTAGATGCTCCGGAAGCGCGGCTAATCGCCGTTCGTGGATCTCGGTGAGATCGTGGGCAGCGCGTAGCACCGGGTGGCCGGGGGAGTGGGTGCCTCGGCAGGCGCGCAGCACCTGGGTCTTGCTCGGAAGTGTGTTCGCCATTGTGACGACTCCTCTACCGCGAACTGCGAATTCCGAAAAGACTAACCAGTGGATGTGACGGGAACATGACCTGTTTTCCAACAGGGAGATGTTGTTGTGGTGAGGACGAACCGGCGATTAACACCCCCGAAATCCACCGCTCGGTGACGAGTGCGGTTCGACCTCGGGCCTGCCTCGACGCCGGCGGCGGATGCGACGAAACCCCCAGGTGTCCCGGGGGTTTCGGTGTCTTCCAGCATGTGAACGATGACGGCCGTCCATATCCCCCTTAGAGGGTGAATTCGCCGCCTTCGACACCGGCGATGAACGCGTTCCATTCACCCGGGGTGAAGACCAGCGCCGGCCCGCCGGGGTTCTTGCTGTCGCGGACGCCCACTCTTCCGCTGGAAAGGCGTGCCACCTCGACGCACTCTCCAGAAGGCTGGCTGAAGCTGCTCTTCTTCCAGACGGCTGTGTTCAGTTCATCGTTCACGGTCGTACTCCTTCGTGATTATGAGGACGAGGCGTCGGCTTCGGTCCTCATCGAGTGCCTGCCCGTCCACATGGGGCGCAGGTGTTCGATTTCGAAGTGGTAGCCACGGTAGATGTGACAGGCGGCGGAAGCATCGGAACCACCAGGTGTCCTCGGGGTTTCGGTGTCTTCGGTATGCGGACGTTTACGGTCGTCCATCTCCCTCAGGGAGTGAATTCGCCGCCCTCGACACCGGCGATGAACGCGTTCCATTCGCCCGGGGTGAAGACCAGCGCGGGGCCGCCGGGGTTCTTGCTGTCGCGGACGCCGACGTGCCCTGCATCAAGGAACGCGACCTCGACGCAGTCTTGGGATGCCGTGCTCCGGCTGCTCTTGAACCATCTTGTGCCCGATAGGTCGATATTCACCGTGTGTACTCCTTCGCGATTTCGAGGACGAGGCGTCGGCTTTGGTCCTCATCGAGCGCCAGCCTGTCCATGCCGGTACAGGCGAGTCGATACTGGGCGACCTTATCGGGCTCCTTCAGGTACAGGCCGCCGGTGTAGCCCTGGACGAAGACGATCGGAGGGAAGGTCAGTTCAGCCTTTGCCCGAGGCGGGAACTCGAACATGACGAACGTCCCCGCGACGAGACCTTGGTACATGCGGGCGGACGAGGGGATGACCCGAATGGAGACGTTGGGCAGCTCCGCCATGGCGGCAAGGTGCTTCAGCTGCCCCTCCATGACGCTGTCACCGCCGTTGTTGCGCCACAACACACCCTCATCGATCAGCACCGACAGCCGAAGAGGGTTGTCCGACCGTGTGATTCGCTCCTGACGCTTCATAGCGACCTGGAGCATTCGCTCCGTTTCTCGAGATGACTTGTCCGGGAACTCGATCCAAGAGATCGCGCGACGGTATTCCAGTGTCTGGAGTTGGCCGGGTATGAAAGTGGTCTGGAAGGAAGTCAGCTTGTGGGCCGCGTTCTCCAGCCGGACAAACAGGTTGAATTCCTTCGGGATAGCGTCGGTGAAGTCGTGCCACCAGCCTTTGCCCTCGGCGGCCTCCTTGATCAACTCGAGGATGGCCTTTTTCTGGGCAGGAGGGGCTTCGAACAGGTCGCACAGCTTGGCGATCAGGACCGGGTTCAGACGCACCTCCGCGTGGCCGGACTCGATCCGCCACAGGGTGGGCCTGCTCATGCCGCTGTCCTCGGCTGCCTGCTCCATGGTGATCGAGGTGCCCTCGCGAAGGGCTCTCAACTCGAGGCCGAGGAGGATGCGGGGCAGAGCCGTCGATGATGCCATCTGACCGTCCTTACGGGAGGGCGTGTTTCGGCTGAAACCAGGATGACGGTTCAGGTGAAGCGACGCCGGGTTTTGGTGAAACTCATCAGCTGAAACGTTTCAGAAGCTCGACTCGCGGTGGTGGACTGTAGATGCGTCCGGAGTCGAGAGGTCCGAAACCGCACCTCACGCCTTCCTCTCTCTCGCCAGCTGCACCGAATGGTCACGCAGCCTGACGGGCCGGGCGCTCTCGAATCTTCGTCACGCATCTGGGAGGACGCGATAGCGATGATTACCGGCACCGGACGACTCAAATGTGAAGATCCCGGCTCGGCCCAGCTGGCCGAGGCTACGAAAATGATTGGGCTGCATCAGGATTGCGGTGATTCCTGCATGGTGGCGCTGCGTGCTCGTCAGGCGCTCGGAACGAATGTGCTGAGCGCCCGGGTAGGCGGTGTCGAATGACGCGGCCGTTCACGCTGATCCGGGGCGGCAGTGCCTCGTCGCTGCGCGTGGTCGAAACCGTGGTGGAACTACCCGCCCGCGAGGCCGCCGTGGCGGTCATCCACGAGGCGTTCGTCGCCCTCGACGTGGACGAGTCGGAGGAGTGGCTCGACCATGTGCGGCGCAGCAAAGGACTGCACTGGCGTTCCGGCATGACAAAACCGACCGCGAGGGACTTGATCCTGATCGACGAGGACAACGAATGCCCGGTCGGCCACATCATCGAGGACATCGATGAGAGCCCGGTCGACGTGGTGCTCGTGTCCGCGCTGGCGGATCTGTGCGGGGAACTGGAGAGGCTGCGCGAATACGTCGATGTTCTTGTCGCGACCGGGATCCGGTACCCCCGCCGGCGGCCCACCGTCGCTCAACGCCCCGTGCTGAGGGTGGTGGACTGATGTACCTCGATGAGAGCCAGGCGAAGCTGCTCAAGGCGCTTCGACGGCATCCGGGACTCATATGGGATCTGGCTAACCAGTGGCGCTGGCAGCAGATCAAGACCGACTAGACGTGGCAACCGTGTCTGCACCACCTTGGAGCGGTAATCGCCCATATCCCGTTTGCTGTCGGCGGTCTGTGATTGGGTACCCAGATGGTTTCGGAAGCGGCGGTCACGTACTCCACGGTGCGGCGCGGACTCCGCGCCTCCCGAGTGGCGATTATTTTCGACGGGGACGAGCACTGGTCACATTGGGCGAGACGTGCGGTGTACCTTGCCAACTCGATCTGGGGCGGTGCGGGGTTCGTCTTCGTGCCGCACCACGGCGGCGAGGTGGCACCGTCGGTTTTGCGGGCGGTCCGGACCTACGATCCGGACCATGTGGTTACCTTTGCCCGGGAGCTCGTCGATTTCGAGTACCTGATTCCTGACCATCTACAGATCCGGAATGTGGACGGACAGCTCCTGACCGGCCGAGACCGGCTTCAGGAGCTGACTAGCGAGCACATCGACTGGGAAACCCACACCGAATCCGATCGCCAGGCACGCGACCAGGTCGCGGCAGCGTGCTCCCCGTACAAGCACGCACACTCCAATGGCAGCGACACCGTTGTCCGGCAATTGGGCTTTCCTGTAGACGATTTCCCCAAAATCCGTTTCATGCCGGGGCTGGCGGTGACGAACTGTATTCAGTGTCCCCCGAATTGGGGCGGGCTGCTCGGAGTGGCCGTAGCGTCGCATGCCGGACTCGTCGACCCTCCGAACCCGGCCGCTATTGAACCCGAAATCGACGACCACACCATGCTCCGGCTTACAGAGTGGCTGATGGGAACCCGGCCGCTCGGCCCGCAACGATTGGCCCGACTTCCGTTGGACGGTGCGTCGCTGACCGATATCGGCCAGGCATGGGATTACACCATGACCAGTCTGGTGGAGGTCTCTATCGCGCACACCCCGTCCTGCCGGACGTTGATTGTGGTTGGGGACACGCCGGAGGATTTCGCGCTGAACCGATTGTGGCAGAACACCTATGGGCGCAGTGTGTGGTTGCCCAGTCCGCTCTGCAGCATCGATCAAGATCAGCTTCCATCCGTAGTCGCCGCCGGCCTTGCCCGAATCTTCGACCACGCCCGCTCCGAGCCTGCAACGGTGCTGGTTACCTCGGCTTCCCTGACCCAGCCGAAACTGGATGCGGTTCTGGAACGCTTCCGACTGGCGGCCCGCGGTCGGCAGAGTGGAGGAGGCGACCCCGGCGAGATCGGTCAGGCGGTGCTGGCTGAGGATCTGACTTGGCCGCAGCGGAATACAACACACCTGGCGATCCGCGAGCAGTTCGACGACGGACTCACCCTCCCGACCGAGGTCGACTCATCGGGAACGAGAACAATGCTGACGCCGCTGCCACCACCGCTGCTCGATGACAAGCTCCTCGCCGAACACCGTTCTCTCACATGGCACGTCGACATCACTTGGATGGACGGCCCATCGATCGACGGTGGTGGACTAACCAGTCGGGATCTCATGCCTAAAACCGACGGACTCCCCACCACAGTGGTGCGCAGTTCACGACACGGGGCTTCGTACCCGTCGAAACGATACGACCTTGTCGTCAGTGGCATCCCGGTCGTCAACCGACTACCGCGCCCAAGGCTTCGCCACCTGAGCCTGGCGTCCTGGGTGGATGCACAGTTGGCGAAGCAGAACCTCAGCACGAAGCTCAGTTCAGCGGGACAGCGAACAGCCCAGCTCACCCGGATGCTCGGCGGGCGTTCCGGACTCGTGGAGTTGTTCGCAGGTCCGCTGCTGCCGGCACTGCGAAGGATGGACGCGAAGGCCGCCCGCACCGCAGACTGCTATCCACACCATGAAGGAGTGAGGATCCGCGCCCACTACGGCGTACTCAATTTCTCTGGATTCGTTGCCCTTTCCGCAGGCAGCGCCGAGGAGGAGGTGCGTGAGCGTCTCGATTTCGCATTGCGAGCAGGCGTGATTCGGCGTGGGCTGGTTCTCCGGTGCGCGGTCTGCACCGAACTTCAATTCCAGACAATCGACAAACTCGGCCAGAGCTGGGTATGTGAACGCTGCGATTCCAACAGCGATCTCGGCCTTTCAGCATGGAGAATGCCACTGCAAGAACCAGTCTGGTTTTACGACCTGCACCCAGTAGGCAGGCAGCTTCTTGACGACAATGGCGACGTCCCGATCGCCTTGGCCGCCCATCTTTCCAGCACGTGCGAATCCGTCGACGAGTACATGGACCTGGCAGAGATCGAGTTCGTAGGCAACAGGCGAGCCGAGGTAGAGGTGGATCTGGTGGCGTACGTCGAAGGTTCCTTGATCGTCGGCGAGGCGAAGAGCGCTGCGCAATTGTCCCGCCGGACAAGGGCGCAACGACACGCAGAGATAGTTAAGAAATGCCGGGCCGCTGCGTGGATCGGGGCCGACGAGCTCATCTTCGCCACATCCACCCCAGCGTGGACCGACCAGGCCGAAAGCGACATCCGCAGCGCGACAACAGCATTCGAATGGCCATCACTGGGCGCGCCGCGGATTCGCTTGATCGCCGGACTCGACCCGTCTGAGACCACGACCTCAACACTTCTCCGTCTCTAGAGTGTTTCGTGCAGTCTCGTCACGACGAGAACCTGCGGACCGCAGCGAAGCGGGATCGACATGAACGATGTCGGTGAGGCGGAGCTTTGGCGACGGTTCACCGACATCGGTTGGACAGATGCCGAGGGATTGTCCGATGAGATCGAACTGTGGACAGGGCCGTTCGCGACGAGTGGGTCATCCGTGCGCCTCGCCGATGTATCTGGTCGCCTCGCCACGACCCTTCGTGACCTCCACGGCGTTCCTGATCCACAGCATCTGACCTTCTATGGGCACCTGCCGACCGACGGCTGCCCTACCTCGATCGCGAACTCGGTCCTCCACGTCGGGCACTTTGCCCCCCGGGTGCCCAAGAAAGATCTCTCCCATCGCGACGTCGGTACCCAAATACACACACTCAATTCGGCATGAGCGTACGTTCGTCAGGCCCGCTCAACGGTTGGCGGTGGCGCGGCCGATGCCGAACCCAGCGTCTCGTCTCTATCGACTCCCGCGAGCCGAAATCTCCCGAATCCCGGCCAGCATCTCGCCGAACTCCCCATCCTCGTCCGGCTCCGCCGGCACATCCAGCGCGATCCCGTGACACCGATCCCCGTACCAGGAATCCAGCACCGCGGGCAGTTCCCCGTACGTCCCCTGCGGCACCAGCGTCGCCACCATGTCGTCGGTCAACAACCCCGGCAGCGCGCCCCACGCTTTGGCCGCCGCACCGGCCGAGAGCTGATCGGCGATCTCGCCCAACCCGAGCCGGTCCAGCGTGCCCCGGTAGGCGGGCGTCGAATACAGGAAGGCGAGTTCGGAGCGGCGCTCGTGCCGCAGCGCGGTCAGGGCCGATTCGTCGCGGCCGGTGATCACCTTGGGTACCACGACAATTCGCGGGCCGCCGTCGGCGCGGCCCACCTGTACCCCGCCGTTGCCGAGGGTCGGCAGCACATGGTTCTCCAGGGAGAGCGGATGCGACCCGGTCGGGTGTGCGACGAAACCGTCGGCCAGCGCCCCGGCCAGTTCGCACATGCGGCGGTTCACCGCGCCCATATAGATGGGCGGTACGGGGACATCGAGCGGTCCTGGATTGAAAAACGGTTGTAGACGGGTGAATTGGTAGTGGCTGCCGTGGTGGTCCAGGGGCGTGCCGTGCTGGAACGCCGCGAAGATCGCGCGCAGCGCGGTGACGTAGTCGCCGAGCTGGGCCACCGGGTCGGTCCAGGGGGTGGAGAAGCGGCCCACGATGTTGCCGCGCACCTGGGATGCCACCCCCAGCTGGAACCGGCCGCCGGAGAACCCTGCCAGGTCCCAGGCGGCCAGGGCGGTCACCATCGGGCTGCGGGGGAAGGCCACCACCATCGAGGTACGGATGGTCAGGCGGGTGCTGTGTTCCACGGCCAGGGCGCAGACGGCGAACGGGTCGCGGATCGTCTCGGAGATGTGGACAGTGTCGAAGCCGAGCGCCTCGATGCGGCGGATTCGGGAGGCCACCTGTGACAGCGGGGTGTCCGCGGGCAGCGACGTCACAACTTCCACGGCGAGCCTTCTCGTTCTCGTGCTCGCCGGGGACGGCAAGCGGGTGCTTGCCGATCGTCGCACGCCGGTTATGCGGCGATTGTCGCGGTACTCCCGAGGGTCAGTACGCCGTCGACCATCCGGTGCACGGTGTCCATCCGATGCAGGTGGGCGCGGTCGTGGGTGACCAGCAGCGTCGCGGCGTTGTGTTCACGGACGATGCGCACGATCAGCTCGATGATCGCCGCACCCCGCTCCTGGTCCAAGGCGCTGGTGGGTTCGTCGATCACCAGCAGGGCGGGCTCGTTCATGAGGGCGCGGGCAATGTTCACGCGCTGGCGCTGACCACCGGACAGCTGCGCGGGGCGCTTGTTCTCGTGGCCGGACAGACCCACCGCGTCGAGCAGTTCGCGCGCGTGCGCCCGGGTCGCGCGGCGGCGGGCCGGGGAGACCAGCAGGGACTGGCCGAGGTGAGCCATGGCCTCGAGCTGTTCCAGGGCGGTGAGGGCGGGAATCAGGTTCGACTGCTGGAAGACGATCCCGATCGCGGTGCGGCGCATGGCGGTTGCCGCGCGGCGCGACAGCGCGGCCAGATCGACCGGACCACCGTCGGTGTCCAGCTCGATGCGGCCCGAATCGGGGCGGACCAGGGTCGACACCGCCGCCAGCAGGGTGGACTTACCGGAGCCGGAGGGGCCGGTGATGGCCGCTATCTCGCCGCCACCCACCCGCAGATTCACCTTGTCCAGCGCGGTCACGCGCTCGGCGCCGTCGGGGAAGGTGAGGGTCAGGTCGGTGACTGTCAGGGTGTTGGTCATGGCGAATCTCCTGGGGGACAGGGCTTGTCAGCGGGCCTGGTTGAGCGCGGTGAGCGGATCGGTGGTGGCCAGGAAGCGCAGGGCGAAGGCCGCGCCGAGCAGGCCGAGCAGGACCAGGGCCGCCGCGGGCAGCAGGGTGGTGCTCACCGTGAGGGTGAAAGGCATTGCGTCGCCGATGAACACGCCCGCCAGCACCGTGCCGCCCAGGCCCGCTCCTACGCCGGCCACCAGGACCACCAGGGCCTGCCCCAGGGCATCGCGGACCAGCGAACCGGTGGTCGCGCCGAGCGCCTTCAGGGTCGCCACGTCGGGCATGCGCTGCACCGTCCACACCGTGAAGAACGCGCCGATGACGAGCGCGGAGATCGCGAACAGCATCACCGTCATCAGGGTGAGCGAACCGTTCTCGGCCTGGTACGAACTCATGGCCGACAGCGAATCCGCCGCCGATGTGCTGGTCGTGCGCGCCGCGCTGTTCACCGCCGCCATGTCGCTCACCCCCGAGACCGCGAGCACCGTCGCCGCACCGGAACGGGGGTTCAGTTCCTGCCAATCGGACAGGGTCATCCACACCACCGGCGTGTGCGCGTACCAGTCGTCGCCGGTCACGCCCGCGACGGTGAAGTTTCCGGCGCCCAGAGCCACCGTGTCACCGGTGCCGGCGCCCAGATCCTTGGCGGCCGCGCTGCTGAGGATCACCCGGCCCGGCTCGGTAGCCGTGCGATTGCCGAAAGGTGTTCCCTCGACCCCGAACAGCGCGACCTGGGTCGCGCCGGCCCCGTCGGCGGTGGCCCGGGCGCGGCTGATGCCGATCGGGTCCACGGTGCCGCCCGCCTCGCGCCAGGCCCGTACCTGGTCCGGGGCGAGGGTGGAGGCGTCGAAGGAGGGCCCCGAGCCGGTGTCGGCGAACACGACCGATTCGGCGGTCAGCGACTCCACCGCCGAGATGTTCTGATGTGCCAGCCCGGCGGTGAGCCCGCTCAAGAAGGTGACGAGCAGCGCGACCAGGGTCACCACCAGGGTGATGAGCAGGAATCGGCCGCGGGCGGCCCGCAGATCTCGGAGTGCGACGAACATGGTTCCACCCTGTCGCGGAATCGCCCGGAAACCATCGCGCCGCCGAAGGAATCGCGGCGCTGCCATCGGTGGGTCGGCGTTTCCTACTTTCGATGGATGCCGCTTGAGTTGCCCGGCATAAGCTGGTCGGCGTGCACCGTTCGCCCCTGACCCCCGTCTTCTCCGGCCTGCAGGTCGGCCTGCACGTGCTGGTGGTGGCGCTGACGGCGGTGGTGGTCGGGCGGGCGTTCGTCGCCGACGCCCACCCCTACGTCGTCCTCGTGCTCGCGGGCGCGTTCCTGGGCGTGTACTTCACCGGCGGGCTGTTCCGGCGGCGGCTCACCGCCGCCCGGGTGTGGCTGCTCGCGCTGACCGTCATGTGGCTGGGGCTGGTGACCGTCGAACCCATCGCGGTGTACCTGGTCTTCGGCCTGTTCTTCCTGTATCTGCATCTGCTGCCGCGCAATTGGGGCCTGCTCGCGGTGGTGGCCGCGACGGTGCTCTCGGTGTTCGGATTCGCCTGGCATCGCGGCTGGTCCATGGGCGGGGTGATCGGGCCGCTGCTGGGCGCGCTGGTGGCGGTCGCCATCGGGCTCGGATACGAGGCCCTGTTCCGCGAGGCCGCCGAGCGGCAGCGGCTCATCGACGAATTGCTGGCCACCCGAAACACGCTGGCCGACAAGGAACGCACCGCCGGCAAGATGGCCGAGCGCGAACGCCTGGCCCAGGAGATCCACGACACCGTCGCCCAGGGCCTGAGCAGCATCCAGCTGCTGCTGCACGCGGTCGAGCGCGCGGCCCCGGATCATCCGGCGCTGGAGAAAATCCGCCTGGCGCGCGAGACCGCGGCGGACAGCCTGGTCGAAACCCGCCAGCTCATCGCCGAACTCACCCCGGCCGCGCTGGAGGGACAGTCGCTGGCGGGCGCGCTCACCCGGGTCGCCCAGCGCGCCGCCGCCCCCGGCCTGGACGCCCAGGTACTGGTGGAGGGCGAACCACACGCGCTGCCCATGTCCGTGGAGGCGGCGCTGGTGCGGATCACCCAGAGCGCGGTGTCGAACGTGGTGCGGCACGCGGGAGCCCGGCGGATGCGGGTCACCCTGACCTACGCCGGGGACGCGGTGCACCTGGACGTGGTGGACGATGGGGTGGGCATCGCGCCGGCGGTGCTGACCCAATCGCCCTCGGGCAGTTTCGGTCTCACCGCCATGCGCAGCCGGGTGGAACAGCAGGGCGGCACCATGAGCGTGGAGTCCGAACCCGGTCACACCGCGGTCACCGTGTCGTTCCCCGTGGAGGAGCCATGATTCGCATTCTGCTCGCCGACGATCACGCGATCGTCCGGGCGGGGCTGCGCGCGCTGCTGGATTCCGGTGTGGCCGAGAGCGATTCCGGCGCGGACATCGAGGTGGTCGGGGAGGCGGCGACCGCGGAGGACGCGGTGGCGTTCTGCGCGACCACCGCCGTCGATCTGGTGCTGATGGATCTGCGCTTCGGGCCCGGCAGCTCGGGCGCCGAGGCCACGGCCGCGCTGCGCGAATTGCCCTCGCCCCCCAATGTTCTGGTGGTCACCAACTACGACACCGACGCCGACATCCTCGGCGCGATCGAGGCCGGCGCGTGCGGCTACATCCTCAAGGACACCCCGCCCGCGGAACTGCTGGCCGCGGTCCGCTCGGCCGCCGCGGGGGAGAGCGTGCTGTCGCCGTCGGTGGCCTCGCGGCTGATGACCCGGGTTCGTAAGCCGGACACCACGCTGAGCCCGCGCGAGATCGAGGTGCTGCGACTGGTGGCGGACGGGCACTCCAACCGGGAGATCGGCAGGCGGCTGTTCCTGAGCGAGACCACCGTCAAATCCCATCTCGTGCACATCTACGCAAAACTCGGGGTCAAGTCCCGGACCTCGGCGGTGGCCCGGGCCCGCGAACGCGGCGCGATCTGAACGGTCCCGCCGGGTTCATCCGGTTCGCGAGGGTTGCGGCCTACGGTGTTCCCCATGGCCTCCCTCTCTGATCCGACAGTGCGTGAATTCCTCTCCGAAGGCACCCGGACCGGCAAGATCGCCTGGGTCGCGGCGGACGGGCGACCGCTGGTCACCCCGATCTGGTTCGTCCTCGAGGACGACGCCGTGGTGTTCAACACCGGCGCGAACACCGCCAAGGGCAAAGCCATCGCCCGCGATCCCCGCCTGACCCTGGTCGTGGATCTCGAGGTGCGCCCGTATGCCTTCGTCCAGGTCCAAGGCGTCGCCGAGGTCTCCGAGGACCCGGAGGATCTGGTGGCCACCGCCACCCGCATCGGCGCGCGGTACATGGGGGAAGAGCGCGGCGAGGAATTCGGCAGGCGCAACGGCGTCCCCGGCGAGCTGGTGGTGCGCCTGCGCCCGACCAAGGTGCAGGCCCACTTCGACGTCTCGGCCTGACCTGCCAGACTCGCTCGTATGACAGTGCACTTCATCGGGGCCGGACCGGGGGCGGCGGATCTACTGACCGTGCGCGCGGTGAACCTGCTGCGGTCCGCCCCGGTGTGCCTGTACGCGGGGACCTACCTGGACCCCGAGGTGCTCGCGCACTGCGCGCCCGGGGCCGAGCTCGTCGACACCCAGGGCCTGGATCTGGACGAGATCATCGCGCACTGCGCGCGGGCGCACGCCGAGGGTAAGGACGTGGCGCGGCTGTGCTCGGGCGATCCGTCCATCTATTCGGCCCTGTCGGAGCAGAAGGCCCGCCTCGACGCCGCGGGCATCCCGTGGGACGTCACCCCGGGCGTCCCGGCCTACGCGGCCGCAGCGGCCATCCTCGGGGCCGAGCTCACCGTCCCGGAGCAGGTGCAATCGGTGGTGCTGACCCGCACCCACGCCCGGTCGACGGCCATGCCCGAGACCGAGGCGCTGGCGAACTTCGCGCGCACCCGCGCGACCTTGATATTGCATCTGGCTATAACCCGTGTTCGCGTGCTGGCGCGGGAGTTGGCGGGTGAGTACGGCGAGCACTGCCCGGCGGCCGTGGTCTACCGGGCCAGTCAGCCCGGGCAACGTGTGCTGCGCGGCACCCTGGCCGATATCGCCGATCGCGTCGAGGCGGCCCAATTGCGCCAGGCGGCAGTGATTCTGGTGGGTCCGGCGCTGGCCGAAAGTATCGATTGCGCCCAGTCGCACCTGTACGACCCGAGCCGCGACAGGACGCATATCACTCGCGCAGACCCCGAAATGCGGCGATAGCGCAGGGCTATGGCCCTTCGTGGTTGCGCGGGCGCGCCGGACGGTAGATTGGTTCGGGTGTTCAGCAGCAGGACTAGGAAAACGGCGGGGCGATGGCCGGTCGGTGCGGGCTCGCCCCTGTAACAAGATCGGCTGCCTGAAGAGATAGCCCAAAGTACACATCTTTGTCTGATTGTTACGTGAAGTGAGCCTCGAGCATCGGACGCCACGCTGGTCAGTGTGGCGTCCTGTTGGGGTTTTCGGTGGGGAGCGCTGCGTGGTGTTCCGGAAACGAGGTTTGGGTTGGACCGGCTAGATTTCGGCGGCAACGACGAAGCTGGCAGCGAAATCGCGCCGGGATCGGGCGAGGCTTTCCCGCTGTCGCCCGCTCAGCTGGGCATCTGGTACGCCCAGCACCTCGACCCGCAGGTGCCGATCAATATCGCGCAGTTCGTCGAACTGCGCGGCGAGATCGACGTCCCGCTGCTCGAAGCCGCCATGGTCGAAGCCTCCCTCGAGGTCGGTTCCGGCTTCCTGCGCATCGTCGAACGTGACGGCGAACCGCTGCAGGTGGTCGACCCCAGCCTGGACCGCACGATCTACCGGGCCGATTTCCGCGACGCGCAGGATCCGCGCGCGGCCGCCCTGGCGTGGATGCGCGCCGACTACAGCCGCCCGATGGACATCACCGCCGACCGCCTGATCCGCGGCGCGGTGCTGCACGTGGGCGAGGACCTCTACTACTGGTACGCCCGCGTCCATCACATCGTGCTCGACGGCTTCGGCGCCATGACCTACATGAACCGGGTCGCCGAGGTCTACACCGCTCGTTTCCACGGCACCGAACTCGCGCCGAGCAAGGCCACCGACCTGCGCACGCTGGTCGAGCAGGAGTTCTCCTACCGCGACAGCACGCGTTTCAAGGGCGACAAGGAGTACTGGACCGAGCGTGTCGCCGGTCTGGAGGACGGCACCAGTCTGTCCGGTCGCTCGGCGCCGCCGGCCGCGATCAACGGCATCGCCTCCGCCGCGCTCACCGAGGATCAGACCTCGCTGCTGGACGCGGCGGTCGCGCGTCACGAGAATTCGCCCGCCGGTCTGCTGATCGCGGGCTTCGCGGCGTACCTGGCGCAGTGGACCGGTTCCGAGGACGTCATCCTCAGCCTGCCGGTGACCGCCCGCACCACCGCCGCCATGCGCCGCTCCGGCGGCGCGGTGTCGAACATCGTGCCGCTGCGCCTGCGCGTGGGATACGGCACGACGGTGAGCGAGCTGCTCAAGGCCGTGACCGTGGAAGTGTCCGGCGCGCTGCGGCATCAGCGCTACCGGCACGAGGACATCCGCCGCGACAGCGCGGGCGAGGGCGTGGTCACCCGGGAGTTCTTCGGTCCCTGGGTGAACATCATGATGTTCCACAACGAGGTCACCCTCGGCGACGTGACCGGTGAGCTGAGCGTGCTCTCCACCGGTTCCATCGAGGACCTCGGCGTCAACCTGTACCAGTCCCGGGGCGGCGCGCGGAACCACATCGACTTCGAGACCAACCCCAACCTGTACTCCGACGCCGAGACGGCGCAGCATCATTCGCGCTTCCTCGAGTTCTTCGACCGCTTCCTCGAGGCGGGCGCCGAACAGCCGGTGTGGGGCCTGCCCATCACCACCGCCGCCGAGCGCACCCGCAGCCTGCTCGACTGGAACCGGTCCGGCCACGAGGTCCCGGACACCACGCTGCCCGCGCTGCTGGACGCCCAGATCCCGCTGACGCCGGACAACATCGCCCTGGAATTCGAGGGCGAGACGCTGACCTACGCCGAGTTCGGCGCGCGCGTCAACCGGCTCGCGCACTTCCTCGTCGCCGACGGCGTCGGGCCGGAATCGCTTGTCGCGCTGGGTATGCGCCGCTCGCTCGACCTGGTGATCGGCATGCACGCGGTGCTGCGCGCCGGTGGCGCGTACGTGCCGATCGATCCGGATCATCCGGCCGATCGCACCGCGTACATCCTCGAGTCCGCGGCACCGGTCTGCGTGCTGACCACCGCCCGTGACGAGCTCGAACTCCCGGCGTCCGTGCGGCGCTTGGAGATCGACACCCTGGACGTGTCGGACTACTCCGACGCCCCGCTGACCGACGCCGACCGGCTGGCCCCGCTGCGGCCGTTCAACACCGCCTACGTCATCTACACCTCGGGTTCCACCGGCCGTCCCAAGGGCGTCGCGGTCACCCACCACGCCATCGTCAATCAAGAGCTGTGGATGCTCGACGAGTACGGGCTCACCGCGGACGATGTCTACCTGCAGAAGACCGCCACCACCTTCGACGTCTCGCTGTGGGGCTACTTCCTGCCGCTCATGGTGGGCGCCAAGCTGATCATCGCGACCCCGGACGGGCATCGCGATCCGCTGTACGTGGCCGAGACCATCCACCGGCACGGCGTCACCGTCACCGACTTCGTGCCGTCCATGCTGACGGTTTTCGTCGCGCACGCCACCGCGGCCCAATGCGCTTCGCTGCAGCACGTTTTCGTCATCGGTGAGGCGCTGCCGCCGGAGACCGGCGCGAGCTTCCGCGCGATTTCCGGTGCGGGCCTGCACAACCTGTACGGCCCGACCGAGGCCGCGGTCTCGGTGACCTACTGGGAGAACACCGCCGCGGACACCGTCACGGTGCCGATCGGCGTGCCCGAATGGAATGTCGAAGTCTACGTGCTGGATTCGCGGCTGCGCCCGGCCGCGATCGGCGCGGCGGGCGAGCTGTACCTGGGCGGGCGCCAGCTCGCGCGCGGGTACAAGGGCCGCCCGGATCTGACCTCGGATCGGTTCGTCGCCAATCCGCTGTCCACCGCCGGCGAGCGCATGTACCGCACCGGCGACCTGGTGCGCTGGACCGTCGCGAGCGACGAGTCCGGGACCTTCGGCGCGCTGGAGTACATCGGCCGCACCGATTTCCAGGTGAAGTTCCGCGGTCAGCGCATCGAGCTCGGCGAGATCGAGACCGACCTGCTCGCGCACCCGACGGTGAGCCAGGCCGCGGTGCTTGTCATGGACACCGCCACCGGCCAGCAGCTGGTGGCCTACGTGGTCCCGGTGCCGGGGCAGACCATCGATCCCGCCGCGCTGACCCGCTTCGCGGCCGAGAAGCTGCCGACCTACATGGTCCCGGCCTCGATCATGGTGCTGGAAGCCTTCCCGCTCAACACCTCCGGCAAGCTGGACCGCAAGGGCCTGCCCGAGCCGGTGTTCAGCGCGGACGCCGCCGGCTACCGCGCGCCGCGCACCGCCGCCGAGGAGATCGTGGCGGGCGTGTTCGCCGATGTCCTCGGGCACGACCGGGTCGGCGTGGACGACAATTTCTTCGACCTGGGCGGCAACTCGCTGGTCGCCACCCAGGTCGTGGCCCGCGTCTCGGCCGCGTTCGGCACCCGGATCGGCGTGCGCGCGCTGTTCGAGACCCCGACCGTGGCCGGACTGGCCGCGCGGGTGGAAGCCGAAGGCCCGTCCGATGTTTCGGCGCGCCCCCCGCTGGTGGCGCAGCAGCGCCCGGCGCGGGTGCCGCTCTCGCTGGCACAGCAGCGCCTGTGGTTCATCAACCAGTTCGATCCCACCTCGCCCACCTACAACCTGCCGTTCGTGGTGAGCCTGCGCGGCGAGGTCGACCTGGCCGCCCTGACTGCCGGGCTCATGGACGTGGTGGAGCGGCAGGAAGCCCTGCGCACGATCTTCCCCGAGTCCGGGGACGGCGGTTTCCAGCAGCTGGTGCCCGCCGGCGAGGTGGACCTGGGCATCGCGGTGCAAACCATCGCGGCGGCGCAATTGCCCGCCGTGCTCACCGAATTCGCGGCCACCGGCTTCGACGTCACCACCGAGCTGCCCATCCGGGTGCGCGTGTACGAGATCGCGGACGGCGGTGACACCCCGGAGTACGCGGTCGCGTTCGTCGTGCACCACATCGCCGCGGACGGCGTGTCGTTCGGCCCGCTGGCGCGCGACATGATCGCCGCCTACCTGGCCCGCGTCGGCGGCGTCGAGCCCGCCTGGGCGCCGCTGGCGGTGCAGTACCAGGACTACAGCATCTGGCAGCGCGAGCTGCTCGGCGCGGAGTCCGATCCCGAATCCATGGCCGCCCGCCAGATCGCCTACTGGCGTTCGACTCTGGCGGGTCTGCCCGATCAGCTCGATCTGCCCTCGGATCGGCCGCGCCCGGCCGAACCCACGTTCGGCGGCGGCCGGGTGCGCTTCGACATCGACGCGGATCTGCACCGCGCGCTCACCGAACTGGCGCGCGCCCAGGGCGTCAGCCTGTTCATGGTCATGCACGCCGCCATCGCGGTGCTGCTCGCCCGCTCCAGCGGCACCACCGACATCGCGGTGGGCACCCCGATCGCCGGTCGCGGCGAGCAGGCGCTCGACGACCTGATCGGCATGTTCGTCAACACCCTGGTGCTGCGCTCGGAGGTGGACGGCGGCGAGCGTTTCAGCGACTTCCTCGCGCGCACCCGCGAATCGGACCTGTCCGCGTTCGCGCACGCGGACGTGCCGTTCGAGCGCCTGGTCGAGGTGCTCAACCCGGCCCGCTCGCAGGCGCGCCATCCGCTGTTCCAGGTGATGCTCTCCTTCCAGGAGATGTCGCACGCCACGGTGGAACTGCCGGGTCTCGCGGTCACCGCCGAAGAGCTCGAAGTCGACATCGCCAAGTTCGACCTGCAGTGGACGCTCACCGAAAGGCGCGGCGGCGCGGGCGAACCCGAGGGCATCGAGGCCGTGGCGCAGTACGCCACCGACCTGTTCGACGAAGCGACCATCACCACCTTCACCGCCCGGCTGCGGCGCATCCTGGAGACGGTCACCGCCGCTCCCGACAGCCTCATCGGCGATATCGACCTGCTCGAATCCGCCGAACGCGCCCTGGTCACCGGCGACTGGACCTCCGCGGGCCCCGATGTCGCGCGCGAGTCCACGCTGCTGGAGCTGTTCGACGCCACCGTGCGCGCGCATCGCGATCGCACCGCGGTCGTCTTCGAGGGCGAGCGCCTGACCTACGCCGAACTCGACGAGCGCGCGAATCAGCTGGCGCGCGCGCTGATCGGCGCGGGCGTGCGGCCGGACACCCTGGTCGCGGTGGCGCTGCCGCGCTCGGCCGAACTCGTGGTCGCGCTGCTGGCGGTGCTCAAGGCGGGCGGCGGCTACCTGCCGGTCGATCCGACCTATCCCGCCGAGCGCATCGAGTTCATGCTCGCGGACGCCGAGCCGATCTGCGTGGTCAGCACCCTGCGGCACGAGATGTCGCTGCCCGCCGCGGTTCCCGTGCTCGCGGTGGACGATCCCGAACTGGCGCTGGTGGATTCGGCCCCGATCGCCGACGCCGAACGCCTGGGCGCGCTGCGCCCGGAGAACATCGCTTACGTCATCTACACCTCCGGCTCGACCGGCCGCCCCAAGGGCGTGCTGATCCCGCACCGGAACGTGGTGCGGCTGTTCGACAACACCGACGCCTGGTTCGATTTCGACGAGAACGACGTGTGGACCATGTTCCACTCGTACGCCTTCGACTTCTCGGTGTGGGAACTCTGGGGCCCGCTGCTGTACGGCGGCACCCTGGTCGTGGTCGACTACTTCACCTCGCGGTCCCCGGAGCAGTTCCTGGAACTGCTGCAGGAGGAGCGGGTCACGGTCCTGAACCAGACCCCGTCCGCGTTCTACCAGCTGGCCGAGATGGACCGCGCCGGGCGCGGCACCGCGCCGCTGGCGCTGCGCTATGTCGTGTACGGCGGTGAGGCGCTGGAACTTCGGCGCCTGAACGAGTGGTACACCCGCCACCCCGAGGACGCGCCGCGTCTGATCAACATGTACGGCATCACCGAGACCACGGTGCATGTCACCTACCGCCCGCTCGACCGCGCCGCGGTCGCGGCGGCCAACGGCAGCCTCATCGGCCAGGCGATTCCGGGCCTGCGGGTGTACCTGCTGGACCGCCGCCTGCGGCCGGTGCCGGTGGGCGTGCCCGGCGAGATCTACGTCGCCGGTGAGCAATTGGCGCGCGGCTACCTGGGCCGGGCGGATCTGTCCGCGGGCCGGTTCGTCGCCAGCCCGTTCGGGGAACCCGGTGCGCGGCTGTATCGCTCGGGCGACGTGGCCAAGTGGAGCGCCGAGGGCGACCTCGTCTACCTGGGCCGCGCCGACGATCAGGTCAAGGTCCGCGGCTTCCGCATCGAGCTCGGCGAGATCGAGGCGGCGGTACTGGCGCACCCGCAGGTGAGCCAGGCCGCGGTCATCGTGCGGCCGGACGACCGGCTCGGCGATCAGATCGTGGCATACCTGGTGCCCGCCGGCGGCGTCATGGACCTGGACGCGGTCAAGGCCGGACTGGCGCGCAATCTGCCGCCGTACATGGTGCCCTCGGCCTTCGTGCTGCTGCGCGAGATCCCGCTGACCCCCAACGGCAAGCTCGATCGCCGCGCCCTGCCCGCGCCCACCTTCGAGGTGCGCGAATTCCAGGCGCCGTCCACCCCGATCGAGGAGATCGTCGCCCAGATCTTCGCCGAGGTGCTCGATCTCGGGCCCGGCGCCCGGGTCGGCGCGCACGACGATTTCTTCGAACTCGGCGGCAACTCGCTGATCGCCACCCAGGTGGCGGCCCGCCTCGGCACCGCGCTGGACACCAAGGTGCCGGTGCGCATGCTCTTCGAGGCGTCCGGGGTGGCCGCGCTGGCCGCCCGGGTGGAGTCGCAGGTCGGCGCGGGCGCGCGCAAGGCGCTGGTGGCCCGCGAACGGCCGGCCGACATCCCGCTTTCTCTTGCGCAGCAGCGCATGTGGTTCCTGAACCGGTTCGACACCGCCTCCGCGGTGAACAACATCCCGGTGGCCATCCGGCTCTCGGGCGATCTGGACGTGGCGGCGCTGCAGGTCGCGGTCATCGACGTGATCGACCGGCACGAGTCGCTGCGCACGGTCTTCCCCGAGACCCCGTACGGCCCGGTGCAGCAGGTCCTGGACGCCGCGCAGATCGTGCCCGACCTGACCCCGGTGCTGGTCACCGAGGACAACCTGGTCGATCACCTGGTCGAGCTGGCCACCATGGCGTTCGACGTGACCGGCGAAGTGCCCATGCACGCGGCGCTTTTCGAGATCAGCGAGACCGAGTACATCCTCGGCATGGTGGTCCACCACATCAGCGCCGACGGCTGGTCCATGGGCCCGCTGGCCCGCGACGTCATGGTCGCCTACGCCGCGCGTACCTCGTGGGAGGCCCCGGCCTGGTCCGAGCTGCCCGTGCAGTACGCGGACTACTCGCTGTGGCAGCGCGAGGTGCTCGGTTCCGAGGACGACCCGGATTCGCTGATCGCCAAGCAGATTCGCTACTGGACCGACACCCTCGCGGCGCTGCCGGACGAGCTGGTGTTGCCCTCGGATCGCCCGCGCCCGGCGGTGGCGAGCTACCGCGGCGGCACCTACCCGTTCGCGATCTCGGCGCAGACCCAGCAGCACCTGGTGGAGCTGGGCCGCCGGCACAACGCCTCGCTGTTCATGGTGCTGCACAGCGCCCTCGCGGTGCTGCTGGCCCGGCTCTCGGGCACCGAGGACATCGTCATCGGCACGCCGGTGCACGGCCGCGGTGAGGCCGCGCTGGACGATCTGGTCGGCATGTTCGTGAACACCCTGGTGCTGCGCACCGAGGTGGACGCGGGCCGGACCTTCGCCGATCTGCTCGCGCAGGCCCGCGACACCGACCTGCACGCGTTCGCGCACGCGGACGTGCCGTTCGAGCGCCTGGTCGAGGTGCTCAACCCGGCCCGCTCGCAGTCGCGGCACCCGCTGTTCCAGGTCATGCTGACCTTCCAGAACACCCGCCAGGCGAGCCTGGAACTGCCCGGGCTCTCGGTCAACGGCGTGGACTACGACGCCGAACTGGCCAAGTTCGACCTGCAGCTGACCCTGCAGGAAGCCCAGGGCCCGGATGGCGAGAACGCCGGCATGTCCGCCGAGTTCTCTTACGCGCGTGACCTTTTCGACGAGGACACGATCGCGGCGTTCGCGCGGCGGCTGGATCTGATCCTGGCGGCCGTGGTGGCCGACCCGGACCGCCCGCTCGGCGACATCGACCTGCTCGCCGGCGACGAGCGCGAGCGCGTGCTGTCGGGCTGGAACGACACCGGATACGACATCGCCCGCGCGCTGCCGATCGGCCTGCGCCCGGAGGCGGCGACGCTGGTGTCGCTGTTCGAGGAACAGGTCCTGAGCAGCCCCGACGCGACGGCCGTCGAATTCGAGGGGACAGCTCTGTCCTACGCCGAGTTCGCCGCGCGGGTGCACCGGCTGGCGCGCAAGCTCATCGCGTCCGGGGTGGGCGCGGAATCGCCGGTGGCCCTTGCCATTCGCCGGTCCACCGACCTGGTCGTGGCGATGTACGCCGTGCTCGAGGCCGGCGGCGCCTACGTGCCGCTGGATCCCGATCAGCCGGGCGAGCGCATCGACTACGTGCTGGACACCGCACGCCCCGCCGCGATCCTGACCACCGGTCGCGACGATTTCGTGACGGGCCGCAACGTGCCGGTGCTCGAGATCGACGCGCTGAACCTGGACGGGTTCTCCGCCGCCCCGATCACCGATGCCGAACGCGGACGGGCGATCTCGCCCGAGCACACCGCCTACGTCATCTTCACCTCCGGCTCCACCGGCCGCCCCAAGGGCGTCGCGGTCGAGCACCGCGCCATCGTGAACCGCCTGCTGTGGATGCAGCACGAGTACCCGATCGACGCGAACGACGCGGTGCTGCAGAAGACCCCGGCCACCTTCGACGTGTCGGTGTGGGAGTTCTTCTGGCCCCTGCAGACCGGTGCGCGCCTGGTCGTGGCCAAGCCCGACGGCCACCGCGATCCGGTGTACCTGGCGAAGATCATCGCCGAGGCGGGCATCACGACCGCCCACTTCGTGCCCTCGATGCTCTCGGTCTTCACCTCTGCCCTCGAAGCCGACACGGACGCGCCGGAGCGGCGCGACGGCCGGAACACCCTCCTGCGCCAGGTTTTCGCCTCCGGTGAAGCGCTGCCGGCGCCCACCGCGCACAAGCTGCGCGAGCTGACCGGCGCCCGGCTGCACAACCTCTACGGTCCCACCGAGGCCGCGGTCGACGTCACGTACCACGAGGTCGTCGACGCCGACACGGTCGCGGTGCCGATCGGCCGCCCGGTGTGGAACACCCGGACCTACGTGCTCGACGCCCGGCTCAACCCGGTCGCCCCGGGTATCGCGGGAGAGCTCTATCTCGCGGGCGATCAGCTCGCGCGCGGCTACCTGGGCCGCCCCGACCTGTCGGCCGACCGCTTCGTGGCCGACCCGTTCGGCGCGCCGGGCAGCCGCATGTACCGCACCGGCGACCTGGTCACCTGGACCGCCGACGGGGAACTGAACTACCTGGGCCGCACCGACTTCCAGGTCAAGCTGCGCGGCCTGCGCATCGAACTGGGCGAGATCGAGGCCGCGCTGCTCGCGGAGCCGAGCATCGCGCAGTCGGTGGTGGTGGTGCGTACCGACGCGCACGCCGGTGATCAGCTCGTGGGCTACGTGGTCCCGGACGCGGACGCCGTCGTGGACACCGACGCGGTCAAGGCCGCGCTCGGCCGGTCGCTGCCCGCGTACATGGTGCCCGCGGCGCTGGTCGTGCTGGACGCCTTCCCGGTCAACGCCTCGGGCAAGCTCGATCGCCGGGCGCTGCCCGCGCCGGTCTTCGAGACCAAGCGCTTCCGCGCGCCCGCCACTCCCATCGAGGAGATCATCGCGCAGATCTTCGCCGATCTGCTCGGCGCCGAACGCATCGGCGTGGACGACGACTTCTTCGAACTCGGCGGCAACTCGCTCGTCGCGACCCAGGTCGTGGCCCGGCTCTCGGTCGCGCTGAAGGCCGAGATCGGCGTGCGCGCGCTGTTCGAGGCGCCCACCGTCGCGGCGCTGGCCGCGCGGGTGGAGTCGCACGCGGGAACCGGTGTGCGCCAGGCGCTCACCGCGCGCACCCGCCCGGAGTACCCGCCGCTCTCGCTCGCGCAGCAGCGCATGTGGTTCCTGAACCGGTTCGACACCGATTCGGCCGCGAACAACATCCCGGCGGCCGTACAGCTCTCGGGCGCACTGGATCTGGACGCCATGCGGGCCGCGGTCGCGGACGTGGTCGCGCGGCACGAGTCGCTGCGCACCATCTACCCCTCGCACGAGGGCCGCGCGTACCAGCGGGTGCTGCCCGCCGCGCGGGCCGTGCCCCAGCTCGACGTGGTCGAGGTGGGCGCGGTCGATCTGCTCACCGCGGTACGGGGTTTCGCCGGTCGCGGCTTCGACGTCACCGCGGAACCGCCGGTGCGCGTGCGCGCGTTCCGGACCGCCGCGGACGAGCACGTGCTCGTGCTCGTCGCCCATCACATCGCCGCCGACGGTTTCTCGATGAATCCGCTGGTGCGCGATCTCATGACCGCCTACGTGGCGCGCAGTGGCGGCGAAGCGCCCGGCTGGACCGAATTGCCGGTGCAGTACGCCGATTACGCGCTGTGGCAGCGCGAAACCCTGGGCGCGGAGGATGATCCGCGTTCGCTGAGCACCGAACAGCTGGACTACTGGCGCGAGACCCTGGCCGGGCTGCCGGACGAGCTGCGGCTGTCCACGCGCCCGCGCCCGGCGGTGGCCACCTACGCCGCGGGCACGCACCGCTTCCAGGTGCCCGGCGAGCTCATCGGCGGGCTCACCCGCGTCGCGCAGCAGCACGGCACCACGCTGTTCATGGTGGTGCACGGCGCTTTCGCGGCGCTGCTGGCGCGCCTGAGCGGCACCGACGACATCGCCGTCGGCATCCCGGTGGCCGGTCGCGGCGAGCAGGCGCTGGACGACCTGGTCGGCATGTTCGTCAACACCCTGGTGCTGCGCTCGCCGGTGGACACCGGCGCGAGTTTCGCCGAGCTGCTCGGCACCGTCCGCGAGCGGGATCTGCAGGCGTTCGCGCACGCCGATCTGCCGTTCGAGCGCCTGGTCGAGGTGCTCAACCCGGCCCGCTCGCAGGCGCGGCACCCGCTGTTCCAGGTCATGCTCTCGTTCCAGAACCTGGGCCGGACCGCCCTGGAACTGCCGGGGCTGCGCGTGGCCGAACTCGAGATCGACCAGCAGACGGCCAAGTTCGATCTGCAGCTCACGCTGAGTGAGATCGTGGACGCCGGTTCGGCGGCCGCCGATGCCGCCGCGATGGAAGCCGAACTCGTCTACGCCACCGATCTTTTCGACGCCGCGTTCGCGGATGTCTTCGGGCGGCGCTTCGTGCGCATGCTCGCCGCGCTGGTCGCCGATCCGGCGGTCCGGGTCGGCGATGTGGACCTGCTGCTCGATCACGAGCGCCAGCGGGTCCTGCACGGCTGGAACGACACCGCGTTCGAACTGGACGCCGCGCTGCCCGTCGTCGCCGAGGGCGCCGCGCAGACGCTGGTCGCGCTGTTCGAGGCGCAGGTCGCGCAGACCCCCGAGGCGACCGCGGTCACCTTCGAGGGGACGAGTCTGTCCTACGCCGAGTTCGCCGCCCGGGTGCGCAGGCTCGCGCGCTGGCTCGTCGCCGCGGGCGTGGGCCCGGAATCCCATGTGGCGCTGGGCATGCGCCGATCCATCGATCTGGTGGCGGGTATGTACGCCGTCACGGTCGCCGGTGGCGCGTACGTGCCGCTGGATCCGGATCATCCGGCCGAGCGCACCGACTACATCCTCGAGACCGCGCGCCCGGTGTGCGTGCTGACTTCCGGTGAGGATCTGGAAGGCGTTGCGGGCCGCCAGGTTCGGATCGACCAGCTGGACCTGTCGGAATTCGCCGACACCCCGCTGACCGATGCCGACCGCCGGACCCCGCTGCGCCCGGGCAACACCGCGTACGTCATCTTCACCTCGGGTTCGACCGGCCGCCCCAAGGGCGTGGCCGTCTCGCACGCCGCCATCGTCAACCGCCTGGTGTGGATGCACGCCCAGTACGGTCTGGCCGGGCACGACGTGGTGCTGCAGAAGACCCCCGCGACCTTCGACGTGTCGGTGTGGGAGTTCTTCTGGCCCCTGCAGGTCGGCGCGCGCCTGGTCGTCGCCAAGCCGGACGGCCACCGCGATCCGGCCTACCTGCTGCGGATCATCGCCGCCGAGCGGGTCAGCACCCTGCACTTCGTGCCGTCCATGCTGGCGGTCTTCGTCGCCGAACTGGCGGCGGGGGACGGCGCCGCCGCGGCCAGTCTGCTCAACGTCTTCGCCTCCGGTGAGGGGCTGCCCGCCACCACCGCGCAGCGGTTGCGCGAGCTCACCGGCGCGCGCCTGCACAACCTGTACGGCCCCACCGAGGCCGCGGTCGACGTCACCTTCCACGAGGTCGTGGACGCCGACACCGTGAGCGTGCCGATCGGCGCACCGGTGTTCAACACCCAGGTGTACGTGCTGGATTCGCGGCTGCGGCCGGTTCCGGCGGGTGTCGCGGGTGAGCTCTATCTGGCGGGCGATCAGCTCGCCACGGGCTACGTGGCGCGCGCGGATCTGACCGCGGATCGCTTCGTGGCCAATCCGTTCGCCGCGAACGAGCGCATGTACCGCACCGGCGACCTGGTGGTGTGGACCGGCACCGGGGAACTGGAGTACCTGGGCCGCACCGACTTCCAGGTGAAGCTGCGCGGTCTGCGCATCGAGCTCGGCGAGATCGAGGCCGCCCTGGCGGCGCTGCCCGCGGTCGCCCAGTCGGTGGTCGTGGTGCGCGCAGACGAGCGCACCGGCGATCAGCTGGTGGCGTACCTGGTGGCCGCGGACGGCGTCATCGACACCGAGGCCGTCAAGGGCGAACTCGCGCGCCGGCTGCCGGCGTACATGGTGCCCGCCGCCTACGTGGTGCTCGACGCCTTCCCGCTCAACGCCTCCGGCAAGCTGGATCGCCGTGCTCTGCCCGCGCCGGCCTTCGCGGCCAAGGTCTACCGCGCCCCGGAGACCCCGGTGGAGCAGACCGTGGCGGGCGTGTTCGCCGACGTGCTCGGCGGCGAGCGGGTCGGCCTGGACGACGACTTCTTCGAACTCGGCGGCAACTCGCTCATCGCGACCCAGGTGATCTCGCGGCTGTCCGCGGCGCTGGACGCCGACATTCCGCTGCGCGCGCTGTTCGAGGCGACCACGGTCGCCGGGCTGGCCGCGCACCTGGAATCGCGCGTCGGCACCGGCAGCCGGGCGCCGCTGGCCCCGCAGGAGCGGCCCGCGGCCACCACGCTGCCGACCGGGGAGACCGTGGCCCTGGTGCCGCTGTCCCCGGCGCAGCAGCGCATGTGGTTCCTGAACCGGTTCGACAACCGCACCGCCGTGAACAACATCCCGGTGGCGCTGAAGCTGACCGGCGCGATCGACCTCGAGGCGTTCGGCGCCGCGATCGGCGACGTGCTGGCCCGGCACGAGGCGCTGCGCACCGTGTACCCCGAGGTCGCCGGCGACGGCTTCCAGCGGGTGCTCGATCCCGCCGAACTCGATGTCCAGGTGCGGGCCGAGACGGTCACCGTCGCCGAACTGCCCTCGCGCATCACCGAACTCGCGACCGTCTACTTCGACGTCACCCGTGAGCTGCCGTTCCGCGCGACGGTGCTGAGCCTGAGCGCCACCGAACACGTGCTGGTGCTGGTGCTGCACCACATCAGCGCCGACGGCTTCTCGCTGCGCCCGCTGCTGCGCGACGTGGTGGCGGCCTACCTGTCCCACAGCGGCGGCCGGGCCCCGGAGTGGGCCCCGCTGCCGGTGCAGTACGCCGACTACGCGCTGTGGCAGCGCACGGTGCTCGGGGTCGAGAACGACGCGGAATCCATTGCGGCCCAGCAGGTCGCGTACTGGTCCGAGCAGCTGCGCGATCTGCCCGAGCAGATCGAGCTGCCGACGGACCGCCCGCGCCCGGAGATCGCCAGCAACGCCGGCGCCACCTACGAGTTCGCCGTCGACGCCGAACTGCACCGGGCGCTGACCGCGCTCGCGCGCGAGCACGACGTCACCCTGTTCATGGTGCTGCACGCCGCGCTGGCCACCTGGTCCGCGCGCCTGTCCCGCTCGGTCGACATCGCGGTCGGCACGCCCATCGCGGGCCGTGGCGAACGCGCCCTCGACGACCTGATCGGCATGTTCGTCAACACCCTGGTGCTGCGCACCCCGGTGTTGCCGGACAACACCTTCCGCGAGCTGCTGGCCGAGGTGCGGCGTACCGACCTGGCCGCGTTCGCGCACGCCGACGTGCCGTTCGAGCGGCTGGTCGACGTGATCAGCCCGGTGCGCTCGCAGGCGCACCACCCGCTGTTCCAGGTCGCGCTGACCTTCGAGGCCGCCGGCGCGAAGGACGCGGGCGCGCTCGAGCTGCCCGAGCTCGCGGTCGAGGCGGTCGAATTCGACGCGGGCACCGCGAAATTCGACGTGCAGCTGACCGTGGGCGAGCGCGCCGACGGCTCGCTCGGCCTGTCCTGGAACTACGCCACCGACCTGTTCGACCCCGAGACCGTGGCCTCGTTCGCCGAGCGCCTGGTGCGGATCCTGCACGCGGTCACCGAGGACGCGGGCGTGCTGCTGGGCGATATCGACCTGCTCGGGGAGAGCGAACGCCTCGACGTGTCCGAGCGCTGGGTCTCCGCCGGCGACGACATCGTCGCGCTGGCCGAGGCCGCGCGCCTGGCCGCCGCGGCGACGACGGGTACGGTCACCCGCGGCATCGCCGAGAGCGTGTTCGGCTCGGCCACGGGTCTTTTCGCCGATCCGGTGGGCGCGCTCACCGGCCCGTTCGCGGCCCCCGGCGCGACCCTGTCCGGACTCTTCGATCAGGCCGTGGCCGCGCATCCGCACCGGATCGCCGCGCGCTTCGGCGGCGACGAGCTGACCTACTCCGATCTGGACCGGCGCGCGAACGTGGTCGCGCGCAGGCTCATCGAGGACGGCGCCGGTCCGGAATCGCTGGTCGCGGTGCTGCTGCCGCGCTCGCTGGACCTGGTCGTCGCCCTGCTCGCGGTCATCAAGACCGGCGCGGGCTACGTGCCGGTCGACCCGAGCTACCCGGCCGACCGCATCGCCTTCGTGCTGTCCGACGCCGAGCCCACCAGCGTGGTGCTCGATTCCACCGTGCAGGTGAGCGTGCCCGCCGGTCTGCCGGTGGTGCTGCTCGACGGCTACGGCGTGGAAGCCGGCGACATCGAGGACGCCGAGGACGGCCCGATCACCGACGCCGATCGGATCGCCCCGCTGCATCCCGATCACGTCGCCTACGTCATCTACACCTCCGGTTCCACCGGCCGCCCCAAGGGCGTCGCGGTGGCGCACCGGAACGTGGTGCGGCTCATGGCCAATACCGATCGCGAATTCGGTTTCGGCCCGGACGACGTGTGGACCCTGTTCCACTCCTACGCCTTCGACTTCTCGGTGTGGGAACTGTGGGGCCCGCTGCTGTACGGCGGCACCCTCGTGGTGGTCGACTACTACGTCTCGCGCTCGCCGGAGCAGTTCCTGGAACTGCTGCGCCGCGAACGGGTCACGGTGCTCAACCAGACCCCGTCCGCGTTCTACCAGCTCGCCGAGGCCGATCGGATCGCCACGGCGGGCCGTGACGCCGACGGCGCCGCGGCGCTCGCGCTGCGCTACGTGATCTTCGGCGGCGAGGCGCTCGAGCTGCGCCGTCTCTCGGACTGGGTTGCCCGCCACGGCGATTCGACCCCGTACCTGGTGAACATGTACGGCATCACCGAGACCACGGTGCACGTCTCGCACCGGGTGCTCGACGCCGACACCATCGCGGCCGCCACCGGCAGCGTGGTCGGCCGCGCCATCGCGGGCCTGCGGGTGTACGTGCTCGACGAGCGCCTGCATCCGGTGCCGGTAGGCGTCGCGGGTGAGATGTACGTCGCCGGAGCGCAATTGGCGCGCGGCTATCTGCACCGCCCGGACCTGACCGCGGCCCGCTTCGTGGCGAGTCCGTTCGGCGCCGACGGCAGCCGGCTGTACCGCTCGGGCGACGTGGCGCGCTGGAATCGTTTCGGCGAGCTCGAATACCTCGGCCGCGCCGACGATCAGGTCAAGGTGCGCGGCTTCCGCATCGAACTCGGTGAGATCGAGGCCGCGGTCCTGGCGCAGCCGGGCGTGGCGCAGGCCGCGGTCATCGTGCGCGAGGACCAGCCGGGCGATCAGCGCATCGTCGCCTACGTGGTGCCCGAATCCGGTGCCGACGCGGCGGAATCCTGGCTGCTCGCCGTACGCGACGGCGCGGGGGAGCGCCTGCCCTCGTACATGGTGCCCGCCGCGGTCGTCCCGCTCGGCGCCATCCCGCTGACCGTCAACGGCAAGCTCGACCGCCGCGCGCTGCCCGCGCCGGCGGCGCAGGCCCGGGCCTTCCGGGCGCCGGAGACCCCGACCCAGGAGACCGTCGCCGCGGTGTTCGCGGAGGTCCTGGACCTGCCGAGAGTCGGCCTGGACGACGACTTCTTCGATCTGGGCGGCAACTCGCTCATCGCCACCCGGGTGGTCTCGCGCATCGGCGCGGCCCTGGACACCACGGTCGCGGTGCGCACGCTCTTCGAGGCGACCACGGTCGAATCCCTCGCCGCGCGTATCGAATCGCACGCCGACGGCGCCTCGCGCGCCAAGCTGGTGGCCCGCCCGCGGGTGCCCGGCGAGTCCGCGCCGCTGTCGTTCGCGCAGCAGCGGATGTGGTTCCTGAACCAGTACGACACCTCCTCGGCGGCCTACAACTTGCCGCTGGCCATCCGACTCACCGGCGAACTCGACACCGCCGCACTGGAACTGGCCGTGGCGGACGTGGTGCGCAGGCACGAGTCGCTGCGC
Organism: Nocardia sp. NPDC003693; assembly: GCF_053981095.1. NCBI lineage: Bacteria > Bacillati > Actinomycetota > Actinomycetes > Mycobacteriales > Nocardiaceae > Nocardia > Nocardia sp. NPDC003693. Next base: position 36,834 of record NZ_JBSFNO010000054.1, read on the forward strand.
ACCCGCTACCCCGAGCACGGCGGCACGCCGGTGCAGGTGGTCGTGCCCGCCGAGCAGGTCGCCCTGGATCTGCGTCCGGTCACGGTCGCCCCGGCGGCGCTCATCGACACGGTGACGGCCTTCGCCACCGTGGGATTCGATGTGGCGGACCAGGTTCCGCTGCGCGCCCGGCTGTTCCGGGTGGCCGCCCCCGCCGCCGACGACGACTCCGGCGCCGCCGCCGGTGAGCACGTGCTCGTGGTCGTGGTGCACCACATCGCCGGTGACGGCTTCTCCATGGCGCCGCTCTCGCGCGACGTCATGCTGGCCTACTCCGCGCGCACCCAGGGCGCGGTCCCCGGCTGGGCGCCGCTCGCCGTGCAGTACGCCGATTTCGCCGTCTGGCAGCGCGAAGTGCTCGGCTCGGAAGAGGATTCGGCCTCGATCATGGCCCGCCAGGTCGGGTACTGGCAGCGCGTGCTGGCCGGTGCGCCCGAGGAACTGGCGCTGCCGACCGACCGCCCGCGGCCCGCGGTGGCCACCCACCACGGCGCCACCGTGCAGCGTGAGCTGAGCCCCGAACTCGTCGGCGCGCTGGAAGAGCTCGCCCGCCGGCGCGGTTCCTCGCTGTTCATGGTCATGCACTCCGCGCTCGCGGTGCTGCTGGCCCGGCTGTCCGGCGGCGACGACATCTCGGTCGGCACCCCGGTCGCCGGTCGCGGCGAGGCCGCGCTGGACGACCTGGTCGGCATGTTCGTCAACACCCTGGTGCTGCGCACCGGCATCGATCCGGCGGAATCGTTCTCCGATCTGCTGGATCGGGCCCGGCACACCGACCTCGACGCCTTCGGCAATGCCGACGTGCCGTTCGAGCGCCTGGTGGAACTGCTGGCCCCCGAGCGCTCGCAGGCCCGCAACCCGCTGTTCCAGGTCATGCTGGCGTTCCAGAACCTGGACCGCACCGCCCTGGAACTGCCCGGGCTCAGCGTCGCCGCGCTCGACCTGGACGAGAACATCTCCCGCTTCGATCTGCAGTTCACGCTGTCCGAACGGGATTCGGGTATGGCGCTGGCGCTGACCTACGCGGTCGACCTGTTCGACGCCGACACCGCCGCGGGCTTCGCGCAGCGCTGGCTGCGGGTGCTCGAGGCCGTCGCCGCGAACCCGGAGATCGCGGTCGGCGCGATCGACATCCTCGATCGGGCCGAGCGCGCCGACCTCGTCGCGCGGCACGGGCTGCCCGCGATCCAGGCCGCCACCCTGCCCGACCTGCTGGCCGCCGCCGTGGCCCGCGGCCCGCAGGGGACCGCCGTCCGCTTCCAGGGGACAGGTCTGTCCTACGCGGAACTCGACGCCCGCTCCAACCGCCTGGCCAGACTGCTCATCGAGCGCGGCATCGGCACCGAGAACCTGGTCGCCATCGCGGTACCGCGTTCGGACGCTTCGTATTTCGCCGAGTGGGGCGTCACCAAGACCGGTGCGGCCTTTGTGCCGGTCGACCCGAACTACCCCGCCGACCGCATCGCGCACATGGTCACCGACTCGGGTTCCCCGGTCGGCCTGACCGTGGCGTCGGTGCGCGCCGAGCTGCCGGATTCGGTGGAATGGCTCGTCCTGGACGATCTCGACCTCGACGCGCATGCCGCCGAGGCGATCTCGGACGCGGACCGGGTGCGCCCGCTGCGCCCGGAGCATCCGGCGTACGTCATCTACACCTCCGGCTCCACCGGCCTGCCCAAGGGCGTGGTGGTCACGCACGCCGGTCTGGCCAACTTCAGCGTCGAGCAGGCCGAGCGCTACGCCCTCGACTCCTCGTCGCGCGCACTGCATTTCGCCTCGCCGTCGTTCGACGCGTCCATCCTGGAATTCCTGCTCGCCATCGGCGCGGGCGGCACCCTGGTGGTCGTCCCGCCGGGCGTCTACGGCGGTGACGAACTCTCGGAACTGATCCGCTCCGAGGGCGTCACGCACGCCTTCATCACCCCGGCCGCGCTGGCCACCTTCGACCCGACCGGCCTGGACACCCTGCGCGTCCTGGTCGCCGGCGGCGAGGCGGTGCCCGCCGATCTGGTCGCCAAGTGGGCGATTCCGCTGGCGGACGGCACGATTCGCGCCTTCCACAACGGCTACGGCCCCACCGAGACCACGATCATGACCAACATCAGCGACGCGCTGGTGCCGGGCGATCAGGTCACCATCGGCGGGCCGACCCGCGGTATGCAGTCGCTGATCCTGGACAACCGGTTGCGGCCGGTGCCGGTCGGCGTCGCGGGTGAGCTGTACATCGCGGGCATTCAGCTGGCGCGCGGCTACCACGCCCGCCTGGGCCTGACCGCGGATCGCTTCGTGGCCAACCCGGCCGTGGCCGGGCAGCGGATGTACCGCACCGGTGACGTGGTGCGCTGGACCCGCACCGGTGAGGTCGAATACGTCGGCCGCTCGGACTTCCAGGTCAAGGTGCGCGGTTTCCGCATCGAACTGGGCGAGATCGACGCCGCGCTGGCCGCGCACGAGAGCGTGGACTTCGCGGTCACCGTCGGGCACAAGAACGCCGCGGGCGCGACCTCGCTGGTCTCGTACGTCGTCGCCGTGCCCGGACAGTCGATCGACATCGCCGCGGTCACCGCGTTCGTGGAGCAGCGCCTGCCCGCGTACATGGTGCCGTCGTCGGTCATGGTGATCGACCGCGTGCCGCTGACCCCGGTCGGCAAGCTCGACCGCAAGGCGCTGCCCGAACCGGTGTTCGCCACCGAGGTTGTCTTCCGCGCGTCGCGAAACGCGCTGGAGCACACCATTTCCGAGGTCTTCGCCGAGGTGCTCGGCCTGGAGCGGGTCGGCATCGACGACTCCTTCTTCGCGCTCGGCGGCGATTCCATCGTCTCCATCCAGCTGGTGTCGCGGGCCAAGGCGCGGGGCGTGGTCTTCAGCCCGCGCGACGTCTTCGAACAGCGCACCGTCGCCGGCCTGGCCGCCGTGGCCGAAACCGCCGACGCGCAGGGCGATTCCGCGCCCAAGCTGCTGGAACTGCCCGGCGGCGGCGTCGGCGTCATGCCGCTCACCCCGGTGGTGCGGTTCATGGTGGAACGGCCCGGCTCGTTCGGCCGCTTCAACCAGACCATGGCCCTGGAACTGCCGGTCGGCATCGACCGCGCGGGCATCGCCGCCACCGTCGGCACGGTCATCGACCGCCACGACATGCTGCGCGCGCGCCTGCGCCGGGTCCCCGGCGCGGACTGGATCGTGGAGACGGCCGCGGCCGGCGCCATCGACGTGGACGCGCTCATCGATCGCACCGAGTTCGATGCCGCCGCGAGCGACGCCGAACTCGTCGAGATCGCCTCCGCCGCACTCGATGCCACCCTCGACCGGCTCGATCCCACCGCGGGCGTCGTGGTGCGCTTCGTCTGGCTGGCCCCGAGCGACGGCTCGCGCGCGGGCCGCCTCATCGTGGCCGCGCACCACCTGGTGGTCGACGGCGTCACCTGGCGCATCCTGGTGCCCGACTTCGTCACCGCCTGGGGGCAGCTCGCCGCCGGGCAGACCCCCGAACTCGTCGCGCCCGAGACCAGCATGCGGACCTGGGCGCACGCCCTCGAACGCGAAGCGGCCACCGAGGCCCGCGTGGCCGAGCTCGACTTCTGGCGCGGCGTCGTGGACGGCCCGGATCCGCTGCTGACCGAGCGCCCGATGGATCCGGCCGTCGACGTCACCGCGGTGCTGGCCAAGCACCGGGTCGAACTCTCGGCCGAGGTCACCAGGTCGCTGCTGACCACCGTGCCCGCGCTCTTCCACGGCGGCGTCAACGACGGTCTGCTGACCGCGCTGGCGCTGGCCGTGGCGAAGTGGCGCACCGCCCGGGGTATCGCGGCGGACGAGTCCGCTCTGATCCGCCTGGAGGGCCACGGCCGCGAGGAGGAGGTCGTGCCCGGCGCCGACCTGTCCCGCACGGTCGGCTGGTTCACCGCCATCTTCCCGGTGCGCTTCGATCTGTCGCAGCTCGATGTGGACGCCGCTCTCGCGGGCGGCCCGGCCATGGGCGCGGCCATCAAGGCCGTCAAGGAGCAGCTGCTCGCGGTGCCGGACAAGGGCATCGGCTACGGCCTGCTGCGCTACCTGAACCAGGCCACCGCCGATCAACTGCCCGCGCGCCTGCCCGGTCAGGTCAGCTTCAACTACCTGGGCCGGGTCAACACCGGCGAGGTGCCCGAGGCGCTGCGCGGCTTCGGCTGGATCCCGGCGGCCGAACTGGCCGATCTGGGCGGCGCGTACGACGCCGACATGCCCGCCATGGCCCCGCTCGACATCAACGCCATCGTGGTCGGCGATCACCTGACCGCCAATATCGGCTACCCGAGCACGCTGCTGGACGCGGCGGCCGTCGCCGAGTTCGGCGCGCTGTGGATCTCCGCGCTGGAAGCCGTAGCGCGGCACGCGGAATCGGCGCGGGCCGGTGGGCACACCCCGTCCGACTTCGGGCTGGTGCGGGTCACCCAGCGCGACATCGACGGCTGGGAGCGGCGTTTCGGCGCCATCGACCAGGTGTGGCCGCTGTCCGCCCTGCAGTCGGGTCTGCTCTTCCACGCGCAGCTCGCGGCCACCTCGGTGGACGTGTACACCGCGCAGGCGGTGCTCACCCTCACCGGCCGCGTCGACGCCGACCGCCTGCGCGCGGCCGCGCAGGCGCTGCTGGACCGGCACGAGATCCTGCGCACCGCATACGTTTCCGACGCCAGCGGCGTGCCCGTGCAGGTCGTGCTCGACAAGGTGCACGTGGCGTGGGCGCAGCACGATCGCACCGGAACCGGTTACGCCGGCGACATTCTCGAGGCCGATCGCGTCCAGCGCTTCGACCTCACCGAACCGCCGCTGATCCGCTACACCCTGGTGCAGACAGCCGCCGACGAATGGCAGCTGGCCGTGGCCAACCACCACATCCTGCTCGACGGCTGGTCCATGCCGCTGCTCATGCAGGACCTGCTGGTGCTGTACGCCACGCACGCCGACACCGCGGTGCTGCCGCCGGTGCGCTCCTACCGCTACTTCCTGGAATGGGTTGCGCAGCAGGACCGTACGGCGTCGCTGGACGCGTGGAAGCACGCGCTGGACGGGGTCTCCGAGCCCACGCTGCTCACCCGCCCCGACGCGGGCCGGGAGATCACCGCCCTGTCCGGCGAGTACTTCTTCGAGCTGGACGAGACCGCCACCGCGCGCCTGACCGCGCTGGCCGCCGACATCGGCGTCACCCCGAACACCGTGCTCCAGGTCGCCTGGGGTCTGCTGCTCGGGCGCCTCACCGGGCGCGAGGACGTGCTCTTCGGCACCACCGTCTCGGGCCGCCCCGCCCAGCTCGCGGGCGTGGAATCCATGGTGGGCCTGTTCATCAACACCGTGCCGGTGCGGGTCGCCTTCGATCCGTCCGAATCGGCGCGGGCGCTGCTCACCCGCACCCAGGGCGAACAGGCCGACCTGCTCGATCACCACTACATCGGCCTGGCCGACATCCAGTCGGCCGCGCGGATCGGCGGGCTCTTCGACACCCTGGTGGTGTTCGAGTCCTACCCCGTCGACGCCGACGGCATCCGGGCGCAGGCCGCCGACATCGACGGCATGGGCGTCACGAACCTCGAGGCCGCCGACGCCACCCACTACCCGCTGACGCTCATCGCCCAGCTGGACACCCGCCTGCGCATCCGCGCGGGCTACCTGCGGGATCTGTTCGACGAGGCCACCGTGCGCCGGATCGCCGATCGCCTGGTGCGGGTGCTCACCGCCGTCACCGCGAATCCCGAAGCGGCGGTGGGCGATATCGAGCTGCTCGACATCTTCGAGCGCGAGCAGGTCGTCTCGGAGTGGAACGACACCGCCTACGACGTCGACACCGTGCTCGCGGTGCTGACCGGCGGCGGGACCGCCGAGGACGACGCCGAGGGCGGCGTGCGCGCGGCCTCCGGCGACACCGCGGCCACCCTGGTCGCGCTGTTCGAGGCGCAGGCCGAACGGACCCCGGACGCCACCGCCCTCAGCTTCGAGGGGACGAGTCTGTCCTACGGCGAGCTGGCCGCGCGGGTGCACCGCCTGGCGCGCTGGCTCATCGAGCGCGGCGTCGGCGCGGAATCCTTCGTCGCACTGGGCATGCGGCGCTCGCTGGATCTGGTCGTCGGCATGTACGCGGTCTCGGCCGCCGGCGCGGCGTACGTACCGCTGGACCCGGACCATCCGGCCGAGCGCACCGAATACATCCTGGCCACCGCGGATCCGGTGACCGTGCTGACCGCCGGCGAGGACCTGCCGGTGGACACCGCGCAGGTCCGCATCGACCTGCTCGATCTGGCCGGGTACTCGGCCGCGCCGCTCACCGACGCGGATCGCCTCGCGCCGCTGCGGTCGTCGAACACCGCGTACGTCATCTTCACCTCGGGCTCGACCGGCCGCCCCAAGGGCGTCGCCGTGCCGCACGCGGCCATCGTGAACCGCCTGGTGTGGATGCAGTCCGAATACGGGCTCGCCGCCGAGGACGTCGTGCTGCAGAAGACCCCGGCGACCTTCGACGTGTCGGTGTGGGAGTTCTTCTGGCCCCTGCAGATCGGCGCGACGCTGGTCATCGCCAAGCCGGACGGGCATCGCGATCCGGCGTACCTGGCCGATCTCATCGCCCGCGCGGGCGTGACGGTCACGCACTTCGTGCCGTCCATGCTCGCGGTCTTCGTGGCCGAGCCCGCCGCCGTGCGCTGCGAGAGCCTGCGCCTGGTCTTCGCCTCCGGTGAAGCCCTGGCGCCCAAGCCCGCCCAGCGCCTGCGCGAGATCACCGGCGCCGAGCTGCACAACCTGTACGGGCCCACCGAGGCCGCGGTCGACGTCACCTACCACCGGGTCGACGTGGCCGACATCGACACCGTGCCGATCGGCCGCCCGGTGTTCAACACCCAGGTGTACGTGCTGGATTCGCGGCTGCGGCCGGTTCCGGTGGGTGTCGCGGGTGAGCTCTATCTGGCGGGCGATCAGCTCGCCACCGCCTACGTCGCGCGTCCCGACATCACCGCGGATCGCTTCGTGGCCAACCCCTTCGGGTCCGGCGACCGCATGTACCGCACCGGCGACCTGGTCATGTGGAACGGCGGCGGCGAGATCGAGTACCTCGGCCGCACCGACTTCCAGGTGAAGCTGCGCGGTCTGCGCATCGAGCTCGGCGAGATCGAATCCGCGCTCACCGCACTGGATTCAGTCGCGCAGTCGGTGGTCGTGGTGCGCGGGGACGTGCACACCGGCGATCAGCTGGTCGCCTACGTCATCGCCGCCGCGGGCCGCACCGTGGACATCGAGGGCGTGCGCGCCGAGCTGACCGATCGCCTGCCGGCGTACATGGTGCCGTCCATCCTCATGGTCCTCGAGGAGTTCCCGCTCAACGCCTCGGGCAAGCTGGACCGCAAGGCGCTGCCCGCGCCGGTGTTCGAGGCGGCGGTCTTCCGCGCCCCGACCACGCCGGTGGAACAGATCGTGGCGGGCATCTTCGAGGAGATCCTCGGCCTCGAGCGCGTCGGCCTGGACGACGACTTCTTCGCCCTGGGCGGCAACTCCCTGATCGCCACCCAGGTCGCGGCCCGCCTGTCGGCGGCGCTGGACACCGAACTGGGCGTGCGCGAGATCTTCGAGGCGTCCTCGGTCGCGGCGCTGGCCGCGCGCGCCGAGGTGCACTCGGGCTCGGGCCGCAGGCAGGCGCTCGTCGCGCGGGAACGGCCCGAGCGACTGCCGCTCTCGCTCGCGCAGCAGCGCATGTGGTTCCTCAACCGCTTCGACACCGAATCGGCCGTGGAGAACATCCCGGCCGCGGTCCGGCTCTCGGGTCTGGTGGACCGCCAGGCGCTGCAGATCGCGGTCGCCGACGTGCTGGCCCGCCACGAGTCGCTGCGCACCCGCTACCCCGAGATCGACGGCGTCGCGTACCAGGAGATCGTCCCCACCGGGCAGGTCATCCCGGACCTGACCCCGGTCGAGGTGGCCGACGCCGACATCGCGCGCGCCCTCTCGGAGTTCCTGTTGCGCGGCTTCGACGTCACCACCGAGGTGCCGTTCCGGGCCCGCCTGTTCGAGGTCAGCCCGACCGAGCACGTGCTGGCCCTGGTGGTGCACCACATCTCCGCGGACGGCGTGTCCATGGGCCCGCTGACCCGCGACGTCATGACCGCCTACGGCGCTCGTGTCGAGGGCGGCGAACCCGGCTGGGCTCCGCTCGCGGTGCAGTACGCCGATTACGCCCTGTGGCAGCGCGAGGTGCTCGGCGACGAGAGCGACGCGGAATCGGTCATCGCCCAGCAGATCTCGTACTGGGGTGAGACCCTGCGCGGGCTGCCCGAGCAGCTGGATCTGCCCTCGGATCGCCCGCGCCCGGCGGTCGCCACCGGCCGCGGCGCGACCCACGTGTTCACCATCGACGCCGAAACCCACGGCAGGCTGGCCGAATTGGCTCGCGCCCGGGGCGCGACGCTGTTCATGGTCGCGCACGCCGCGCTCGCGGCACTGCTCTCGCGCCTGTCCGGGGAAGCCGACATCGCCATCGGCACCCCGGTCGCCGGCCGCGGTGAACGCGCCCTCGACGACCTGATCGGCATGTTCGTCAACACCCTGGTGCTGCGCACCGAGGTGGACGGCGGCGCGGACTTCACCGCGCTGCTGGAATCGGTGCGCGCCACCGACATCGCCGCCTTCGGGCACGCCGATCTGCCGTTCGAGCGCCTGGTGGAGATCCTCAACCCGGCCCGCGCGCAGAACCGGCACCCGCTGTTCCAGGTCATGCTGGCGTTCCAGAACCACGCCGCGGCCGAGCTGGAGCTGCCGGGCCTGAGCGTCAGCGGCGTCGACCTGCCGCTGGACACCGCCAAGTTCGACCTGCAGCTGGTGCTCACCGAACAGGCGGGCGCACAGGATGTCTCGGGCAACGGCCACGGCTCCGCGCCGTCCGGTCTGACCGCCGAGCTCATCTACGCCACCGATCTGTTCGACGCGGCCACCATGGAGCTGTTCGGACAGCGCTTCGCGCTGCTGCTGCGCTCCATCGCGGACCGGCCCGAACTCGCCATCGGCGACATCGACCTGCTGGCCGAGGCCGAGCGCGGCCGAATCCTGGTGGACTGGAACGAGACCGAGCACGCGCTGCACGACGGGCGCGCCCGCGCGGGCGGCGACGCCTACACCCTCACCTCGGGCTTCGTCGCGCAGGCGGCGCTGACCCCCGACGCGACCGCGGTTGTCTTCGAGGGGACGAGTCTGTCCTACGGCGAGTTCGCCGACCGCGTGAACACGCTGGCCCGCCGCCTCATCGCGGCCGGTGTCGGACCGGAATCGCTGGTGGCCCTGGGCATTCGCCGCTCGCTGGACCTCGTGGTGGCCATGTACGCGGTGCTCGAGGCCGGTGGCGCGTACGTGCCGCTGGATCCCGACCACCCGGCCGAGCGCATCGGGCACGTGCTCGACACCGCCCAGCCGGTCTGCGTACTGTCCACCAGCCGTGACGATTTCGACGCCGGTGACCGCGCCGTGCTGGAGATCGACGTCGAGGACCTGTCCGGCTACCCGGGCACGCCGATCACGAGCGCGGAGCGCCTCGGACCGGTGCGCGCGTCGAACACCGCGTACGTCATCTTCACCTCGGGCTCGACCGGCCGCCCCAAGGGCGTCGCGATCACGCACGCGGCCATCGACAACCAGATCGAATGGATGCTCGCCGAGTACCCGATGGGTGCGGCGGACGTGTACTTCCAGAAGACCGCGACCACCTTCGACGTGTCGCTCTGGGGCTACTTCATGCCGCTGCGCGTGGGCTCCACCCTGGTGGTGGCCACCCACGACGGGCATCGCGATCCCGCCTACATCGCCGAGGTCATCGCCGCACAGGGCGTGACGGTCACCGACTTCGTACCGTCCATGCTGACCGTCTTCGCCGCGCACACCCCGGCCGGCTCGCTGCCGACCCTGCGCGACGTCTTCGTCATCGGTGAGGCGTTGCCGCCCGAGACCGCCGCCGCGGTCCGCGAACTCGGCGACATCGCCGTGCACAACCTGTACGGCCCGACCGAGGCCGCGGTCTCGATCACCTACTGGCAGGTGACCGCGGCCGACACCCGGACCGCGCCGATCGGCATCCCGCAGTGGAACAGCCGTGTCTACGTGCTGGATTCGCGGCTGCGGCCCACCCCGGCCGGTGTCGCGGGTGAGCTCTACCTCGCGGGCGATCAGCTGGCGCGCGGCTACGTCCGTCGCCCGGATCTGTCCTCGGATCGCTTCGTGGCCAACCCCTTCGAGCCGGGGCAGCGGATGTACCGCACCGGCGACCTGGTGGTGTGGCGCGAGCCCGCCGGCGAACCGCAGCGCCTGGAGTACATCGGCCGCACCGACTTCCAGGTGAAGTTCCGCGGTCAGCGCATCGAGCTCGGCGAGATCGAGACCGCGCTGCTGGCCCAGCCCGCGGTCAGCCAGGCCGCGGTGCTGGTGGTGCCGACCCCGACCGGCGATCAGCTCGTGGCCTACACCGTGCCCGCCCCGGGGCACACCATCGAGCCGCGCGAACTGCTCGCGCAGGCCGGGCAGTCGCTGCCGGTGTACATGATTCCGGCCGCCGTGGTGGCGCTGGACGCCTTCCCGCTCAACACCAGCGGCAAGCTGGACCGCAAGGCCCTGCCCGAACCGGTCTTCGAGGCGCGCGAGTTCCGCGCGCCGTCCACGCCGTCCGAATCGGCGGTGGCCGCGGTCTTCGCCGAGGTCCTCGGGCTGGAACAGCCCGTCGGCGCGGACGACGACTTCTTCGAGCTCGGCGGCAACTCGCTCATCGCCACCCAGGTCGTGGCCCGCCTCGGCGCGGCGCTGGACACCCGGGTGCCGGTGCGCGCGCTGTTCGACGCCCCGACCGTCGCGGCCCTGGCCGCCCGGGTCGCGGTGCAGGCGGGTACCGGCGCACGCCGCGAACTCGTGGCACAGCGGCGCCCCGACGAGATCCCGCTGTCCCTCGCGCAGCAGCGCATGTGGTTCCTCAACCGCTTCGACACCGCCTCCGCGGTGAACAACATCCCGCTCGCGGTCCGCCTCACCGGCGACCTCGATGTGGCGGCCCTGCGGGACGCCGTCGGCGATGTGCTCGAACGGCACGAGGTGCTGCGCACCTACTACCCGGAGAACGCCGAAGGCCGTGGCGTGCAGGTGGTTCTGCCCGCCGATCGGGTCACCGTGGACTCCGCGCCGGTCGAGGTGACCGAGTCCGAACTGCCCGAACGGGTCGCCGGACTGGTGCTCACCGGATTCGACGTCACCGTCGCGGCGCCGGTGCGCGCCGGGCTCTTCCGGGTGACCGATGCCGAACAGCCCACGCACGTCCTGGTTTTCGTGGTGCACCACATCTCCGGCGACGGCTGGTCCGTGCGCCCGCTGGCGCGCGACGTCATGCTGGCCTACGCCTCGCGCGCCAACGGCGCTGTGCCGCAGTGGGCTCCGCTGCCGGTGCAGTACGCGGACTTCGCGCTCTGGCAGCGCGAGACGCTCGGCTCCGAGGACGACGCCGAATCGCTGATCTCCCAGCAGGTGGGCTACTGGTCCCGCACGCTGGCGGGGCTGCCCGACCAGATCGACCTGCCCGCGGATCGCCCGCGCCCGGCCGTGGCCTCCAACCGCGGCGGCGTGCACGAATTCGGTATCGACGCCGAACTCCTCGACGGCCTGAACACCCTGGCCCGCGAACACGGCGCGAGCCTGTTCATGGTCGTGCACGCGGCCTTCGCCGCGGTGCTGGCCCGGCTCTCCGGCGGCGACGACATCGCCATCGGCACCGCGGTCGCCGGCCGCGGCGAGCAGGTGCTCGACGACGCCATCGGCATGTTCGTCAACACCCTGGTGCTGCGCACGCCGGTCGAGGCCGGCGCGAAGTTCACCGAACTGCTGGCCACCACCAAGGACATCGACCTGGCCGCCTTCGGGCACGCCGACCTGCCGTTCGAACGCCTGGTGGAGATCCTCAACCCGGCGCGCTCGCAGGCCAGGCACCCGCTGTTCCAGGTGATGCTGTCGTTCCAGAACACCGGCGCGGCCACCTTCACCCTGCCCGGGCTGGAAGTGGCGGGCGTGCCGCTGGACGTGGTCACCGCCAAGTTCGATCTGCACCTGGAGCTGACCGAACGCGTCGGCGCGGACGGCCGCGGCGCGGGCATGACCGCCGAATTCGCCTACGCCACCGACATGTTCGACGCGAACACCATCGCGGGCTTCGCGGGCAATCTGCTGCGCGTGCTGCACGCGGTGGTCGCCGATCCGGCGGCCCTGGTCGGGGATATCGACATCCTCGACGACCTCGACCGCCGCCGGGTGCTGCGTTCGTGGAACGCCACCGAGTACGACGTCACCCGGGTCGCGCTGGCGGGCCGCAAGTCCGCCGCCGATGTCACCCTGGCCTCGATGTTCGCGACCCAGGCCGCGCAGACGCCGGGCGCGACGGCCCTGGTATTCGAGGGCGAGTCGCTGACCTACGGCGAGTTCTCCGCCCGCGTCAACCGCCTGGCCCGCTACCTCATCGCGGCGGGCGTCGGCAACGACTGCCTGGTGGCGCTGGGTATGCGCCGTTCGCTCGACCTGGTGATCGGCATGTACGCCGTCATCGCCGCCGGCGGCGCGTACGTGCCGCTGGATCCGGATCACCCGGAGGAGCGCAACCGCTACGTCCTCGATATCGCCAAGCCGGTGTGCGTGCTCACCACCACCCGCGACGGCGTCGAGGCCGGGGTGCGCACCCTGCACATCGACACCCTGGATCTGGCGTCGTTCTCCGACGCGCCGATCACCGACGCCGACCGGGCCGCCCCGCTGCTGGCGGGCAACATCGCGTACGTCATCTTCACCTCGGGTTCGACCGGCCGCCCCAAGGGCGTGGCGGTCAGCCACGAGGCGATCGTCAACCGCCTGGTGTGGATGCAGACCGAATACGGCCTGTTCGACGACGACGTGGTGCTGCAGAAGACGCCCGCCACGTTCGACGTGTCGGTGTGGGAGTTCTTCTGGCCCCTGCAGATCGGCGCGGCGCTGGTCGTCGCCAAGCCGGACGGGCATCGCGATCCGGCGTACCTGGCCGGGCTCATCGTCGACCACGACGTCACCACCGTGCACTTCGTGCCGTCGATGATGTCGGTCTTCGTCGCGGAAGAGCGTGCGGCGGAATGCGTCTCGCTCCGCAACGTCTTCGCCTCCGGTGAAGCCCTGCCCGCGCCGACCGCGCACCGGCTGCTGGAACTGACCGGCGCGCAGCTGCACAACCTGTACGGCCCCACCGAGGCCGCGGTCGACGTCACCTACCACGAGGTCACCCCGGCCGACACGGCCTCCGTGCCGATCGGCCGTCCGGTGTTCAACACCCGTGTCTACGTGCTGGATTCGCGACTGCACCCGGTCGCGCCCGGTGTCGCGGGTGAGCTCTACCTCGCGGGCGCCCAGCTGGCGCGCGGCTACGTCGCGCGCCCGGATCTGACCGCGGATCGCTTCGTGGCCGACCCGTTCCACTCCGGCCGCCGCATGTACCGCACCGGCGACCTCGTCAAGTGGACCGGCGCGGGCGAGCTGGAATACCTGGGCCGCACCGACTTCCAGGTCAAGCTGCGCGGTCTGCGCATCGAGCTGGGCGAGATCGAGGCCGCCCTCACCGCGGTGGACTCCATCGCGCAGTCGGTGGTCGTGGTGCGGTCGGACGATCGCCTCGGCGATCAGCTCGTCGGCTACGTGATCCCGGCCGCGGGCCACACCGTCGACACCGACGCCGTGCGCGCCGAACTGCAGGAGGCGCTGCCCGGTTACATGGTCCCGGGCGCCTACGTGATCCTGGACGCCTTCCCGCTCAACGCCTCCGGCAAGCTCGATCGCAAGCAGTTGCCCGCACCGGTCTTCGAGACCAAGGTCTTCCGTGCGCCCACCACCCCGATCGAGGAGATCGTGGCGGGGACCTTCGCCGACGTGCTCGGCGTCGGCCGGGTCGGCGTGGACGACGACTTCTTCGAGCTCGGCGGCAACTCGCTCATCGCCACCCAGGTCACCGCCCGCCTCGGCGCGGCCCTGGACATCCACCTGGCGGTGCGCGATCTCTTCGAGGCCTCCACGGTCTCGGCGCTGGCCACCCGGGTCGAGCGGCACGCCGGATCCGGCCGGGCCCGCCCGCGCCTGGTCGCGGGCGAGCGGCCCGATCTGGTGCCGCTGTCCCCGGCGCAGCAGCGCTACTGGTTCCTGAACCAGTTCGACACCAGCACCTCCGCGGTCGACAACATCCCGCTGGCCGTACGCCTGACCGGCGCACTGGATCTCAACGCCCTGGAGCAGGCGCTCGGCGACGTGATCGGGCGCCACGAGGTGCTGCGCACCATCTACCCGCGCACCGCCGACGGTCCGCACCAGGTGATCCTGCCCGCCTCGCAGACCGACCTGATGCTGGTCCCGGAGGCCGTGCGCGAGGGCGACCTGCTCGGCAAGGTCATCGAATTCGCCATGACCACCTTCGACGTCACCGTCGAGGTGCCGCTGGCGGTCAAGCTGTTCCGCATCACCGACAGCGATGTCGAACAGCACGTGCTGACCTTCACCGTGCACCACGTCTCGGCCGACGGCTCCTCCATGGGCCCGATGTCGCGCGACGTGATGGCCGCCTACGTGGCCCGCGCCAACGGCGAGGTGCCGCAGTGGGCGCCGCTGCCGGTGCAGTACGCGGACTACGCGCTGTGGCAGCGCGCGGTGCTGGGCTCGGAAGAGGACCCGGAATCGCTTGCCGCACAGCAGGTCGCGTACTGGACGCGGGCGCTGGCCGGACTGCCGGACCAGCTCGAGCTGCCGACCGACCGCCCGCATCCGCCGGCCCAGTCGTTCGTCGGCAAGGCGCTGCGCTTCGACATCGACGCCGAGCGCCACGCCGGGCTGCACGAGCTGGCGCGCGCCAACAACGCCTCGCTGTTCATGGTCGTGCACGCCGCCCTCGCGGTGCTGCTGGCCCGGCTCTCGGGCACCGACGACATCGCGGTCGGCACCCCGATCGCCGGTCGCGGTGAACGCGAACTCGACGACCTCATCGGCATGTTCGTGAACACCCTGGTGTTCCGCACGCGGGTCGATTCGTCCGCGACCTTCGCCGGCATGCTGGCCGAGGTGCGCGAGCGCGACCTCGAGGCGTTCGCCAACGCGGACGTGCCGTTCGAGCGCCTGGTCGAGGTGCTCAACCCGGTGCGCTCCACCGCGCGCAATCCGCTGTTCCAGGTGGGCCTGTCCTTCCAGAACCTGGCCGAGAGCGCCTTCGAGCTGCCGGGCCTGCACGTGGCCGCGGTGCAGTTCGAATCGCAGCTGGCCAAGACCGGCCTGCACGTGACGCTCTACGACCGGTACACCGACAGCGGTGCGCCGGCCGAGATCCTCACCGAATTCGGTTACGCCACCGATATTTTCGACGAGAGCACGATCCGCGCCTTCGCCGATCGCTTCATCCGCATCCTGGACGCGGTGCTGGCGAACGCCGACGTCACCGTCGGCGAGATCGACCTGCTCGGCGCCGAGGACAGCGTGCGCATCCTCGAGCGGTGGAACGACACCGCACGGGATCTGGACCCGGTGTTCCCGGGCGCGGAGTCCGCCACGCTGGTCTCGCTGCTGGACGCGGCCGTCGCCGCCGACCGCAAGGCGGTGGCCCTGGTGGCCGACACCGCCGAGGGCGTGGCGGAGAACATCACCTACGCCGAGCTCGACGCCCGGGTGAACCGCCTGGCCCGCGAGCTGATCGCGCGCGGCATCGGCGCGGAAGACCGGGTGGCCCTTGCCATCCGGCGCTCGGCCGATCTGGTCACGGCGATGTACGCGGTGGCCAAGGCCGGTGCGGCGTACGTGCCGATCGATCCCGATCAGCCCGCCGAGCGCACCAACTACATCCTCGAAACCGCCGCGCCCGCCTGTGTCCTGACCACCGGCCGGGACGCGTACGAGATCACCGGTGAGGGCGCGGAATCCCTCGCCGGCCTCGCGGTGCTGCGGATCGACGAGCTCGATCTGTCCGAGCACTCGGACTCCCCGATCACCGCCGCCGAACGGGTGCGCGAGCTGACCGCGGCGAACACCGCCTACGTCATCTTCACCTCCGGTTCCACCGGCCGCCCCAAGGGCGTGGCCCTGCCGCACGGCGCCGTGGTGAACCAGTTGCTGTGGAAGAGTTCGGAATTCGGGCTCGACGCGGCCGACGCGGTGCTGCTCAAGACCGCCGCCACCTTCGACCTCTCGGTCTGGGAGTTCTGGTCGGCGGTGGCCTGCGGCGGCCGCCTGGTCATCGCGCTGCCCGACGGGCACAAGGATCCGGCGTACCTCAACGAGCTCATGGCGCGCGAATGGGTCACCACCCTGCACGTGGTGCCGTCCATGCTCGACGCCCTGGTCACCGACGGCCTGCCGGATTCGCTGTGGCGCATCCTGGCCATCGGCGAGGCACTGCCCGGGCCGCTGGCGCAGCGCGTGCTGCGCGAGAACCCGCGCACCGAGCTGTTCAACCTCTACGGTCCGACCGAGGCCGCGGTCTCGATCACCAACCACCGGGTGAGCGCCGCGGACGCGGTGTCGGTCTCCATCGGCGCGCCCGAGGCGAACAGCCGGGTCTACGTGCTGGACGCGCGTCTGCGTCCGGTGCCGGTGGGTGTGTCGGGTGAGTTGTATCTGTCGGGTGCGCAGTTGGCGCGCGGGTACTTCGGTCG
>NZ_JBSFNO010000055.1:0-51673 GCF_053981095.1 Nocardia sp. NPDC003693
GCCGAAGACCATGGCGGTCTCGGTCGAGGCGTCCTCGCTCAGGTCGTAGCGGGCGAGCTCGGTGCCATTGGCGCGGTCGACGACGCGGATGTAGGCGTTGCGGACCTGGCCGAAGCTCTGGCTGCGCGAGACGGCGTCGTAGATCGAGACCGGGAACACGATGGACTCGATGCTCGCCGGGGTGGCCGCGAGATCGACGTTGATGACCTCGTCGTCGCCCTCACCCTCACCGGTGCGGTTGTCACCGGCGTGCTCGATCGCGCCCTCGGGGGACTTGAGGTTGTTGAAGAAGACGAAGTGCCCGGGCGACACGACCTTCTTGCTCCCGTCGACGCCGATGGCGCTGGCATCGAGATCGAAATCGGTTCCCGTGGTGGTCCGCAGGTCCCAGCCCAGGCCGACCGCTACCGCGGTCAGGCCCGGCGCGGCCTTGGTCAACGACACGTTGCCGCCCTTGGACAAACTCACACCCATGCCAACCATCTCCTGTCGATCGTTGTCGCGGCGGGCTCTGAGAAGCCCGCCGTCGCGTTTCGGAACCACAAGGGAACCGCACCTGCGCGAGGCGCGTTGCCCGAGTGGGTCGATACGTCAACATTCGGGACGCGAAAGTGGTTCCCCGCGCTGCCCCCGAAGCCGAACGCACACTATCACGTGCCACTGGATGGTTGTCCGGGCAAGGGTCGGGCAACACCGCCCCCGAGGTGATCGGCGGCCATGAGACCGGCGGACGATTGTGTTTGCTGCGATGTCCACCCCGAGAGTGATCTTGCCCCCGATTCGACGTCGGGACCACCTTTTCACGAGCTCTTGAATTAGCCTGCCGGTAACCGGCATTCGACGATCGGGAGGTGGGCTCGCTGTGACGGCGGCGCGAACGGTGGAATCGGAACGCTCGGCGACCGGGCCGAGCCTCCCGCGGGTACTCGCGCTGGACGCCGCGCGCGGCATCGCCGTGCTCGGCATGTTCGCGGTACACACCGGACCGCCGGAACAGGTGATGTCGGGGTGGCTCTCGATCTTCGCGGGGCGATCGGCGGCGCTGTTCGCCGTCCTCGCGGGCGTCTCGCTGAGCCTGATGACCGGCGGCCGCACACCGCGCACCGGGCGCGCGGCCCGGCGCGATCTGGTGCGCGTCGCCGCGCGGGCGGTGCTGATCGCGGCGCTGGGAATCGCACTGGCGCAACTGCACTCCGGCATCGGGATCATGCTCATCCTGAGCTACTACGGCCTCTATTTCCTGCTCGCCCTGCCCCTGCTGCGGCTCGGCGCGCGGGCGCTCACCGCGCTCGCGGCCGGGTGGACGGTCGCGGGTCCGATCGCGTCCTTCCTGATCAGGGCGCACCTGGACCAGTCGACCGTCGGCGGCCACCCGAGCGCCGATATGTTCACCTCCTGGTCCGGGCTCGGTGACGTCGCCACGATGCTGGTGTTCACCGGCGCGTACCCGGCCATCACCTGGATGCCGTTCGTCCTGGCCGGAATGGCGCTGGGCCGCTGGGGCATCCGAGAACTGCGCGCCCTGCCGCTGCTGGGGATCGGCGCGGCGCTCGCGCTGCTCGGCTACGGCGGCTCGTGGCTGCTGCAGCACCCGTTCGGCGGGCGCGCCCAGCTGATCGATCTGCTGACCGGCATGGGGATCACCGACATCGATCCGGGCGAGATCATCGATCTGGCCGGGCTGGGCACCGTCGGCACCAACAGCTGGTGGTGGCTGACGGTCGACAATCCGCACAGCGGAACGCCGTTCGAGATCGCCGGATCGATCGGCGTCGCCTTCGGGGTGATCGGCGTGCTGACCGCGCTCCTACCGGCGGCCCGAATTCCGCTGTACCCCTTGATCTGTGCCGGCTCGTGCGCCCTGAGCCTCTACATCCTGCAGGTCGTGGCCCTGTGGGCGCTGGTGCCCGCCACCGGCACTCCCCCACCCGGCGTGCTGCACGGCCCGTCCTGGCAGCTGCTGACCCTGCTGGCCGCCGGCTCGCTGACCCTGGCGACCCTGTGGCGCAGCCTCTTCCGCCGCGGTCCGGCGGAGTGGCTGCTCCACCGGGTCACGATGGGAATCACGAACGCACTGGTCCCGATGCCGGCCACGGCCGGCCCCGGCGCGACCGATCGGCACGCCGGGTGACATAGGCCGAACGGGCTAGGCCGCTCCGGCCGCCAGGCCGACGACCGTTCCGGCGCCCGCGCCCACGGCGGTGCCCAGCGCACCGGCGAGGGTGGTGAGGGGTTGGACCACACAGTGATCGACAGTCATAGACCGGCCGACGTTTACGTTGGCTGCGATATCCACCGGAGGGTGATCCGACCCTGTTTAGTCATAAGGCACCTTGTCCCCGCGCCATTAAATAATAGTGGTACAGCGACGTATTCGACCGTGACGAGTGGTGCGGACCTGCAGGACCTGGCCCATCACACATGCGTGAACTCGTGGGCTCTACGATCGGCGGCAAACTGATCAGACGGAGGACGCTGTTGACCGACTCGAGCACGTTGTGGCACTACACCGACGCGGGTGGCCTGCTCGGAATTCTCGCAAGTAACCCGGAGCCACGCGAACCTAATGTGGTTGGCCCGCGTACCCACCGCCCCGAGTTCCGCGCAACAGCAGCCGAGTACCTGAACGACAGCCGCGAACTCATTCACGGACTCAGCGTCATCAGGGATGACGTACTGCTACCCAGGGCCAACGAGCTGGCTGGCCAGACGACCCATGCCGGCCAGACCGGGTACGTGCCGAATGCGCCCGCCAAGGCAGCATTCCTTCGCAATGTGTGCGCCGAAATCGACCGCATCGAGCGCCGCGAATACCCCAGCTACATCCACTGCTATGTCACTTCGTTCTCGACGAATCCAGACTCGCTCAGCCAGTGGCGCGGGTACTGCGGCGGACTGGGCGGGTTCGCGATCGGCATCGACCGGAGCAAGCTCCCCGAACGCGGGGAGTGGATGGTCCGAAAGGTGGACTACAACGACCCGCTCGGCGTACTCGCCGCCCAAGTTGACAATTGGACGGCGTGGCGATTGCAACCCACCGAGGCGCCGAGTTCGTCGGAGGGAATGCTCAACGAGTGCATTCGTGCGTTGGCGGTTTTCGCGATGCAAGTCAAACACGCCGGCTTCGAGGAGGAAGCGGAGTGGCGGGTCATCCACACGGCAGTGTCGGAGGGTGCTCGCTACCGCACGAGGGGTGCGCAGCTCATCCCGTTCTCGACGTGGTCGGTGCCGGCGGATGCGGTCGTCGGTGTTCGCGTCGGACCGGGCCCACGTCAGCATGAGAACTATCTGGCGGCAAAGGGCATGCTTTACGCCCACTGCTACCCCAAGGCAGCTGCCAACCTCGAGAAGTCGGACACCCCCTACCGCTGACCCGGACCCGCCTGCCGCACGAAACTTCGTGCCAAACCTCGAGATCCAAATGGCGGACTATTAACGGCAGGCCGGACGTAGCCGCCCGGTGGGTTGCGGAGCGGGCGGGTGGGAGCGACGTGCGAGACTCGTGGGAGCCGACGAGGAGGGAACGGGTTGGCCTACGTCAAAGCCGCCGAACGGGAAGCGCAGATTGTCGCCGCGGCGATCCGGGTGCTGAGCACGGTGGGCGTGGCGGGCACGACCCTGCGGGCGGTCGCCGCCGAGGCGGGCATCCCGCTGGGCACGATGCACTACGTGTTCCCCGCCAAGGACAAGCTGCTGCGGGCGGTCATCGCGGCCGTCGAGCGCGACGTCGCCGCCGCGCTCCGCGTGCGGGTCGACGTCGGTCACGGTGTGGCGCACACGATTCGGCAGAGCGTCGACAACTTCTGGACCGCGCTGGTCGAGAACGAGATCGGCCTGCAGGTGATGCAGTACGAACTTGCCATGTACTCCGCGCGCCACGAGGGCGCCGACGGGCTCGGCCGGCTCCAGTACCAGGGCTACACCACGCTCGTCGCCGAGTTCTGCGAGCGGGCGGCCGCGGGCGCGGGCGAACGCTGCGCCGTCGACTTCGGGACCCTCGGCCGCCTGTCCCTGGCGGTGATGGACGGGCTGATCGTGCAGTACGTGACGAACCCCGATCCCGAGCGCGCCCGCCGCGACCTCGACCACGCCGTCGACATGATCGTTCGCTTCGCCGATCCACGGCCGCTCGCGGACACCCCGGACTAGCGGACACAACCTCCCGGACCCTTGCGCTCACCGGCGCGATGTGGCTTACTGAAAAAAGTCGGTCGGTTGTACGACTTAGTTCTCATTCGGCTGCCCCGCACCGAGCGCGGCGGTCCTGAACAGGGCGAATACGGAAGGGCACCGGATGCAGCAGGATCCGTCGCGGGAGCGCGAGTCGACACCCGAGACCGCGGTGGCGGTGATCGGAGCCGGGGTCGCCGGCTTGACCGCGGCGCGCAAACTACGGCGGCGCGGCGTCGAGGTGATCGTGCTCGAGGCCGCCGACCGGGTGGGCGGGCGCACGCTGAGCGAAACCACGGCCCTGGGCACGCGCGTGGACCTCGGCGGCCAGTGGATCGGCCACGACCACCATCGGGTGACCACCCTCGCGGCCGAACTCGGCCTCACCCCGTTCCCCATGCACACCGGGCGGCTGCCGGTCATCGTCGACGGCGCCCGCCGCGTGCGCGTCGCGGCGCCCGCGACGTTCGCCGCGCTGACCGCGCTCGGCGCGCTGGAAGTGTTGTCCCGCACCGCGTTACCGCGACGCTGGAACGACGTCACCGTCGCCACGTGGCTGCGCCGTATGCCCGGGCGCACCGCGCGGCGGCTGCTCGAGGTGATCGCCACGACGTCGTGGACGGCGGACCTCGACCGGTTCTCGGTGGACACCATGGCCCGGCTGATCCGCTCGCAGGGCGGCCTGGCGACCATGCTGGCCACGCGCGGCGGCGCACAGGATTCCCTGCTGGTCGAGGGCATGGGGTCGCTGTCCGAGGCTATGGCCGCCGAACTCGGCGACCGAATTCGCCTGGGCCACCGCGTCGAATCGATCACGCGGACGAGCGAGGGCCTGTCCATCGGCACGACGCGGGGCGAGATCCGCGCGGGCAAGGCGATCCTCACGGTGCCGCCGCCGCTGCTCGAGCGGATCGATTTCGACCCCGCACTGCCCGCCGCACAGGCCGACCTGGCGCGGCACTCGTACATGGGCTCGGTGTACAAGGCCATCGCGGTCTACGACCGGCCCTTCTGGCGCGACGGACTCGGCGGCGAGTTCCTGGTGCTCGACAACCCCGGCCGGGCCGCCTTCGACACCACCCCGCCCGGCGACGGCCCCGGTCACCTGTGCGTGCTCGTCCCCGGTCTCGAGGCGCACGCGCTCGACGGCCTCGACGCCCGCGCGCGGCGCGACGCCGTCCTCGGCCCGCTGGCCCGCCACCTCGGCCCCGCCCTGCTCGACCCGGTGAGCTGGCACGAAAAGTCCTGGCATCGTGACGAATTCGTCGGCGGCGGCTACTTCGCGATCCCCGACCCCGGCACCGGCGGCGACTTTCCGCCGATCCCGTCCGCGCCGGCGGGCAACATCCATTGGGCGGGTACCGAAACCGCGGGTGACCATCCGGGCTACGTGGAGGGCGCCATCGAGTCGGGCACGCGCGCGGCCGCGGAGGTGCTGCGGGAACTGTCCCGGCGCTAGATCGGCGTCGGCTCCCCGCCCTCGACGGTGAATCGGGCTCCCGCTCGCCGGTTTTCGAGTACGTTCGGCAACACGTTCTAGTTGCCGGTGACTCGCGGCGACACCGTCTGGGGAGAGGGGCCGACGATGTCGGTTACGGACTACATAGTCATCGGTTCCGGCAGTGCCGGGGCCATCATCGCACGCAGACTGGCCGACTCCGGCGCGACCGTCACGCTCATCGAGGCCGGGCGCCGGGACAACACCCGCCTGGTGCGCACGCCCGGCCTCATCGGGCCCATGCACGCCGTGCCGCAGCTGAAGAAAACCGTCGACTGGGGGCACTACACCGTCGAACAGAAGCACGCGCTGGGGCGCAAGGTTCCGCAGACCCACGGCAAGGTGGTCGGCGGGTCGAGTTCGATCAACGGCATGGTGTTCGTGCGCGGAAACCACCGCAATTTCGACGACTGGGCGGCCGAGGGCAACACCGGCTGGTCCTACGCGGACGTGCTGCCGAGCTTCAAGAAGTTCGAATCCTTCGAGGACGGCGCCAGCGAATTCCGCGGCGACGCCGGGCCGATCAAGGTGATCCGGGCGCGCGAGCTGACCGAGGCCTCCGAGTCGTTCATGTCGGCGCTGACCGAAACCACCGGCGCGGCACACAATCCCGACTACAACGGGGCCGAGCAGGACGGGGTATCGCTGCTGCAGCAGAGCAACAGCGCCGGTCTGCGATACAGCACCTCGGTCGGATACCTGGACTCGCGGCCGAAGAACCTGACGGTGCTGCCCGATACCCAGGTCACCCGGATCGTGATCGAGAACGGCCGGGCGACCGGGGTCGAGTACCGGACGGCGCGCGGTCTCCACACCCTGCGGGCCGACCGGGAAATCATCGTCAGCGCGGGCACTTTCGGCTCCGCGCAGCTGCTCATGCTGTCCGGCATCGGCCCCGCCGACCACCTGCGGGCCTTCGACATCGAGGTCGCCGCGGACCTCCCGGTGGGCGACAACCTGCACGACCACCTGTTCGTGCCGATGAGCTTCGCCATGCCGACCGCCGTACACCGTTCCGCGGCAGGCTATTTCGCCCGCGCCCTGGTGCGCGAGTCGCTGCGCAGGAACAGCACCTGGCTGGCGCGCAGCGTCTTCGAGGTGGTCTCGTTCCTGCGCACCCCCTACTCCACCGGCACACCCGACCTGCAACTGCATGTGCTGCCGTGGAGCTACCCCGGCCCCAACCAGGACGCGCCCATCCGGCACACCCCGGACCCCCGCCGCGCCCTGACCATCCTGGTTACCATGATCTACCCGCAGAGCCGGGGCACCCTGCGCCTGACCTCCGCCGATCCCACCGCGGCGCCGGCCATCGATCCCAACTATCTCGCCGAACAGCGGGACCTGGACACCCTCGTACACGGCATGGAACTGACCCGCGAGATCATGTCCGCGCAATCCATCGGCCCCGCGGTGGACGACGAGATCGAGCCCGGCACAAAGCATCCCGGCCGCGCCGAACTGGCGGCCGAGGTTCCCAACCGCGCCACCACCGTCTACCACCCGGTCGGCACCTGCCGCATGGGCGTCGACGAGCGCGCGGTCGTGGACCCCACGCTGCGGGTGCGCGGCATACAGGGTCTGCGCGTGGCCGACGCCTCGATCATGCCCAGCATCGTCGGCGGCAACACCAACGCGGCGACCATGATGATCGGCGAACACGCCGCCGCCCTCATCCTGGGCTGACCCGGTATTTCGGGGTCGACCGGCCCGGCGCCACGGCCGCGGGGCCGAGCGCGGTTACCCGTGCCGGAACGGCTCCCGTGCAACACTTCTGCCCTGAATCACGATCACACACCGGAGTGGGCAGCGCACTCGGGGGTATTTCGATGCCCCGGCTCGATCAGCTCGGTATCCGTTACACGATGGCCGCACGGCCTTTTGGGAGGATTTCGATATGAACAAGGCGATGCTCGCCGCCACACGGGTCACGGCCGCCGCGGTGCCGGTGCTCGGACTGGCCGTGGCCTTCGGTTCGGGGACCGCGCAGGCCGCGCCGCAGGACTGCGTCATCACGCGGGATCTGGTGAGCGCCTCGGCGATCTGCAACGACGTCGACGCGCCGCCCGGACGCGAATACACGGTGGTCACCGAGTGCTGGGGGCTGGCCGGCATTCCGAACGCCTGGCCGTTCATGGGCATCGGGCCCTACCGCGGCAGCTGGGGCGGCTCGTTCGGCCCGGCCGGACAGGGCTCGTCCTCGTGCCTGGGTCCCGCGAGCGTGGGCACCCTCACCAACGCGTACGTGGCGGTCTACCGGGAGTGAGGCGGGCCGGGGTGGCGGAGTCCGCCGTAGATCCCGCGCCCCACGATGAGCGGCTGTAGCGCGGACCAGACCGGAATCGGGTAGCCCCGGCCACCGGGGCCGAACACCTCCAGGACGTTGCGCTGCGGCCCGACCACCGAACCCCAGCGGCGGGTCGCGGGCACGAACGGCCGCGGCGGCCTGCCGGTCAGCTCGGCGCGAATGTTGTGCGCCAGCAGACCATCGGCGCGACTGCGGGCCGAGGTCCGCAGCGGGTCGGTGGCGGCGACGTCGCCGATCGCGTACACCCCGGGCAGACCGGGGACGCGCAGGTAGTCGTCGACGCGGACGAAACCGCCGTCGTCCAGCAGCTCGCCGGGCAGCCAGTCCGTGTTCGGCCGGACCCGCCCGATGGTCCACAGCACCGCGTCGGCGGTGCTCGCGGGCTGGCCCGTGCTCCACTCGACCAGACCGGTCGTGATCTCGTCGCACGCGAAGCCTTCCGGGACCACCGCGCGATGACGCGGATGCAGGCCGACGCCGAGCCGCTCGAGTCGCGGGCGCAGCGTGCGCCAAACCCGGAGGTGATGCTGCGGCAGCGCGCGGTCGCCGGGAAAGTAGAGGTCCACCTGTGTGCGCGGCCATACGGTGGCGACGTTCAGCGCGCTGCTGACCGCCGCGGCGCCGCCACCCAGCACCAGCACCGAGTCCGCGCGGGCGAGGCGTTCGTGCGCGGCGGCGATCTCGGCGTCCACCTCGTCGCGGGTCTGCAGGCCGGGCCTGCGCCAGAAGCCGTTCGTCACCCCGGTCGAGATCACCAGCGCGTCATAGGATTCCGAGCGCGCGGCCCCGGAGTGATCGACGAGGTGAATCTCGCGCGCGGCGGGATCCAGGCCGGACACCGTCCCGTGCACGATCCGCACCCCGTCGAGCCGGCGGTAACGGTCGAAGGGAACCCGGTACTCGCGCGCCCAGTCGTGCGGGCGAGCCAATCGCAGGCCGAGTTCCTGCCCGCTGACCAGGCCCGTTTTGCTCGAAACACCCACCACATCCGCGTGTTTCGCGAGGTGGATGGCGGTGAGCAGGCCCGTGTCGCCCAGCCCGGCGATCACGATCCGCGGGCGGTTCCCGGCCCGGACTGACGGTGCGGTCGCGCTCATGCGCCGACCGTACTGGAACAAGTTCTAGTACGTGGGGATTCGGCGGGTACCGGTGCGGGGCGCGCACCCCGCACCCGATCTCACCCCTGGGCGTGCGCCGAATCCGCCCGCGCGTCCCGATTCTCGGTCTCCGCGGCGGCGGCCAGCGGGCTCGGCCACCAGATCCGCGATCCGATCACGCTGAACAGCGCCGGAATGACCACGGTGCGCACCACGAACGTGTCGAGGAGGATGCCGATGCCCACGACGATGCCCAGCTGGGTCAGCGTGATCAGCGGCAGCACACCCAGGACACAGAACACCGCGGCCAGCACCAGTCCCGCGCTGGTGATGACGGCGCCGGTCGAGGACACCGCACGCACCATGCCGTGCCGGGTGCCGTGTTCCGGGGTCTCCTCGCGCGCCCGGGTGACCAGGAAGATCGTGTAGTCCACGCCCAGCGCGACCAGGAACAGGAACGCGAACAGCGGGACACCGGTGTCCAGGGCGGGGAAGCCGAACACGTGCACGCTCACCCAGCTGCCCAGGCCGAGCGCGGCCAGCGCGCCCAGGACGGTGACCGCCACCAGCAGCAGCGCGGCGGGCACGGCCCGCAGCAGCGCCAGCAGCACCACACAGACCACCAGCAGGATCAGCGGGATGACGACCATGCGATCACGCGCGGCCGCATCGCTGGAATCCAGTGCGCGCGCGTCGTTTCCACCCACCAGGGCGTCGGCGCCGGGCACCTCCCCCAGGCGCGTGCGCAGGGCCTCGACGGTGTCGAAGGCGGCCCGCGAACCGGGCGCGGCGGAGGTGAGCACGGTCCAGCGGGACCAGCCGGAATCCGAGGTCCCGGTCGCCGCAGCGCGCACGACACCGGGCGTGCCGGCCAGGATGTCGGTGACCGCGGGCGCGGCCGACGACCGCGCGACGACCTGCGTCGGGTCGGCCGCCCCGGACGGGAAATAGGTCGCGAGGGTCTCGAATCCGCTGACCGACTCGGTGCGGGTACGGAACTGCTCGGTCTGGGACAGACCCACGTCGACGGTGAACAGGCCCAGGGTGCACACACTCAGCACCGCCAGGGTGCCCGCGGCGATCGGCACCGGCTTCGCGACCACCCGGGTGGCGACGCGGTGCCAGACGCCCTCCTCGGCGTAGTCCCGATCATCGGGGCGAGGAACGTAGGGCCAGAAGATGTTTCGCCCGCACAGCGCGAGCGCGGCCGGCAGTCCGAGCAGGACGAACACCAGCGCCACCAGCAGCCCGGTCGCGGCGAAGAGCCCGAGGCTGCGGGTGCTGGGGACCGAGGCCAGCAGCAGCACGAGCAGTGCCAGCACGACCGTCAGGTTGCTGGCGAGGATCGCGGGCCCGGCCCGGCGCACCGCGTGCCGCAGCGCCCGCCGATGATCGGTGGTGCGGTGCAGTTCGTCGCGGTAGCGCGAAATGAGCAGCAGGGCATAGTTGGTGCCCGCGCCGAAGACCAGCACGCTGGTGATGCCCGAGGTGGAACCGTCGAAGGAGAGCCCGGTCAGCTGGGCCAGGCCGGTACCGACGCTGACCACGACCCGATCGGCCAGGCCGATGATCAGCAGCGGAATCAGCCAGAGCACCGGGGAGCGATAGGTCAGGATCAGCAGTACCGCGACGACGATCGCGGTGACCGCCAGCAGCGTGACGTCGGCGCCCGCGAACGCGTCGGCGATATCGGCGGCGAACGCGGGGCCGCCGGTGATCTCGACCCGCAGGCCCGCGGGCAGATCCGCGCGGGCGGCCTCCCGAACCAGGGTGATGTGCTCGGTGAGCGCGGCGCCGTCGAGGGCGCCCGACACCGGCACCTGCCCGATCGCCGCCTGCCCGTCCGGCGCGGTCTGCAGGGCGACGGCCGGATCCGGGACACCGCCCGCCGCCCGCGTCGCACGCTCGACGACGCCGCGGGCTGCGGCGAGGTCGGCCTCGGTCAGCGGCGCGTCATCGGTGCGGGTGACGACCGCGATGGCGACCGCGGTGTCCGCGTCCGGGAACTCGTCGAGCACCTCGGCGATGCGCGCCGACTGGGCCGCGTCGGGTACCGACCGCGGCGCCTGCCCGGCCGCGTCGTTCTTTCCTATCCCGCCGATCAGGCCCGCCGCCAGCACGAACAGGGCGACCAGCAGCAGCCACGACCTCCGGTGGCTGACCAGGCTTGCGTACCGATTCCAGAAGCTCACCCGGAAACTGTTTCATGTTTTTAAATGTTAAGCAACGGAGAGAATTGGGGGCTAGGCTGTTCCGGTGATCGCGAACGACGGCGCCGACGCGGAGGCCACCGCACAGCGCTTTGCGCTCGAAACCGAGATCGGCGCGGACCTGCGCGCCCTGACAGCGGTCTCCGAGCAACTCGGCCACACCTTCGCGCGACAGAACAACTTACGCGCCAACGACTTCCGCGCCCTGCTGCACATCGCCACCGCGGAGTTCGCCGGCCGGCCCCTCACCGCCGGGCAACTCGGCAAGCTCATGGGGATGTCCTCGGCCGCCATCACCTACCTGGTGGAGCGCATGATCGAGTCCGGCCACCTGCGCCGCGGCGCCGATCCCGCCGATCGCCGGCGGGTGCTGCTCCACCAGGACGACCCGGGCCGCGCCGCCGCCGCGGACTTCTTCCTGCCCTTGGGCGGACGCAACCGCGCCGCCATGACCGAGTTCTCCGACGCCGAACTCGACACCGCCCACCGCGTGCTCACCGCCATCACCGCCGCCCTCCACGAGCACCTCGACGAGGTCGGCGGTTGACCCGGACCGCCGCCCCGGACGCGAAACAGCCCCCCGTCGCTCGGTGACGGGGGGCTGCCGGGCGGGCGCGATCAGCTGGGCAGATGCGTGATGACGTCGGCGGCAATCGCTTTCGCGGCCCCGATGGATTCCTCGGCCGTGCCGAAGCCCTTGAAGGTCAGCACCAGCACCGCGTTGCCCTTGCGGGCGGCGATGCGCGCGTCGGACTGGGGAATCACCGCGTAGGCGTAGTCCCCGGACATCAGGTACGCCTTGTCGAACTGGGGCAGGGTGATCTCGTCGATCTGCGCCGCGTGGTGACTGGCCTGGAAGCTGCGCACCGCGTCGTCGTAGCTCTCGGTGAACAGGCTCTCCGCGGCCGGGGTCAGGGTGAGGCCGAGCTCGATCTGGGTCGGCACGCTCGTCGCGGATTCGACCGTCCACGACGGCCCGTAGGTGCGGACGCCGTCGCCGTTGTTCATACCGCTGAAGGCCTGTGCGGCGCAGTTGGCCCCGGGCACGTAGGTATCCAGGGTGGCCCTGGTGACCAGCTCGCATTCCTTGTCGACCGGCAGGAACGTCTTGCTGAGCGCCGGGCCGGGGCCCGAGTCCGACCCCGAGGTGACCACCGCCACGCCCACGCCGCCGGCCACCAGAGCCAATGCGGCCACACCCGCGATCCACGGTCCCCGCGACGGCGAGGACGCGGGCGCGTCGGCGGCTACGCGACGACCGACTGCGGGCTTCTTGTGCTGGGTATCGGGTTCGGTAGATCGCCCGGTGAGCGTCATCGTGTACGGCCCTATTCTTTGTCGATCTCGAGGTCGACTGAAGATAACAGACGCGAAGGTCCGGGGCCTCGGCCGAATCCGCCGAATTGCATTGGGCTGCAGCACTAATTGAGAGCAATTGCAAACCGGCGGTCCCAAAGAGATATGCCGATCGGCCGCAACATCCTCCACCGCAATAAGTTCCGGCTCATGCGCGCGGACAATCCCGTGACCGGATTCACCGGGATCGACCGTGGCATCGGGTCCCGGTGTGAGAACCGCGACAGCCGGGCGCCCCGCCGCGGCCGCTGGAACTCCGCGGCCGCGGCGGGGCGCTCGATCGGGATTACCTGTGGGTGAGCGGAAGCCGGCGCGCCCGCACGCCCTGATCGGAGGCGACCGCGAGGGCGCCGCCGGCCAGCACCGCGTCCAGCATCGGCAGGGCTCGCCGCAGCACCGCGAGGTGGTCGTCGATCGTGCCCTCGGCGTTGTCGAGGATGACCACACTGCCGGTCGCCGGGTTCCCGATCATGTCGCGCGCGTAGGAACGCTCGCAGGTGACCAGGGTGCGGCCCATCGTCTTCGCCTTCTCCAGCGTCGCGCGATTGGCGCCGCCGCCCAGACCGACATCCCGGGCGTGCACGGCGTCGTATCCCGCCGCGTCGAGGATCTCCACCAGGCGCGGGCTCATGTTCTCGTCGATGAGCAGCCTGGCGTGGACCACGCCACCGGAAAGGCCCTGTGCCGCTCCGGCATAGGCGGTGTTGATGACGTCGGCGCCCTCCAGCTCGTCGAACAGCGCGTTCACCTCGGCGCCCGCGACGGCGCCGGGCGCGCCCCGGCGGGCACCGGCCAGCGCGCCCGCGCCCGCCGCCGCCACCCCGGCCGCGGCGGCGCCGGCGTGTTTGCCGGACGAGCCGACGGTTTCACCGACCCGCCGGCCGGTGTCGGCCACCCCGCCGGCCATGTCGCCCATGCGGTCCGCGGCGTGCCTGCCCGCACCGGCCAGACCCGAGGTCGCGTCGCCGGCCATCTCACGGGCCCGGCCACCCACCCCGGCCGCGCCCGCCGCACCGGCGGCCGCGGCGCCCTTGACCATGCCGCCCGGGGTGACTCCGCGTCCGGTCGCGTCGGCCCGCGTCGCGCCCGAGGCAGCCGCGCGGTCGTCCCAGCCGGCACCGCCGCCGGGGCGCGACGGGCCGCCGGTGGGGCCACCGGTGTTCGCGCCGCCGCCGCGGTTGCGGAACCAGCGGTACAGACCGGCCAGCGCCGCCAGGACCAGCAGTGCGATCAGCACCGGCACGATCCACCACCAGCCGCCCATGTTGTCCCGCAGCCGATCCCACCACCCCGTGGACTTCTCGGCGGACGAGAACGCCATACCCGGGAAGTCGAAGGATCCGTCGGGCATTTTCACGCCGCCGCTGGGGAATACGATCGAACCGTCGGGCATGCGCACGGTGCCGTCGGGCAATTGCACCGCGCCGTCGGGCAGCGAGAACGAACCGTCGGGCATCCGAATCAGTCCGTTCGCGTATTGCAGCGAACCGTCGCCGAGACGAACCGCGCCCTCCGGCAATTGAATCGAGCCGTCGGGGAGTTTGATCGATCCGTCCGGCATGACGACATTGCCGTTCGGCAATTGGTAACTGCCGTCGGGCATCTTGATGGAACCATCGGGCAGCTGGACGCGGCCGTCGGGCAACTGGACCGAGCCCTCCGGCAGGACGCCGGTCATGCTCGGGAGCCGCAATCCGGCCAGGGCGCCCGCCAAACTGCCGGGCACCGTGGTGAATCCGTTCTCGGCACTCCAGGTGATCTGCGCGGCCCCGTTGTCGCCGCTGAATTTCTGCACGGTCGCGCCGTTGCCGTCGACCGTGGCGGCCGCCGTCGGAAAACCGAGCTCACCCGCGGGGCCCTGAAGTTCGCGGTAGGCCGCCAGGATCGGGCCGCGCACCACCCACGCGCCCTGCTGCGGGGTCCAGTACATGGCGGCGCCGTCGGGTGCGGCGAAGGTGTTGAATCGGCCCGCGACGCCGGTGGTATCGGATTCGTCATTGGTGGGGAATCCGAGATCGCTTGCCGGACCGCCCAGTTCGCGGAATTCGTTCAGAATGACGCCGTACATCACGTGCGCGCCATCGGGTGGGGAGTAGAAGATGGCGCCGCCCTGGTAGTCGCGGCTCGCGCCGCCGGCCACCTCCACGGCCTCGCCGACGGGATTGCCCAGCGGTGAGGACGCACCGCCCGCCTCGTCGTACTTCTGCGTTATCTCCGCGGCTCCGGGCACATCGGCGCCCGCCGGAGCCACCACGAGGGATATGCCGATACCGGCCGCACATCCGAGGAACAACAGGCGCCGGATTCCGGCCGCCGAGCCGATCAATGAATTTTGCACGCGATCCCCTAGTCAGTGGGAGCAGGAACGATCGGTACGCATCCACGCCGCGACGTGGTCGCGTATAGCAAATTTTGAGTTATCGTATCGGCGCTTTTCGCGGCGCGGTCGGGAATCGGTCAAATAGGAATCGGTCCCGGGTCATCGGCGCCCGCACCGGGCCGGACTGCCGCACCATCGCGCCGGGTCCGCCCGTCGATGTCATACCAAGCAAATGCTTGACTGGGATTCGGGTGTCCGCGATGCTTCCTCCGGGGTGCGGGCACCCCGGGATCCGGAGGAAGAGATGACAGCGGCGGAGCGTTTCGCCCGAGCGAACGACGCGGAACTCGAACTCTGCCGCGAGGCCGTCCGTGCGCGGGACTACGCGGGGGCACGCGCCCGGCTCACCGATCTGCACTGGTTCGCGCACGACGACCCCCGCATCCACACCGAGATCCACCGGCTCGAACTCGACGTCGCGCGGCGCACCGGCGACACCCGCACCGCGCGCGGCCGCATCCTGCCCGTGCTGTTCGCCGGTGTGGTCGCGCGCTGGGAGCGCCTGGCTCCCCGCTACTACAGCGAAGCGCTCATCGACGCCTCCCCCGAGGTCACCTATCGGGTCATCACCGACTTCGAGCGCTATTCCGAATGGAATCCGTGGCTCACCGCCGTCCGGGGCGCACCCGAGCCCGGCGCGTCCGTCGCCGCGCAGGTCGTCCTGAACGACAACGCCCGCCACGCCATGCACGAGGTCACCGTGGTCGACCCCGGCCGCCGCTTCGGCTGGCGCGACAAGGGCTGGGTCACCGCCCTCGCCGGCGGCAACCGGCTGCGCGTGCTGCTCACCGAGGGCGACCGCACCCGCCTGGTGGTGCGACTGGCGCTCACCGGCCCCCTGGCGTTCCTGGCGCACGCCCTGTTCGGCACGTCGCTCGTCCGCGGCCTGGCCGCCGAGACCGCCGCCCTGGCCGAACGCGCCGGGGCGGTCGCCGCGGGCAGCGTCCCCGCCTGATCGTCGCGGGCGAGGCGGTTCGCCTCGCCCGCAACGACTTCGGCTAGTCCGAGAGCTGGGCGAAGAACGAACGGATGTCCGCGACCAGCAGGGCCGGCTGTTCCAGGGCGGCGAAGTGACCGCCGCGATCGTGCTCGGTCCAGTGCACGACGTTCGCGTCCCGGCCGGCCAGCTTGCGAATCGGCAGGATGACGTCCTTCGGGAAGACCGCGACCCCGACCGGGCGCTCGACCCGGGCGGGGTAGTCACCCCGCGCCATCGACGCGGCGAACTCGGCGTAGAACCGGGCGGAGGACGCCGCGGTGCCGGTCAGCCAGTAGAGCATCACGTTGGTGAGCATGCGGTCGCGGTCGACGGCGTCCTCGGGACGGTCGGTGCTGTCGGTCCACTCCTTGAACTTCTCCACGATCCAGGCCAGCTGGCCCACCGGGGAATCGGTGAGACCGTAGGCGAGGGTTTGCGGACGGGTCGACTGAATCGCCATGTAGCCGCCGAAATCCCCCTGGAACCGTTCGAGCAGACCGAGTCTGGCGAAATCGGCGGGCTCGAAGGCGTCGAGTTCACCCTCCCTGCCGGAGGGGAAGGTCATCAGGAAGTTCACGTGCACGCCGATCACCCGATCCGGAACGACCCGGCCCAGCTCCAGGGAAATGCCCGAACCCCAGTCCCCGCCCTGCGCCCCGAAGCGCTCGTAGCCCAGCCGAGCCATGAGCTCGGCCCAGGCTCGGGCCACCCGGTTGACGTTCCACCCCGCCTCGGTGGTCGGACCGGAGAACCCGTAGCCCGGAATCGAGGGCAGAACAAGGTGAAACGCGTGCGCGGGGTCGCCGCCGTGCGCGCGCGGGTCGGTCAGCGGGCCGATGATGTCCAGGAATTCCACGAACGATCCCGGCCAGCCGTGGGTCAGGATGAGCGGCGTGGCGTCGGGCTCGGGCGAGCGCACGTGCACGAAATGCACGTTCTGGCCGTCGATCTCGGTGGTGAACTGCGGCAGGTCGTTGAGCGCCTTCTCCTGGGCGCGCCAGTCGAAGTCGTTGCGCCAGTAGCTGATCAGCTCGCGCAGGTAGTCCGTCGGTACGCCGAGCCGCCATCCCTCGCCGGGCAGCTCGTCCGGGAGCCGGACGTGGTCCAGCCGCGCGTTCAGGTAGTCCAATTCGGCCTGGGCGACAGCGATTTCGAAGGGGCGGATCTCGGTGTTCGAGTTGCTCATACCTCAATGAAATCAACCAATGCGGCAACCTACTTGCCGCATTGGTGATTAAGGTAATAATTCGTGATCACCACGTCGGCGCGGCTGCTGCGCCTGCTCACCCTGTTGCACACCCGCCCGCAGTGGAGCGGACCGCAACTGGTCGCCGAACTCGGCGTCTCCCCGCGCACGATTCGCGGCGACATGGACAAGCTGCGCGAGCTGGGCTATCCGATCTTCTCCACGCCCGGCGCGGCGGGCGGCTACCGGCTCGGCCCGGGCGCGAAGCTGCCCCCGCTGCTGCTGGACGAGGACGAGGCCGCCGCGGTGGTGCTCGGCCTCGGCGGGGCGTCGCCGGGCTCGGTCGCGGGCTTCGAAACCGCGTCGGCCCGTGCCCGGGCGAAGATCGAACAGGTGCTGCCCGCGCGCGTGCGCCACCGTATCGACTCGCTGCAGTCCTCGACCGTGATCCCGAATCACGCGGGCGCGGAAGCGGATCCGCGGGTGCTGGCCGCGATCGCGGGCACGGTGCGGGAGCGGCATCGGCTGCGTTTCGACTACCGCAACCACGACGGCGCCGAGCAGTACCGCACCGTCGAGCCGCATCGGCTCGTCTACCTCGGGCACCGCTGGTATCTGGTCGCCTGGGATCTGGACCGATCCGATTGGCGCACCTTCCGGGTCGATCGCATGAGCCCGAGGATCCCGACCGGACCGCGCTTCGATCCGCGCGATCCCCCGGACGGTGACCTCATCACGTTCGTGGCCGCCGGTCGCCGCGTAGCCCGGTTCCGCTACCGGGCGCGAGTGCTGGTGCGCCGGCCCGCGACCGAACTGGTGGAATGGCTGCCCGACGGCATCGCGGTCGAACCCGTCGACGACCGCACCAGCCTGGTGCACGCCGGCGGCGACACCGCGTACATCCTGGCCGCGCACCTCACCTTCCTCGACGCCGACTTCGAGATCGACGGCCCGCCCGAGGTGCTGGCGGCGCTGCGCGAGATCGGACGGCGTTGTGCGGCGGCGACTTCGGGCTGAGACTCAGGAGTGCACGGGCCGCGGCCACGGCCGCCCGTGGTACTGCTCGATCGCGGCGTTGAAGCGGGCCAGATAGTCCGCCAGCGCGGCGACGTCGTCCGCGGGCCAGTCGGCCAGGATGACGTCGAGGTGATGAATGCTCGAGGCCCGCTCGAACTCCATCTTCTCCCGGCCGAGCGCGGTCACCCGGAATTTCCGGGCGATCCCGCCGTCGGGGTCGGGAATGCGTTCGAGCAGACCGGCTTTCAGCATCGCCGCGGTCTGGCGGTTGAGCGTGGACACATCCAGGCCCAGCGCCTCGCTGAGCTGCCCGATGGACATCGGGCCGCCGCCCTGCAGCCGGTGGAGCAGGACGTAGGCGCTGCGCTCGAGCCGCCCGTCGCCCTTGCGGGAGATCAGGCTGTACCGGCCGAAGAGCATGGCCTCGAACTCGAGCGCGTCGATGGGATTGCTCACCCTGCTCCTTCCGCCGATCCGCGTCGACCTGCGGTGTGACCTGATTGCCGCTCACCCTACCGGTCACGACCGGGTCGATCGAGTGTGCATAATGCACATTGTATGTATTATGCATAAGTCGCCGAGCGCAGGAGTAATCGTGACCCAAACCGACCCCATCCCCCGCGGCACCAACGCCGTCCTGGCCGTGCTGGCCTTCACCGGAATCACCGCGTCGCTGATGCAGACCCTGGTGGTTCCGCTGCTGGGCGGACTGCCGCGCATCCTGAACGCCGACCCCGGCGACACCACCTGGGTCGTCACCATCACGCTGCTCGCGGCCGCGGTCGCCACGCCCGTCGCCGGGCGACTCGGCGACATGTACGGCAAGCGCCGCATGATGATCGCCTCCACGGTGCCGCTGTTCCTGGGTTCGATCACCTGCGCGCTGGCCGGGTCGCTGGTGCCGATGATCATCGGCCGCGGCCTGCAGGGCCTCGGCGTCGGCGTCATTCCGCTGGGCATCGCGCTGCTGCGGGACGTCGTGCCGCCCGAGCGCCTGGGCACCGCCATCGCGCTGATCTCCTCGTCGCTGGGCATCGGCGGCGCGCTCGGCCTGCCGCTGGCCTCGGCGGTCACCGAGTACAGCAACTGGCGCGTGATGTTCTGGGGCGCGGCGGGTTTGGTCGCGGTCGCCGCAGTATTGATCGTGGTCGTGGTGCCCGAGGGCAGCGCCGAGGGGCCGAGCGGGCGCTTCGACGTCCCGGGCGCGGTACTGCTCGGCGCCGGTCTGATCGCGCTGTTGCTGCCGGTCTCCAAAGGCGCCGCGTGGGGCTGGAATTCGCCGCTGACCCTGGGCCTGTTCACCGCGTCCGCGGTGGCGCTGCTGGTGTGGGGCTGGTGGGAGCTGCGGGCGGGTGAGCCGCTGGTCGATCTGCGCGTCACCGCGCGGCCGCAGGTGCTGGTGACCAACATCGCGAGCGCGGCCATCGGGGTGGGCATGTACTCGTTGCAGCTGAGCGTTCCCCAGCTGCTGCAGTTGCCCGCCTCGCTGGGTTACGGACTGGGACAGTCGATGCTGGCCATGGGCCTGTGGATGGCGCCCGGCGGCATCATGATGATGCTGCTGTCCCCCGTCGGCGCGAAGCTGTCGGCGGCGCGCGGGCCCAAGGTCACCCTCGTCACCGGCGCGGCGGTCATGGCCGCCGGCTACTGCTCGGCCCTGCTGCTGATGGGCTCGACCTGGGGCCTGCTGCTGGTCACGATCATCTGCTCGTCGGGCGTGGCCTTCGCCTACGGCGCGATGCCCGCGCTGATCATGGGCGCGGTGCCGCAGTCGGAAACCGCCGCCGCCAACAGTTTCAACACGCTCATGCGCTCGATCGGCACCTCGATCTCCGCGGCCGTCATCGGCGCGGTGCTGGCCCAGCTGACCATTTCGGCGGGCGGCCATGCCATCCCGAGCGAGAACGGCTTCCGGGTCGCCTTCCTCATCGGCGGCGGCGTCTCGATCCTGGCCGCCGCGATCGCCGCGGCGATCCCCTACCGCCGCGCGGTCATCGCGAGCGCGGCGCCCGCGGAGCGGCCCGCCGTCGCGGCGGGCTGAGCCCGATCCCGTCGCGGCCCGCGGCGTGCGGGGCCGTCGCGCCCCTACGCCGCGGGCCCGAACGCCCGGAGAAAGGTGTCGACGGCGTTCCGGACGAGCTGTCGCAGTTCGGATTTCGAGATCTTCGCGGTACCCATGCGGGTACGGGACTCGAGTGGGCCGGTGAGCAGGGCGCCGAACTGCTCGGCCGCGACGGCGGGATCACCGTGCAGCTCGAGCCGCCCGGCCAGCGCCAGTCGCGCGAGCCGGGCCGCGAGCGCGTCGTTGACCCGGTCGGTGGCGCGGTCCCGGATCAGGTCGAGCAGATCGGGCATGGTGGGCAGCTGGGCCTGCAGCAGCCGGCGGAGCGCGACGGTGTGCTCATCGCAGTAGCACTCGGCGAGTCGGACTCCGGTCTCGGTCAGCGATTCGGCGAGATCCGCTCCGCGGTCCAGTATTTCGACCGCGGCGAGGTTGCGAACCAGGGCCTGTTCGGCGAGATCGGCGACCACCGCGCGCAGCAGCGACTCCTTGTCGCCGAAATGGTTGTAGATCGTGTGCTTGGCGACCCCCGCCGCCAGCGCGATCGCGTCGACGCTCGCCCGGTGATAGCCGTCCCCGGCGAAGACCTCGAAGGCCGCGCCCAGTATCGCCTGGCGCTTGTCGATCCGCCCCTTCGGGCGCTCCGCACTGATCCGTTGCACGGAACAACCCTAGCGACCGAACCCTTCGGTGCACTATTCTGCACTCGTCAGTGCAATTCGGGGAGGTTCGAATGATTGTTTTCGTGCAGCGGTTCAGCTTCAAGGACGAGGTCGGGGCACAGGAGCGCGAGCAGGTGATCGACGCCATCCGCCGGACCATCTCGGTCGAGGCGTCGGTGTTCTCCAGCATCGGCCCCGACCTGGGCGATCCGAGCGAGGGGTTCACCCACGCGTTCGTCACGGCGCTGCCGGATCTGGACGCCGTCGAGCGCTATATGCACAACCCCGTGCACATAGCGGGCGACGATTTCATCCTGCCGCGCCTGGCCAGGCAGTCGGCGGTGCGCTTCAGCGATGACGCGGATCCCGCACTGGGAGAACGGATCTACGAGATCTACCGGCGACGGGTCGATGCCGATCCGGCGTGGGGGCGGCGGGTGGACGAGCTGTACGCCGCCGGGGCCGCCACGGTTCGGGCGGCGCAGAACTGATCGGGTGCCCGCGTGACGCGGGCTCGACGGGATATCGCCCCGTCGAGCCCGCGTCGAGGCCGCGACGGTGACGTTCAGCGCACCACGTCGTAGACGAGCTTGGCGACGCCGTTGGAGTACGTCGCCGAATCCCGCAGGCGCAGTTGCTGCTTGTCGCGATCCTCGCGGCTGAACAGACCCTTGCCCGCGCCGAGCAGGACCGGGAAGACCAGCAGGTTGTACCGGTCGATCAGGTCCGCGTCGGAGAGCCGGCGGGCCAGTTCGGCGCTGCCGTGGATGAAGATCGCGCCGCCCTCGGATTCCTTGAGCTTCGCCACGTCCTCGAC
Organism: Nocardia sp. NPDC003693; assembly: GCF_053981095.1. Lineage (NCBI taxonomy): Bacteria > Bacillati > Actinomycetota > Actinomycetes > Mycobacteriales > Nocardiaceae > Nocardia > Nocardia sp. NPDC003693. Next base: position 21,743 of record NZ_JBSFNO010000055.1, read on the forward strand.
CGTGCGCAGGATCGTGGTCGGGCCCCAGCCGTCGAGCAGGTCCTGCTCGGTGAGGCCGGTGGACAGCACGTACTTGGGCAGGTCCTTGTAGGCGGCGTGGTCCTCGGACTCCCGCCAGAACGGGGCGAACGCCTCGTAGCTGCGCCGCCCGAACAGCAGCGCGGTGTGATCGGCGAGCTCTTCGCCCTTGAGCGAGTACGCCTCGGGGACGAATTCGGTGTCCATGACCCATCCGCCACCGCGATGACCTTCCTCTTTGCCGCCCGGGGAGTCGACGACCCCATCGAGCGACATGAAGCCGGTGTAGACCAATTCGCGTGACACTGATTCCTCCTGATTTTCCTGCGGTGCGACCGCCGTCGGTGTTCCGAGAATCGGATGCTCACCAGCATCGCCACGCGAAAGCGCGCCAACAAGCACGATTTCGACAACGCAGCGCTTAGCCGAACTCAACGCTTGCCGGGCGCGGCATTCAGTCGGTGGGGGTGAGTTCGGCGATCACTTCCAGGAAGGGCTGCACGAGCGGATTCTTTCCGGCGGTCGGCCACATCAGTCCGTAGTCGATCGGGGACGCGTCGTGGAAGGGGACGAACACCAGGTTGGGCCGGGCGTGAAAATCCCTGGCCCGCAACGAGACCGTGCTGACACCGGTGCCCTGGCTGACGTGCACCAGTACCTCGGGCCAGAAGTTCGTCGCGGGCCCCTGCGGAATCGGGCGGCCCGACGGCGTGTGCAGCGGGAAATAGCGGTCCATCCAATACTTCGGCACCGATTCGCCGTTGATGGTGACCAGCGTGGCGTCGGCCAAGTCCTCCATCGACACCGATTCCCACTGTGCCAGCGGATGCTTCGCGGGAACCATCAGCGCGCGCGGCTCGGAGAAGATGATCGGGCCGGTCGTGATGTCGGGCTCGGCGATGGGAAATTCGGTGAGCTGCATGTCCACCGCGCCCGCGCGCATGCGACCGAGCGGGTCGACCAGCTGGATCTCCTCGATGTCGACCGCGGTGTTGGGGTATCGGGCGCGGAACGCGTCCGCGGCACGCACCAGCAGGTTCCCGCACCACGGCGCGGAGAATCCCACCGTGATCGTCTGTTCGACGGTCCTGCCCCGGCTCGCGGCGACCAGGCTGGCCGCGATCTGGTCGTAGGCGGGGCGCAATTCGTCGCGCAATTGTTTGCCCAGCGGGGTCAGCCGTACGACGCGGCTGTTGCGCTCGAACAGCGGTGCGCCGATGCGGCGCTCCATCTTCCGGATCGTCTGGCTGATCCGGCTCGTCGTCACACGCAGGCGCTCCGCGGTTCTGCCGAAGTGCAATTCCTCGGCGAGGGTGAGAAAAGCCTCCAGTTCGAGACGTTCCAGCATGCACATCCTCAGTTCGTGAAGCGGGGCTCAACATAACATTGCCGAATTCGGACTTGATTCCTCCGGCCGGGAGTTCGGTGGCCGCCGTCACGCGGGACGCGTCGATCGAATGGCCGTGCCGCCGATGAATTCCCCGTGGACGCCTCGTCTCTACCGGCGAACGGCGAGGAACCGCGGCCTCGCTCCCGTATCGAACGAGAAGAGACCGCAATGCGTAAGATCGGCCTGGCCCTGCTCACCACCCTCACCGCCGCGGCGCTGGTCGCCTGCGGCGATCCCGGCGAATCGGCTTCCGCCACAACGACAGTGGGCGACTACGTCGAGGTCAACGGCGCACGCCTGTACTACGAGGTGCACGGCGAGGCGACCGACGAGCCGCCGCTGGTCCTGCTGCACGGCGCGCTGTCGGGCATCGGCACCGATTTCGGCGAGCTGATCCCGCTGCTGTCGAAGGACCGGCAGATCATCGCCGTGGAGCAGCAGTCACACGGCCACAGCCCCGATGTGGCGGGCCGCGCCCTGCGCACCGCGACCATGACCGACGACACCGTCGCGGTGCTCGGCCACCTCGGTGTCACCCGCGCCGATGTCTTCGGCTACAGCATGGGGGCGGGCGTGGCGCTCGACATCGGGCTGCGGCATCCGGGCCTGGTCCGCAAGCTGGTGCTGCTGTCCGGTGGTCTGGGACCGCACGCGATGCACCCGGGCACGGTGGACGAGATCACCACGCTGCAGCCGGAGATGTTGCACGGCAGTACGTTCCACCGGTACTACCTGGACACCGCACCGCGTCCGGAGGACTTTCCCGCGCTGGTGTCCAAGATCGTCGACATGGACAGCAACATCCCGACCGTTCCCGACGCCGCCGTCGACGCCATGACCATTCCGACGCTCGGCATCATCGGTGACTCCGACATCGTGACCCCCGAGCACGCGGTTCAGGTCTTCCGGCTGCTGGGCGGCGGGATCATGGGCGACACCCCGGCGGGGTTGCCCGATTCGCAGCTGGCCATCGTTCCCGGCGCGTCCCATGTCTCGGTCATGCACCGCCCGGAACTGCTCGCCCCCATGGTGACCTCGTTCCTGGAGCGTGAGCCCCGCTCGCGGCAGTGAGTGCGCGGGCGGCGTCCTCTCTCCCGCCGCCGGCGTCGAGACGGCCCTCGCTGATCGGTTCAGCGAGGGCCGAATTCGTCGGTCCGGTAGCACTCTCGACTACGCGGCGGGCCCGTCGACTACGCGGGCCAGGTGAACTCGGGATCGGTGAGGTAGTCCCGGCGGCGCGCGTCCAGGGCCAGGGCGACCATCTGGTGCGCGCCCGGGCCGATGATCCGGCGCAGCGGCGGATCGGTTTCGTTCACCAGGGCCAGCAGGCCCGCCGCCGCCACTTCCGGTGCGGGCTCGGCCCATTCGTTCGCCCCGGCGTCCGCCGCCGGTTCGGCGGGGGCGGCCGGGACGGCCGACAGGTCCGGATAGTCGCGCAGGCCGAGAATGCTCTCGCGGACACCGGCGTACGCCGGCACACCCGTGGCGAACTGCATGCTCGACTTGGCCCAGTCGGTGTCGAAGCCGCCCATCTGGGCGAGGGTGACCTTGACTCCGAAGGGCCGCAGCTCGTCGGCGAGCGAGGCACTGAAACCCTCGAGCGCCCACTTGCTGGCGTTGTACATGCTGAACAGCGGCAGCGAGCCGACCGCGCCCACCGTGGAGATCTGCACGATGTGGCCCGACCCCTGGGCGCGCAGCGCCGGCAGCGCGGCCTGCGACACCCAGAGCGCGCCGTAGAAATTGGTGTCCATCTGATCGCGGATCTGGGACTCGGTCAGTTCCTCGAGCGCGCCGACCAGCCCGTAGCCCGCGTTGTTGACGAGCACGTCGAGCCGTCCGGTGACCTCGAAAGCCTTGGCGACCGTGGCGAATACCTGTTCCCGGTCACGAACGTCGAGGGGCAGCACGGTGAGTCGCGCATCCTCGATGTCGGCCATGGTGCGGGGGTCGCGGGCCGTGGCGACAACGGTGTCGCCCGCCGCCAGCGCGGCCACGGTGAACGCGCGGCCGAGGCCGCGGTTGGCGCCGGTGATGAACCAGGTTCTGGACAAGAAAGTTCCTTTCGTACGGGTCAGCGATTCTTCAGCATCGCGCCGTGGATTCCCAAGCCGGGAAAGCACGGGGCAGGCGGTCAGCCCTCGGACGCGGTAGCGCGGATCGCGTCGGCGACCGCGCGGAAATCCTTGCGCAGGATCTTGGAGTGATTGCTCGGGACCTGGGCGCTCACCGTCACGTTGGCGTTGCGGGCGAGGACCGGGTCGAGCGAGGCGCGCACGGCCGCCATTTCCTCTTGGCCCGCACCGAGATTCGACCCCGTGGCCAGCACGTACCGCACCGGCTCGGTGACCCGGTCCAGCACCGGCGCGATGGCGGCGACCACCGCGTTGATCTCGATGTTGACCTCGGCGTGCTCGTCGGCGCTCATCCGCGCGGCCATACCCAGCGGCCGGGCGAGCGGAAGCAGGAATCGCATGCGGCGGAACAGCTTCCGGATGCGTTCGCGACCCGCTTCGTCGGTCAGGCCGTACGGCATGGCCCCGTCCACGCAGACCACGCCGAGGGCGCGGCCGGGATTGCGGTCGGCCCAGTGCACCGCGGTGGTCGCGCCGTAGGACCAGCCCACCAGGATCGGGCGTTCGGTGACGCCGCGGGCGGCGAGCACGACGCCGACATCGCGCACACACGCCTCGAAGGAGTAGTCGGCCGAGGTCCCCGATCCGCCCCGGGCTCGTTCGTCGAAGGTGATGTGCCGCAGGCCCTCGCCGAGTTCGGCGATGACGGGCTTCCAGTGCGATTGATCGGCGTACGCGCCGTTGAGGTAGACGACGGGACGGCCGGCGCCGCCGGTGTCGGTCACCGCGAGGGCGGTGTCGTCGACGGCGACCATTCCGGACCAGGCGGCGGGGGTGGCGGTGGTGTTCATCGGGATGCTCCTGCTCGGTGCGGTGCGGGTGGGGTTCGAGGCCGGACGGGCCGTACCGATGTCTGCGCGGGTCATGTGCGCTCCTCCCTGCCGAGACGAGACGTTGCGTCTCGTTGATGGATACGACTTTGACCCATGCCCGCGCGTTTGTCAAGACGAGACGTTGCGTCTTGTTAAGATTCGTTCCATGACCCACCCAACGCCCGTCCGGACCCGTCGCCGCGAGAGTTCCCGCGTCGCGATCCTCGACGCGACCCGGGAACTACTCGGCGAGGTCCCCTACGCCAAACTGACCATCGAGTCCATCGCCGCCCGCGCCGGGGTCGGCAAGCAGACCATCTACCGCTGGTGGGAATCCAAGGGCGCGGTGGTCCTGGACGCCCTGCTGGCCGCGAGCGAGAACGCCGCGGGCACCGGGCTCGAACTCCCCGACACCGGGGACCTGTCCCATGACCTGAAGGTCGTATTGCGCGCCACCGCCGCCGAATTCGCCGACCCCGCCTTCACCGCCCCCATCCGCGCCCTCATGATCGAGATCATCGCCGACCCCGCCCTGGCGGCTCTCTACCGGGAGAAACTCGAACAACCCACCCACGACGCGGTGCTGACGCGCCTGCGCGCCGCCGTCGACGCCGGCCAGCTCCGCCCCGACGCCGACCTTCCGTTGATGATCGACATGCTCTACGCGCCCCTGACCCACCGCTGGCTCCTGCACTCCCCCGGCTTGGACGACGCGTTCGCCGACACCCTGGTCGACGGGGTTCTGCACGGGTTCGCTCCGCGCGATGGCGCTGCCCCGCAATGAATCTCGCGGCGGGAATCGGTGCAGCTGAACTCCGATCCACACCGGCACACGGCATCGGGCCACCCCGCTCCACCCGGTACCGTGACTCGCGCCGGGCCCCGCAGCCGCGAGACGGCGGAAGCGGTCATCCGAGCGCGCCTACGCACCCGCCACACGGTGCGCCCACGCGCCGGATCGTGCAGCCGTCGCCCCGGATGTCACCGGCGTGCCCGCCTCGGGCGGGGGCGTTTCGGCGCGCAGTCCGGTGACCCGACCGACCGCGGCGGCCCGCAGCCCGGTGCCGAGCGCGGCGGGCCCGGTTCAGCCCGCAGAACCGGATGCCGAGCCGGTGATCAGGGGCCGCAGGGGTAGCGGCGGCAGGCGCAGGGTGGCATCGGGGGCGCCGGCACCGTCTGGGTCCTGGAGACCGTCCTGGTCGGCGTAGTCACTCGTGCCCGGCGGCGCCTGCAACGTGGTGACGTACTTCCAGAGGCCCTGTGCCAGTGCGGTTCCACCCAGGGCCAGGGTCGCGGCCACGCCGCCGCCCGCCGCGAAGGCCATGATGGCGGCCGGGGTGGTGGCCAGGCAGCCGGGGCCGACCAGGAGGCAGGAGCCGAGTCCGATCGCCGCGCCGACCAGGGCGCCGATGGCGAACCCGCCCACCGTGGCCGTCAGCGACGCCCGGGACATGTTTCCGGCGAATTCGGTGAGTGCCAGCTGGTTTTCGAGGGGGGACGCGACCGCGCGGACATCGGGACGGGGCGTCAGGATCAGGGTGTCGCCGTCGCCGACGATGCGCTGATCGATGCGATGGGTGACGCCGTCGAGCTCGAAGGTCAGCGGCAGGGACAGCACCGGTCGTCCCGAATCGTCGTGCGCCCGAATCGATCCGCGGTCGTCGGCCAGGGCGAAGCTCGCACCCCGCAAAGTCGTGATCACGGCGCCGTGCACCAGCTCGGCCCGGACCTCGGGGCCGGGGCGCTCGGCCCCGGCGGGGGTCGCGGCCGCGGTCAGCGCCGAGGCGGCCGCGAGGACGACGACAGTTGTTGTGCGAATATGCATTACGGCTCCTGATCGCTTCGCGGGGTCACTCGGCCGCCGGCGCGCCGCCCGCGCCCCGCACGTGGGGCGCGTACCGACTCCGGCCGGGTTCGGCGCTCAGGGTGCTCCAGTAGCCGAAGGCCGCGGCCGCCGCGGCCGGGCCGCCCGCCACGATCAGACCGGCGAGACCACCGGCGGCGGCGACCATGCTGACGATCGGCAGCACGGTGACCACGCAGCCCAGGCTCAGCACCAGACACGAGGCCCCCGCCAGGGCGACGCCGACGCCGACACCCGCCACGGTGCCGATCGCCGTGCCGATCAGGCTGCCGATGGAGGTGCCCAGGCTGACCGCGTTGATCAGATCGTTCATGGCGAGCTGGTTCTCCAGGGGCGAGGCGACCGGCCGCAGCGCCGCGCGATCCAGCGTCGAGAGGTCCGGCGTCAGGCGCAGGGTGCGCCGGTCGGTCGAGATCTCCTGCCGCAGTGGCATTTTCTGTCCGTCCAGGGTGAACGTCAGGGGGAGCGTCTCACGCAGTCTCCCGGCGTCGTCCCGGATCGCGATGCTCGAATCATCCTCGGCCACGGCAAAAACGCCACGGTCGAGGGCGGCCACCACGACATCGTGCTCGAGGTTCACCCGGTAGCCGATCGCGTCGGGTGCCGCGCCGGGCTGGGCGTTCGCGGTGGCGACGCCGCCCGCGACGGTCAGGGCCGTCGCGGCGGCAAGGAAGGTGGTTCGGTACAGCCTCATGTGTTTTCCCTTGTCTCTGTCACCGGTCGAAGTGGGTCGACGGCGACGGGCACGGCCCACGACGTGGGCCGAGAGTGTGGATCAGGTACGGGGAGTGGACGGTTCGGGTCGCCGGCGGCGGATCTCGTCACGGTCGTCGGCCGCGCCGGGCGTGCAGCAGGGTGACCAGCCGCCGGACCACCGCCATGGCGCGCGGGGCCCGGGTGAAGGTTTGCAGGGCCATACCCGGGATCGAGAAGCGCCGGCGCGCAAGGGCGTGCGGGCGGGCGAACTCCCGCAGTCCTTCGGTGCCGTGGATGCGTCCGATACCGGACTCCCCGACGCCGCCGAAGGGCAGCGCCGATATCGCGGCGAAGGCCAGCACCGCGTTGATCGAGGTCGCGCCCACGCGCAGGCGGCGCGCGATGGCGGGGCCGTGCCGGCGCGAGTACACCGCGGACGCCAGACCGTATCGGGTGCCGTTGGCGAGGGTGACCGCCTCGTCCAGGTCGTTCACGGTCCGCACGGTCAGCGTCGGCCCGAAAGTCTCCTCCCGCACCGCGATCGAGCTCTCGCCGACCTCCACGAGCAGGACCGGGTCGATGTACGGCGGCCGCACCGAGTGCGGTCCGCCGACCATCGCGGTGCCGCCGTGAGCCAGCGCGTCGGCGATGTGATCGCGCACGACCTGGATCTGGCCGGGCATCGTCATCGGACCGTAGTCCACACCGGCCCGCACCCCGCTCAACTGCTCGCGCAGTGCCCCGATGAATTCCTCGCTCACCGTCCTCGTGACGTACACCCGCTCGATGCCGACGCAGGTCTGGCCGCTGTTGGAGACCGCGCCCCAGGCGATGTCGCGAGCCGCCGCCTCGAGGTCAGCGTCATCGGCGACGATCGCGGCGTCCTTGCCGCCGCATTCGAGCAGGACGGGGGTGAGGGATTCGGCGGCCGCAGTCATGATCTTCTTGGCGGTCGCGGTCGATCCGGTGAACGCGATCTTGTCGATGCCGGCGCGCACGAGCGCCGCGCCGGTCGCGCCGCCGCCGGTGACGGTGGACAGGATCGACTGCGGCAGTTCGGGATTCGCGGCGGCGAAGGCGCGGGCGAAGGCAGTGCCGATGGTGGTGGTGTACTCGCTCGGTTTGAACACCACGGTGTTGCCGGTGGCCAGCGCCGACGCTATCGCGCCGGTCGGGGTGTACACCGGATAGTTCCACGGGCCGATCACGCCCACCACGCCGAGCGGGCGCCATTCCACGGACGCGGCGATGTTCGCCATCAGCGCGCCCGGGCGGACACGCCGCGGCGCGAGGGCGCGGTGGGCGTTGCGCGCCGCCCAGTCGATATGGCCCAGGGCCAGTGTGAGTTCGAGGAAGGCGTCGTCGGCGGTCTTGCCGTTCTCCCGGGTGATGAGGGCCGTGATCTCCTCGGCCCGCGCGGTCAGGTGCGCCGCCCAGCGTAGCAGGGCGCGCTTGCGCACCGAGAAGGGTTGCGCGGCCCAGAATGTCGCCGCCGCACGGGCGCGGGCCACGGCGTCCGCGACGGCGTCAGGGCCGTCGATCGGATGCGCGGCGATGCGGTCGCCGGTCGCGGGATCCCTGGAGATCAGTGTGTCCGTGGCGGTGACGGCGGTCATCGGTGCTCCGCTCGGGCGGGGACGGAGTCGGGCTGCCAGCCCGGGCGGTTCACGAGGATGCCGACGCGGTCGCGCCAGCCGCGTGCATCGGCGAGGTCGCGGCCGATGGCGACGTACTCGTGGGTGGCCACCCGCAGGGGATTGTGCGTGTCGATGTTCTTGGTCAGGCCGTAGACCGGGCGGTCGATCTCCTCGGCGTAGGTGCCGAACATCCGATCCCAGATCATGAGGATGCCGCCGAAGTTCCGGTCGAGGTAGTCGCCCTGGGACGCGTGGTGGACGCGGTGGTTCGCGGGGGTGTTGATCAGCAGTTCGATCGGGCGCCAGAGCTTGCCGATGCGTTCGGTGTGCAGCCAGAACTGGGTGAGCATATTGATTCCGCCGCACAGGAATACCGCCCACGGCGGCACGCCGGCCAGGATCAGCGGGATGTAGAACAGCTGGGAGGTCAGACCGGTCCACGGCTGGCGCATCGAGGTCGAGAAGTTGTATTTCAGGCTCGAGTGGTGCACCACATGCGCTGCCCAGAGGATGCGGACGAGGTGGTGTTCGCGGTGCATCCAGTAGTAGCAGAGGTCCTGGGCGAGCAGGATGAGCGGGAAGGTCCACCAGGTGACCTCGATGCGCAGCGGGGTCAGCTCGTAGAGCACGATGAATCCGGCCAGCGCTATCGCCTTGTAGGCGATGTCCGCGATGCCCGCCCCCACGCCCACGGTGAGGCTGGTCGCGGTGTCGCGGAGGCTGTATCCGCCCGCGTTCTCGTCCGGGTGAAGTCGGTAGTAGATCATCTCGATCGCCATGAGCAGCAGAAATGCCGGAACCGACCAGATGAGCAGGTGCTGGTTGTTCATTGTCCTCCAATCGGAGCGTTTCGCTCCGGCAGGAGTTTAGGAGCGAAACGCTCCGATAGGCAAGAGGGAAATGCGACCCGGGCCACATTCCGGGGGTTGGCGGCATATCCGGCGCGACGGGGTCGCGCGGCCGCGCGCGTGATGACACGCAATAGGCTGACGAGGTGAGTACCGCACCGTCCGATCGCCGCCGCACCGGAGGAAAACTCGGCCGCCAGAGCGAGGCCGAGCGCAACGACCAGCTGGTGCTCGCGGCCGCCCGCGCCGTCTTCGCCGAGCAGGGCAGCGACGCCCCGGTCGCCGCCATCGCCGAGCGCGCGGGCGTGGGGATGGGCACGCTCTATCGCCGCTACGGCAGCAAAGACCAACTGCTGCAACGCCTGTGCCTGATCGCCATCGACGACACCGCCGACGCGCTACGGGCGGCGCTGGATCTCGACGGCACCGGATGGACCGGTCTCGTCACCTTCCTCGAACGCTGCGTGGCCGCCCGTGTCGGCGCCTTCGCCCCCCTGGCCGGGTCGCTACCCATTCCACCGGAGGTGGTGGCGGGCAACGCCCGCGCGAAGGAGCTGCTGGAGCAGCTACTCGCCAAGGGCCAGGCCGACGGTTCGGTCCGGGCGGACGTGAACACGGTCGACATCACCCGCCTGATCGAGCTGTTCAGCGGCTATCCCCAGCGCACCGACGCGGACGCGCAGGCTCGCGGGCGCCTGCTGGCGCTGGCCGCGGACGGGTTGCGGCCGTCTGGCACCGCGCTCGCGGGCCCGGCGCCGACCTGGGAAGCCTACGAATCGCAGTGGTACCGCTGAGCCGGGGTTCTTGAGCGGGTCGCCGCAACCCGATCCCCAATACTCCCGATCCCCAATGCTATTGGCGAACAGTCTGCAATTCCATATTGCGCGATTGTGCGGTGCGCCGAATCGGGTCGATTACGAGCGTCTTTCGCTCAGTCGAGGCCGTCCAGGAACGTGCGGATCACCGGGTCGGTGAGATGGGGGTGGGTCCAGGTCGGAGCGTGGTTGACGCCGTCGGCGTCGATCGTCTCGATGACCACGGGGCCGCCCAGCCGTTCGGCGAGCCTGCGTATGCGGTTCTCGGTGTACACGACGTCGCCGGACCCGTACAGCAGCAGGGCCGGCGCGGTCACGACGTGAATCCGGTCCTCGATATCCGGACGCTCGAGCAGGGCGGTGACGGGTGCAGCCAAGCGGCGGCGGTCACCACTGTTCCATTTCCCGGTCCAGTAGTCGCGATGCGATTGTTCGCCGCCGATCATCTGTGCCGCGATGAGCTCGGTGATCGGCTCGAGCGGCATATCCCCCAGCGCCCACTGTTTGAGCAGAATCATCTTGTAACCTGCGTATTCCGCCGGGTTGTAGGCGTCGGCCCGGGTGCCGATCAATATCAGCCCGCGAACCCTTTCGGGTGCCGCGCACGCCGCCCACAGCGCGACGATGCCGCCGTGAAAGAGCCCGCCCAGCACCACCTCCCCCACCCCGAGCTCGTCCACCACGGCCCAGATGTCCTCTCCCAGGCGCGCGTAGTCGTAGTCGCCACCCGCATCGGCGGTCTCCCCGTGCCCCCGCGTATCCACCGTGATGATCCGGTACTCCGCTGCGAGAGAGGCGATTTGCGGCTCCCACAGCGTGCCATCCATGAGGATGTCGTGCACGAGCACCACGGCGGGCCCGTCGCCGCGGGTGTCCCGATAGTGGATCGCGGCACCGTCGCCGGTGGATACGAACGGCATGATCTGCCTGCCTCCCAGTCGATTTCGACGCCGGGCGACCAACGGTCACCGGCGGCGCGACCGACCATAACAGGAACACGTTCCAGGAGGATCGCGTGGCGAGGACCGGCGACCCGTCACGCCGGGATGGACCGGCGGGGGCGGAGGGGATTGCGATCGCGGAAGGCCTCTATCGCGGCGGCCACCTCGAAAGGGGTGGCGGACTGTTCGATTCGGTCGCGGTAGCGCACGCGGTCGGCCACGGCGTCGAGGTCGAAGGACCAGAGCATCGACATCAGGGGGTTGATGAACAGTTCGGTGCCTGCCGAGCGGGTGCGTTCGAGGGAGTGGTGATTGCCGAACTCACCGCGCGCGGCATCGGTGATCGAGGCGCACACGACGCTCTCGCGGGCCGGGGTGTGCTCCTGCACCCAGGCGACGGCCTCGAGCCAGGCGTCGACCGCGGCGACGCCGGGGAGCAGCGCTGTCACACCGTGGTAGGCCCCGGTTCTCGCAAGGGCCGCAACGTTTTCCAGGAAGTGGGCGTGGCAGACGCCGTGCGGGGTGTCGATGCCGAAACCGACGCAGGCGGCGAGCTTGACCGGAACGTCGACCGCGCGGGCCGCCAGCAGACTCGTGATGTCCTCGACTGGCCTGCCCAGCCCCGCCTCGTCGCCGGTCATGAGCAGATCGGTGCCGCCGTCCACGAGCACCAGGCCGTCGAGCTCCAATTCCGCTGCCAGCCAGGCGTATGCGGCCTTCACCTGCCTGGTGCCGCTCTTCTGGATCATGAAGACCCGATCGTCCGGGTAGCCGCGCCGGTGCAGCCACCGCGCGAGATCCTTCTCCGGAAAGTACGTGCGCGGCCCGGTGCTGTCGGCGCGCGCTTCGAAAACGCCGGGGGCCAGGGGCCGCGCGGTCGTCCGGGCGATCGCCGTGTAGGTGAGGTTCGCCAGAAAGACCGTCTTTCCGCGCTCGCGCAGGGCGAAAGCGACCGGCAGCCCACTGAGAAAGTCGCAGCCCCCACCGGCGCCGACGACCAGGACACGTTCGCAGTTCCGTAGCTGATGCAACATCGGTGTGTCGAACAACGAGGGAGCAGACATGCTTTCGAGGATATGCCCAGGCACAGCGTGTGTCGCTGGGAATTCGCTGACTTTTTTCGTTGCCTCGCGTCCTGCCGCTCGCACACGCGGCAGCCGCGCACGTCGCCGCATCCCGCCCCGGAATCACCCGGAACACGCCATGGGCGTTCATCTTTCGGTCCCACTCCATCGGATGACGCCACCCCGACCGCATCCGATCGGATCAAAATATTGACCCTCGTCTGGACACATGTCTATGTTGAGGCGTGGACCGGATCAACCCCGCGAAAGCAGGCAACCGGAGTCGCCCGCGCAGCCTCGTCATCGGCGCCAGCGGGTTTCTCGGCTCGCACGTCGCCCGTGAGCTCGCACGTCGCGGTGAGACGGTGCGTGCGATGGTGCGCGCCACTAGCTCGTTGCGGGCGCTCGACGGTTTGGACATCGAACTCGCCGTCGGTGACATCGACGATCCGGATTCGCTGCGGGCTGCCATGACCGACGTCGATACCGTGTACTACTGCGTGGTCGACGCCCGCCCATGGCTGCGCGACCCGACGCCCATGCTGCGCACGAACGTTGAGAGTTTGCGGACGGTGCTCGACGTGGCGGTGGACGCCCACCTCTGGCGCTTCGTGTTCACCAGTTCGATCGCGACACTGCCGATCGGCCGCGAAACCGTCGACGAGGATTCCGGCCCGCACAACTGGCAGCACCTCGGCGGGGATTACGTTCGCTCACGGGTCCAGGCGGAGCAGCTCGTCCTGGATTACGCGCGGGACCGCGGCCTCCCTGCGGTCGCGATGTGCGTCGCGAATACCTATGGCGCAGAAGACTATCTGCCGACCCCGCACGGCGGATTCGTCGCCGCGGCCGCGCGCGGCTTGTTGCCGTTCTACGTGCGCGGCGCCGGCGCCGAGGTCGTCGGGATCCGCGACGCGGCCGAGGCCCTGATCCTCGCGGCGGAGAAGGGCAGACCCGGGGCGCGGTACATAGTCTCCGCGGGCTTCCGCGCCACCCGCGAAATCCACGACTACGCGGCCTCTCTCACCGGTGCGCGCCCGGCACGGTTCGGGATCCCCCGGATGCTCCTGCCCGTGATCGGCGTGCTCGGCGAAGTCACCGCGTGGGCCACCCGCACGGACGTGCGCGTCACCCGCACCACGATGCGCCTGATGCACATCATGACCCCCGTGGACAACACGAAGACCCGCCGCGAACTCGGCTGGACACCTCGCCCGATCGAAGATTCCCTCGCCGAGGCGGCCGCCTTCTTCACCCGCCGACGCCGCGAGAGCTCGCCCGCCGACATCGATTCCTGACATCCACCGTCGCCGCGACAGCCTCACAGCAACCTCCCAGCAGTCCCGGACGCCACGTCCAGGCACGCCCGGCACAGTGAAGTTCATCCACTTGGAGCTACCCGCCAGGGTGACCGACACTAGGGAGAACAGCTATGGGATTCACGAAATCGACGGTCGCCAAGACCGCTGTCACGGCAGGTGTGGCGCTCGGTGTGCTGGGCATCGGGACCGGGGCCGCGAACGCGGATCCCCACCCGGACATCAACAATCCCGGCCAGTCGCAGAATCACGATCAGCGCGACGATCGTGGCGGCGATCGGCAGCAGGACAATCGAGACAACGACCGGCCCGATCGGGAGCAGCATCGCAACAACGGCTTCTGGTTCTTCGACCGGTGGGTTCCGCTGCCCTGGTGAGGTGTGAACGGCCGCCCAGGGCGTCGAGAACAACCTCGGCGGCGCACTCCTGTTCACGCAGCAGAACTACAGCCGGATCACCTCGAACGGCTTCCGAGGTCACGGTCGCCGGATTCGCCGGGGGGATAGCCTGTCCGAGTGACGCGTTCGGAGCGGGCATCCCCCGTCGGCGCCCTGCTGCGCGAGTGGCGGCAGCGCCGTCGGCTGAGCCAATTGGAACTGGCGCTGGCCGCCGACAGCTCGGCGCGACACGTGTCCTGCGTCGAGACGGGGAAGGCGCAGCCGAGCCGGGCCATGGTGCTCAAACTCTGTGACGTGCTGGATGTTCCGCTGCGCGAACGCAATACGGTGCTGCTGGCGGGCGGTTTCGCCCCGGAGTATCGCGAGAGCGGCCTGGGCGACGTTCAACTCGCCGCTGCCCGCGCTGCTCTGGACACGATGCTCGCCACGCACGAGCCGTATCCCGCGATCGCGGTCGACCGCTATTGGAACGTGGTCGCCACCAACCGCGCGATGGGCCTGTTCTCCGGCGAGGTCGACGAACACCTGATGGAACGCCCCAACGTGTACCGCCTGGCCTTGCATCCCGGCCCGCCCGGCGCCACGACCCGCATGATCAACCACGGCCAGGTCCGGGAGTTCCTGCTGGACCGCCTCCAACGCCAGGTCCGGACGACCGGCGACCCGTTCCTGCGTGACCTGTACGAGGAGGTCTCGCGCTACCCATATCCGCCCGGCACCGAACCCGATGCCGGTGCGCCGATGTCCTTCGCGGTACCCCTGCGCGTCGCCACCCCGAAGGGCGAGCTACGGATGTTCAGCACGATGGTGACCTTCGGAGCGCCCTCCGACCTAACCCTGGCCGAACTGGCGATCGAACTCTTTTATCCGCTGGACGATTTCACCGCCGAGACTCTGCGCATGCTCTTCGCCGACACGACGCTGTCAGTGGGAGCTGCGGGTCAGCGCCACTGATTTAGGTCGATCACCCGACACGCGGCATCGTCGCCGCAGACCGCCTCCACGAGCTTGGACACCCTGACAGGGTCGCCGACCGATCCGTCAGCCCACACGGGCTCCCATGTCCCGTCTGCGAACTGGAGCCAACTCCGCGGCCGCTCGAACTCGAACTCTTCGAGCCCGGAATACCCGTCATCCTCGTCGTCGAAGATCACGCCGCATCACCTCCGGGCCTCTCACCGCGAAAGTCGTTGTACCGAGGCGCGTTGATCAGCGACCACCCCCGGTGCGTGATACGCCATCCCGCCGGGGCGCGCCGGCTACACCGTGCCAGGCCCGAGTTGGCCAACGCGTTGATCATCTTCCGGGTGCCGGAACTCGTGAAACCCGTTCTCTCCCCGAGCTGTCGGACGGTTAGCGACTGCCCCGGCTCCAGGGTGGCCAGCGTGGCGAGCACCATGGCCTGTGACTCGGTAAGCGACATGTGCGTACCCCCTGTCGTCGTTGGAGAGGCGGTCCGGGGCCGAGACTCCAACGGCCCCGGACGCCTGAGATCGAAGGTACGAACTCGAGCCCATTCGACGCGAGAATCTTGCACTTTCTTGCACAAGACGTTGACCAATATCGCTGCCACTAGGGATCATTGAGCGCAGCAGTGAAAGTTCACGACACCAATAGGGGAACTCTCATGAAGCTCGAACGACTCGGCGGAGACTCCGTAAACGGACAGTCACCCACTCTGTATCAGAGCGATCGCGGCACTTACGTCATTCAAGGCTGGCGAACCGACCAGACCGACACCATCGAAATACCACATCGATTGATCCAGTTCCTGAAACCGGGAACCTGCTTCGGTACCACGCTTCACGACAGCGGGCACGGTACCTTCACCGTCACTGGGGAACCCGTGACCGATCCGGAGGCACTCGATCGGATACAGCCACCGGACCACGAAACGGCGATCGAGGTCACGATCGGTCGAGAGCGGAGGCGCGATGTACCACATGGACTTTGACGGCTTGGTGACCGCGTTCCGCAGCCACGAGCGCGCGTTCCACCTCGAGGTCCGCGACGACTACACCGGCGTTCCCGGCGAAGCCGAAGCGCTGGAACGCTTCCTGACCGGACAGCCACTCGATCCGGAGTTCACGGCCCAGTGGCACTCGCTGATGGAGGAGGTCACGGGGAACGGAACCGCAGTCCAGCGGGTACGCGTGGTGACAGAACCACACACCGACTACATCCGGTTCGCCCTGGCCACCACGCCGGGCAGTGTCGCAGTGGGCGACGACATCCGGTGGCTTCCCCGGAACCTCGCTCCGGTCGGCCTGCCCGAGGATGATTGGTGGCTTTTCGATGAGGACCTGGTCGCGTGGACCGTGTTCGAGCACGACGGAACCGCACTACCGGGGTGGGTCGCCAGCACAGACCCGGCCATAGCAGCCCATTATGCACAGCTCCGAAACCAACTGTGGGGTAAGGCCATTCGGGACAGCGACTACGCGCGTTGACCAATGTCCGGCAGGCACGCCGCGACCTCGGGGCACGACTTCGTGATCTCCGGCTCGCGGCGCACCTGCGTGCCTACCAACTCGCCGAACAGGCCGGCTGGTCAGCGTCGAAGGTCTCCCGCGTCGAGAACGGCGCTCACTCGCTTACCGAGGCCGACCTGGAGATCTGGTGTCGGCTGACCGGGTCCGAGCTGGCCTACCCCGACCTTCGGGCCACACTCCGCAACGTGAATGCCGCTTGGATGGAATGGCGGCGCATTGTCGGCACCGGTCACGCACGCCACCAGGGCGAGATCGGCGACCTGGAATCCCATACGGAACTGCTCCGCAGCTATGACCCGCAGGTCATTCACGGCCTTCTACAAACCGTAGACTACGCCCGTGCGGTGCTGTCGGCCGCCGCCGGCTTCCTGCACATCAGCCAAGATCTGGACACCGCCGTCGCAGCACGAATGCGACGACAGGCAGTCCTGCGCAAAGGCCGCCACAGGTTCTTCTACCTGGTCGGCGAACCAGCACTGCATGCCACCGTGGGCAGCAGCGAGATCATGCGCCATCAGCTGTCACACCTGCTCACAGCGATGAACCTACCGAATGTCGTCATCGGCATCGTGCCACTGACAGCGGAGTTCTTCTACCGCACAACAGAGTTCGCGATCTACGACCAGAAGACGGTACTGATCGAGACGGTCACAGCAGAGTCAACGATCACTCAGCCCCACGAGATCGCCCTCTACGAAAAGCTGTTCACCATGCTGGCCGATCAAGCGTGTTACGGCGATGCTGGACGTGCGTTGATCCACAAGGCCGCAGGCTCCCACGAATAGCATCGGGCCGCGCGGCGGGCAGCCCTGCGGCGTCCGCTTTGGGACACACATGGACGCGATGGACTCGACGAAGCCCGAGATTCGACGCCGGCCGCCGTCACCCTGCGCCGGGCCCCAACCCGCAACCTCACCGGACAGTCTCATTCCCCACGACGGCGGCGAACACCCCGGTCGGAAGCACGAGCAATCCGCATGCGACCGCACCAAAAGTCGCCCGTCCATGTGACTGCAGGACCTGCGGCAAGTGACGGCACGAACCCCCACCCGGGGCGGGTTCACACAGACCATGTGACTGAAGTAGCGTGCCGTCACATGAGCGAAGATCTGGTTGGGAAGAGTGCGCTGGTTACCGGGGCGAGCCGGGGAATCGGGTTCGGGGTCGCGGCGGAGCTGCTGCGGCGGGGAGCCAACGTCGTCGTGACCGCGCGGAAGGCCGGGCCGTTGGAGGAAGCCGCCGAGCAGCTGCGGGGGCTGGGGTACTCCGGCAAGGTGGTCGCGGTCGCGGGGAACTCGGGAGAGGCCGAGGCGCGGGCCGAGCAGGTCGCCACCGCGGTCGCGCAGTTCGGGTCGTTGGACGTGCTGATCAACAACACCGGGATCAACCCGGTGTACGGGTCGCTCATGGAGGCCGACCTCGACGCCGTGCGCAAGATCTTCGACGTCAATGTCGTTGCGGCACTGGGGTATGTGCAGGAAGCGCACCGGGCGTGGATGGGTGAGCACGGCGGAGCCGTCGTCAACGTCGCCAGCGTGGCGGGGTTGCGGTCCACCGGCGTCATCGCCGCGTACGGCGCCTCCAAGGCGGCGCTCATCCGGCTCACCGAGGAGCTGGCGTGGCAGCTCGGGCCCAAGATCCGCGTCAACGCGGTCGCGCCGGGCGTCATCAAGACCAAGTTCGCCGACGCGCTGTACTCGGCCGACGAGGAGGCCGCGGCGGCCGTGTACCCGATGAAGCGGCTCGGGTCGCCGGAGGACGTGGCCGCGCTGATCGGATTCCTGGCCTCGAACGAATCGGCGTGGATCACCGGCACCACCATTCGCGTGGACGGCGGCTTGCTCTCCACCGGCGGCATCTGAGCACTCACCACCGAGCAGAAAACAGCCCGGCTAGCAACGAATACCGTTGCGAGCCGGGCTGTTCCGCTACGCGGATCGAGCGCCCCGGCTCACCGCCAGAGCAGCGCCCCCAGCGTGTCGCTGTGCCGGTACCGCAGGTACTGCTCGACGGTGTCGGTGGCCACCGACGCGTCCGCGGTCGCGAAGGTGATCACCAGGAACTGCCCTTCGCTGCCGTCCCGCCATTTACCGGTGTGCCAGTTGGCGATATAGCTGCCCGAGCGGAGATTCAGATCGTTGTCGTCGAACTGCCCCTCGGCCCCGGACGCCGCCGTCGCGTCACCCATGCCGAGCACGAACTGGGTGAGCATCAGCCCGCCGTTCTCGGACTTCCACACCATCTCGGCCGCGTACTGGCAGCCCAGCCCGGTCAGCTTGCCGCCCTCTTCGATCGGGCCGCAGGTCGAGTAGTCCTTGCCCTCCACCCACGACGCCTGCAGGGCGACGTCGCCGAGCTTGAAGTTCCAATCCTTGCCGTACTCGGTGTAACTGAACTTGCCGCCCGACGGCGCGGCCTTGGTGGTCGTGGTCGTCTTGGTGGTGGTCGGCGCCTCCGAGGTGGTCGACTCCTCGGTCGTGGTGGTCGAGGTCGTGGACGCCTGGTTCTGACCGCCGTCGTCCTTGGTCAGCACCACGACCGCGCCGATCGCCACCGCCAGCACCGCCACCACACCCAGCACGACGCCGACGATCAGGCCGGTGTTCGAGCGCGGCGGCGTCGGCGGCTGCCCGTAGCCCTGCTGGCCGTACGCGGGCTGCTGGCCACCCCACGGCTGCTGCGGTTGCTGATGCTGCCAGCCCGAATTGGGATCGGGCTGCTGCGGCTGCTGCCACCCGGAGTTCGGGTCCGGCTGCTGCGGCTGCTGCCACCCGGAATTGGGGTTCGGCGGGGGCTGCTGGGCAGCCCAGTTCACCTGCGTGGGATCGGCGGGCGGCGGTGCGACCGGCTGGTCCCACCACGCCGGATCCGGCTGCTGACCCTGGCCGTGGGGATCGCCGCCGCTGCCGGACGGCGGTCCGGGTGGATACGTCATCTGCTCAACCTTTCGCACCGCGCCGGGCCCTCCCCGGCCCAGCCATCGTCTCCGAAGCGTATGACGGTCGCCCGGCATGATCCAATCTCCGGGTGACCTCAGACCTTCTCGTGTGCGGATCGGGCCCGGCCGGACGGGCCCTGGCTCATCGCGCACTCGCCACAGGACTATCGGTCACGGTGATCGATCCGCAACCGCGGCGGCGCTGGCCGGCCACCTACGCGGCGTGGGCCGACGAACTTCCGGACTGGATCGCGGCGCACGCCATCGCCGCGACGGTCGACCGGCCGGTCGCCTGGACCACGCGCCGCATCGAGATCGACCGCCGCTACGTGGTATTCGATACCGCGAAACTCCAGGATTCACTCGATCTCACGGGTGCGCGCCTGATTTCGGACCGGGTCACCGAGATCGTGCCCCCGAGTCGAGCCGGAGGCGGCATCGATCTGCCCTCGGTCCGCCTGGAGTCGGGGCGGATACTGGCCGCCGGACGGATCATCGACGCGCGCGGGGTGTCCCGCTCCCCCGCGCGCGCCGAGCAGACCGCGTTCGGCCTCGTCGTGGACCGCGCGCGCTGGCCCGACGCGGACACCCTGTTCATGGACTGGCGCGACGACAACGGCGCCGCGCCGGGCGAACCCCGCTCGTTCCTGTACGCGGTGCCCCTGGGACCGGACACGGTGCTCCTGGAGGAAACCTGCCTGGCGGGACGCCCCGCCCTGGATTCGCGGGTGCTGCGCGAACGGCTCGTGCACCGGGTGCGATCGCGCGGACTCGAACCGACCGGCGACGAGCCGGTGGAGCGGGTGCGGTTCCCGGTGCAGGGCGGACGGCCGCGCGACGGATTCTTCGGGGCCGCGGGCGCTTTCACGCATCCGGCAACGGGATACAGCGTCGCGACGGCGCTGAGCGCGGCCGACGCGGTCCTGATGGGCGAGTCACCCTGGACCCCGGGCGCGCGCGGCGTCCGCGTGCTCCGGCTGGCGGGCCTGCGGGCGCTGCTGGCCCTGGATCCCGGGGACCTGCCGGTGTTCTTCGATCGGTTCTTCGAGCTGCCGGTCCCGCTCCAGCGCGCCTACCTCTCGGGCCGGGCCGACCTGCCCGGCACCGTGCACGCCATGTCCGCGCTGTTCGCCGCGCTGCCCTGGCGGTTGCGGGCCGGGCTGGCCCGATCGGTGGCGGTCGGGGCCTAGGCCGGTCGGCAGGGCACGATCGGGTACCGAGGCGCGCCTTCACGGGTAGCGACCGGGCCGAAGCGGACAAAATCGAGTATCGGCTACTCGCGACCCCGTTCCGGGGCGGGGTTCGAATGGAGTCGTCCCATTCCACCGCTCCACGAGGTGTCCGCCATGATCGACTATCGAACACACCTCGCCGCCCTCGCCCTGCAGACCGCGCACCTGGCCGCCCGGCCGATCGCCGATCCGGTGCTCGCGGCCCAGCGCGACCATCAGGTCGGCGCGGTCCAGACCGCTTCTCGAACAGCGCAATTGGGCGCGCTGGTCGATCATCTGTTCCGGCACGCCGGCACCGACGGCGCCGAACTCGCCCTGCTGGAACGCGCCGCCGCGCTGTGGTCGGACGGGCTGCGGTTGTACGCGACCGTCGAACGCGTACGCGACGACGTCCAGGCCGCCCTGGCGAATCCCGCCGCTCCGGGCGCGCCCGCGGCCTTCTGCGCCGCGACCCGCACGCTGCGCGCGCTGGCCGAGGAATTCCAGGACAAGCACGCCGACATCGCCGCGCTCACCACCGACATGCGCGCCATGGAGCACATACCCGAGCATCCGCGCCAGGGGGATCTGCGCACCGACCGCTGGCCGTGGGGTGATCTCTTCCTGGCCCGGCGCACCGACGCCTTCGCGCGAACCATGTTCGCGCACGCCGACTCTCCCGACGAACTCGCCTTCGCCTTCGGCGTGCTCTCGAGCGCGACGGCCAACGCCTGCGGCTCGGCCTTCCACGGTCAGGTGGTGGGCGGGCCCCGGCGCTCGCATCGCTTCCGGGACCGGGTCGCGGCCAACACGCTCGGCAGCTGGTTCGCACAGTCGCGGCCGGAGTTGCGGCGCTGCGCCGACATCGCCGACCGCATCCGCTTCGGCGCGGGCCCCGAACCCGAACTCCCCCAGCACATCGCCGATCTGCTGCGGACCGTGCTCGACGAGGTCTACGACCCGGCGGCCAGTCCGCAGGCACCGGACCTGCACCTCGGATATCGCAGGCTCATACGGCACCTGGAACTGCTCGACGGCTTCGAACAGCCGCCCGCACCCGCGCCGCTGCCGCTCACCCTCGTCGCCGAAATCTACGGCGACCCCGCCAACCCGCCCGCCCCCATCACCACCCCCACCACCGCCACACCGCCGGTCGGGCACGGACCGGGCATCACCCCGACCTCGTATACCGGCCCCGGCGGCACTCTCGGCGATCCGACCCCCACGGACTCACCCCCGAATGCCGGTGAGGCGTGCGGGGCTTTCTGGCTCGGCGTCCTGGCCTTCCTCGGCTTCGCGGTCCTGCTCGGCGGACCGTGCTGGGAGCAGTGGGGCAGCGGCAAGCGCTGCACCTACTGGGACAAGTACGTCGCGAAGAACTTCGAAACCGCCTTCACCCCACCGGCATTGACCCAGGAAGAGCGCGACGACCTGGCGAGCCAGCAGCAGCCGCTCGCCGCCGGACAGCTCGGCAACGCGGCGGTGCTGCGGCAACTGACCGAACTGGCGGCACAGCTGTTCGAGTTCCAGAAGGGGCTGTGGGAGGCGCTGGCCAAGGCCAAGGCGTACCTGACCGGCAGCGGACTGCTCTATCCCGATGGAAAACTCGGATTTCCGCTGTACCGGCAGTTCCTGACCGTGCCCGAGACGACCGGGTGGCCCCGCAGGCCCGAGCCCGACCCGGTGCGGCGCTTCTACCGGTACCCGCCGACGCCCCTGGAACACCCCGTGGCACACCAGAACCTGCTGCCCCCGGGCGCGGGACCGGCACGCCTGCGAGTTCTGCTCGGCGCCGCCCTGACCGAACCCTGGGTCGACATGATCTCCGGCGTGCGCGGTACCACGAACCCGGACCTGGACGCCGATCGCGGTGTGCGGCACGGCTGCTGGGCCGCGAACGGCTCGGTGCACGACAACCCGATCGACGTCCGACTGCTCGGCTATCAGGAAATGTAGGGGTCCGGCGATGCCCGAGAACACACGGCCCGCACCCGAATTGCCCGACGGTGCACGGGAGAACTGGCACCCCGATCACGAGGAGCAGGGCGAGCACACCGGCAACGACCGCCCGTTCCTGTTCGTGCACAGCTACCCGCCGCCGGTGATCGGGGGCGGGTATCCGCCGCTGGACACCGGCGCCAGACCGCTGCCGCCCGTGGTGTGCTGGTACCTGTGCACCGGCATCGAGGCCCTCACCCCCTACGTGCCGGGTGAGCGACTCTCGGTGCGGGTGACGATCGGCAACTGGCAGGGCGGCAACGCCGAGACCCTGGCGAATGTCGCTGTGTGGTGGTCGCATCCGGTCGGCGGGCCGACGGTGCCGGACAAGGACAAGTTCATCGGATTCGCCACCGTGGCCGTCGCGCCGCACGGCGGCCGGGCCACCACCCTCACCCTGACCACCGCCGACCCGATTCCGGTGGCCGCCGGACCGCACATCTGCCTGCTCGCCAAGGTGTGGCACGTGCTCGACCTGCCCGCCGGGACGCTGGCCGACCCGGTGAACGACAGGCACTGGGCGCAGCACAATCTCGCTGCCGTGCAGGCGAATTCACCGGTCCCGATCAGTTTCCTGATCACCAACCCCACCGAGGATCGCACCGCGAACCTGGTGCTGGTGCGGGCGGCCGACTCGGCGCTGTGGCCGCACTTCACCGCCGGTGACACCTGGCGTCCGGCCCGTGCCGCGGCCGACCTGCGCCTCACCGACCCGGTGACGGGTGAATCCATCTACGGCACGGGCGCTCTCGACTACGCGGTCGAACTCGACCCGGGTGAACACCGCGAACTGCGGCTCGACATCCACGCCGCGGATCCGCTCGAGCCCGGGACGGTCGCACCCTACGAGATCCTGCAGTGCGACATCGACCGCCGCCCGCTCGGCGGGATCGGCATCGCACTGCGCGGAGACCTACGCTAGCCGAGCGGCTCGGCGGCTCGGATCAGCGCCGCTCGGCGGGATCGGATTGCCGCAGCCCGTCCAGGATCTCGGCGGCGTGGTGCACGAACAGCAGGTGGCCGACGCCGGGCAGCACGGTCAGCTGGCTGTTCGGCAGGCCCGCGGCCAGGTGCCTGCCGTCCAGCAGCGGAACGTTGTTGTCGGATTCGCCGTGCCAGACGTGCACGGGCACGGTGATGTCGGCGAGACGGAAGCCCCAGGGGCTGGTGAGCGATTGCAGGTCGGCCGCCACGCCGTGGCTGCCCTGCCGGAAGGCTTCGGTGATGTTGGCCTGGAGTTTGTCGGCGAGTTCGGGGTCGGCGGCGATGAGTTCGCGGTCGTGCGGGCACATTTGACCGACCAGGGCGTCGATGCCGCCGGGTTTGTGGACGAACATCGACAGGCGGGCGGCCAGCGGCCGCGACAGCAGCGGGAACTTGCGCAGCAGCGCGAGCAGGCGCCGGCGCCGGCGCCCGGCCTCGTCCAGTTCCGCCGCCGCGCTGAGGGTTTCCAGCGGCGCCGGGCCGCTGACCACCGCCACCGCCGAGACGCGATCGCCGAGACGGGCAGCACAGGCCAGCGCGTGCGGGCCGCCGCCGGAGACGCCGACGGTGGCGAAGCGATCCAGGTCGAGGTGGTCGGCCAGCGCGGCCACCGCGCCGGCCCAGTCCGCGACGACGCGGTGCCGGTCGCCCATGGGGGTCAGGCCCATACCCGGGCGGTCGATGGCGATCAGCCGGATGCCGGCCGCCGCGGCCGGCCCGTCGAAGGCGACCGCCTCCACGTGGGAACCGGGAGCGCCGTGGCAGTACACCACCGGCGCACCCGCCGGATCGCCGTAGTCGACCAGCCCGAGCGGGCCGGTGGGCAGTGAAATCGTCCGTGCTCGAGGGGAAGTCACCCGAGCAGGGTAGGGGGCCGCACGGCGTGGCGGGTGCCAGATGCTCGAAAGTTGCTCCCCCGCACGGCGGGTCAGCCAATCTGGGTGGCTGACCGCGCCGCCGCGACCCCGGACCTGCCCGGACCGGTCAGCGCGATTCGATCAGCTCGATCGTCGCCTCGAGCACCTCGAGCCCGGGGGCCGCGGGCACGAGGATGAACTCGTCCAGCCCCGCCGCCTCGGCCGCGTCCAGGGCCCGATGCAGGGTGGGCGCGTCGAACGTCTTCATCGAGGACGCCGCCGCGGCGGCGTTGTCCGACCCCATGAAATCCAGGTACTGGGCGGTGAAGTCGCGCACCGCCGTCGCCGGATCCGGGACGCCCAGGGCGTAGAAGCAGCCGCTGACCAGACGCGGCGCTGTGTCGTTGCCGGCGTCGGTCCACGCCCGGCGGGCGGCCTCGGCGGAATAGGAGATCTCCGCGGGCACGCCGCCGACGCTGAAGGCCACCACGCCGTCGGCCCAGCGGGCGGCGCGGGCCAGCGACTTGGGGCCCAGGGCGCCGGCCAGGATCGGCGGGCCGCCGGCCTGCACGCACGGCGGGCCCAGCGGATCACCGCCCGGTACCGGCGGGGTGCCCGCCCACAGCGACCGCAGCTCGGCCACGCCCGCGTCGAGGCGATCGTGGCGGCGGCCGAAATCCGCGGCGAGACTGCGGTAGTCGTCGCGCCGGCCACCGACGCCCACCGCCAGGGTCAGGCGGCCGTCCGAGAGCACGTCGAGGGTGGCGGCCTGTTTGGCGACCAATTCCGGCGGATGCGCGGGCAGCACGGTCAGGTTGACGAAGATGCGAATGCGTTCGGTCAGCGCGGCCGCGGCGGCCATCGTGGTCCACATCTCGGGATTGTGGAAAGCCATGCGCTCCCCGCACGAAATGCTCGAGAACGGGCCCTGTTCGGCGCGCAGGCACCAGTCGACGGTCGAGCTCCGGTTATAGCCCGAACACATGGTGGGCAATGCGATACCGATATCCATGCGCCCTACTGTCGCACCGGTCCCGCTGTGGCGCAGGGTGTTCGCGCTAGCTGTTGATCCAGTCACCGAGCCGCGGCAGGGTATTGCGCCAGCTGCGTTCCATGGCGTTGCGCTGCATGCGCTGGCGGCGGTCCTCGATGTCGAAACCGGTCTGGGTGAACAGCAGCCGGGTGCCGCGGCCCTGCGTCCGCAGCGTCCAGTCGATGGTCCAGGTGGCGGGCGGGTCGGCCAGGGAGTAGGACCAGCTGTAGGCGAGCTGTTCGAGCGGGCGGGCGATCAGCACCTCGCAGTCGACCTGACCGGGTGCGATGGCGGGGGTGTTGAACAGGAAATGGGTTCCGACGGTGGGCTCGAAGCCGGTCGGGCGCACCATCCAGCGTTCGAGCATTTCCGGGTCGGTGAGCGCGTTCCACACGACCGCGCGGGGTTGGGGGAAGAAGCAGCCGAGTTCGACCGCGGCGGGGTTCAGTCCGGAGTCGGCCGTCATCGGCTCACCGCCTCGGTGGTGTCGGTACTGCCCGCGAGAAGCGATTCTCGTTCGTCGGCCATGACTCTCCTTCCTCCGTGCGGTCACGTATCCCCCGGCGTGCGTGTTCCCGGTTCGCGCCACGGTGGCGGCGGTCCGGGCCGTGCGGCCGTGCCCATACGCTACGAACTCCACCGGGGTGGAGGTTCAAGCCATTGTGACCGACGGCACCGGACGGGGCACGCTTGTCGGCGCCGGAGAGTTGGCCCGCGACACCGGAACTTCGCGGTGTACACGCCGAGGACACGCCGGGGTTCGGTGCGGGTGTATATCGGCACGGCGCGCCCCGGCAGGCACAATCAGGACATGCCAGACGGTCCGCAACCCACCTCCGATCACGCGGGGTACTCGGTGCGCACGGTGGCCGAACGACTCGGGATTCCGACCGCGACGCTGCGCAGCTGGAATCGGCGCTACCGCATCGGGCCGGAGCAGGAACGGCCCGGCAGCCACCGGCTGTACACCGAGGCCGACATCGCCGTGCTGACCCGGATGGTGGATCTCATCAGGGCCGGGTCGACCCCGGCGGGCGCGGCGGCCGCCGCGCGCGGTCCCGTGCTGTCCCTCGGCGATCGGGCGGTACTGCTCACCGCCGCGTTCGCCCTGGAGAGCCGCGCGGTGTGCGCGCTGCTGGAGAGCCACATCCGCGACTACGGGGTGATCGCGACATGGGATCGGCTGTGCCGTCCCGCCTTCGGCGACATCGTGGCCCGCCAGCTCGACGGCGAGGGCTGCGTGGACGTGGAGCATCTGCTCTCGTGGTGCGTCATCGCGACCCTGCATCGCGCCGCTCCCCCGCCGGACGCCCCGCCCGCACCGCTGGTGCTGGCCTGCACCGGCGGTGAAACCCATTCGCTGCCAATCGAAGTGCTGCGCGCCGCGCTGGCCGAACACGGGGTGGGCGCGCACATGCTCGGTCCCGACGTGCCCACCGCCGCCCTGCGCGACACCCTGCACCGCCTGCCCGCCGGCGCCCGGGTGCTGCTGTGGTCGCAGCAGCGGGAGACGGCGCTGACGGCGGCGGTGCGGGCGTGTCAGGGGGCCGGTGCGCGGGCCTATGTCGCCGGGCCGGGCTGGGACGATCTTGCCCTGCCCGCCGGCGCCGGCCGCATCGACAGCCTCGCCGAGGCGGTCGAGGTACTGCGCTGAGTCCAGCGAGCGAATCAGTGCGGGCTCCTTACCCGCAGGGGGTCAGTCCGCGGCGCACAGGGGCGCGATGGCCTCGTCACCGCCGGTCGTCGGCGAGGTCAGGAACAGGCACTCGTTCGCGCCCGCCGCGGTGATGGCGGTGCGGATCTCGGTCCACTGCCCGTCGCTCAGGGCGGGGGTGCGCGAGAGGACGAAACCGGCGGTGCGGGAGGGATTCAGCACCAGCGCCCAGCGATAATCGGGATCGAGCGCGGTCACGACGTAGTTGGTCGCGGTGTCGGTCTCGCCGCGGAAGTTCACCGCCAGTTGCGCGTTGGTGGAGGGGTCGGTCACCCGCGCCGTGCCGACGATCTCGTTGGGCCCGCCGGTCCAGGTCGTGCAGGAGTTGCGGACGGTGACATCCCCCGCGGGGTCGAGGGTGTAGTTCGCGCGGGTGTCGCGGGCGCAGACGAGGTTGAAGAACTGCGGTATGGCGGCGAGCTGATTCCAGGTGCCCAGGTAGCGCGTGAGGTCCAGGTTCGGAACGGGCGCCGCGGGGGCGGCCTGGGCCTGACCGGTACCCGCGGTCAGTGTGGCGCAGACACCCGCGACGATCGCGCAGGCGGCTTTCGAGGCGAGGTTCTTTCGTGTCGTGTTCATCGCTCCCACAATCGTTCTCGCGATCGGCCCGCCGCGGTCGGGCGGGCCGTACGGCTGATGGTTCCCGTAACGATGCGAAACCGATGCGCTCGGTACGCCGGGAAGGGTCCGCTCCGCATTACCCGGACACACCGGGCACAAACCCGGTCACATGCCCCGGAATTCGACGATCGGCGCCGGATACACCGAGGCCGGGATTCCCGCGCGCCACGGCCGCTGGATCTCGGCGCCGGGCAGATGCGCGATCTCGGGCAGCCAGCGCCGCACGTAGACGCCTTCGGGATCGAAGCGATCGGCCTGGCGCAGCGGGTTCAGCACGCGGCTCGACCGGGTGTCCGTGCCGGTGCCCGCGACCCACTGCCAGTTCAGGCGGTTGTTCGCGATATCGGCGTCGACCAGCCAGCGTTCGAAGTGCTCGGCGCCCAGCCGCCAGTCCACCTGCAGGGTCTTGCTCAGGAAGCTCGCGGTGATCATGCGCGCGCGGCCGGGTTGCAGGCCCTGTGCGAGCAGTTGCCGCATGGCGGCGTCGACCATCGGGTATCCGGTGCGCCCCGCCTTCCAGGCTTCGAAACCGTCTTTGTCGTTCAGCCAGGTCCGGCCGTCGGGCCGGTAGTCCTCGCTCGCGACCTCGGGACGGTCCGCGAGCACCTGGTGGTGGAAGTCGCGCCAGGCGA
Source organism: Nocardia sp. NPDC003693 (assembly GCF_053981095.1). Lineage (NCBI taxonomy): Bacteria > Bacillati > Actinomycetota > Actinomycetes > Mycobacteriales > Nocardiaceae > Nocardia > Nocardia sp. NPDC003693. Next base: position 50,160 of record NZ_JBSFNO010000055.1, read on the forward strand.
TCTGCCGCACGAACGCCTGCCCGCCGGTGGTGGAGCCGTCGGTGCGGAACACCACCTCGGTCGGCGACAGGCAGCCGAAGTGCAGGTACGGGGACAGCCCGGAGGTGCCGTCGACCGCGAGCTGATCCCGGAGGTCGCCGTAGTCGTCCACCGGCCCGGATACCCAGCGCGACAGCAGCTTCCGGCCGGTGGTCTCCCCGCCGACCTCGAGTTCGGGCGAGCCCGGGCCATCGCAGAGTTCGGACGGATCGGGCAGCGGTTCGCTGTCGATGTCCGGAACCGTCACGCGCTCGGGCACCGGCAGCGGCCGCCGCAGCGGGGTCTCCGACCAGCGCCGGTAGTACGGGGAGAAGACCGCGTAGTGCCCGCGGCCGGTGTCGGGCTTCATCTCGGCCGGGTCGACCGCGGTGATCGAGGCCGGATGGGTGCGGACCTGGCAGTCCAGATCCGAGAGTTCGTCGCGAATGTCCTGCTCGCGCTCGCGGCTGTATCGGCTCACGTCCTCGGCGATGTGCACGGTCCCTGCGCCCACCTCGGCGGCGACCCGCGCGACCTCCTCGGCCACCCGCCCGCGGCGGATCACCAATCGCCCACCCCGAGAACGCAATTCGGTGTCGAGCTCGGCCAGGGCGGCGAGCAGGAATCGAATTCGGTTGGGCGCCTCGCGCACGCGGGCCACGATGGGCTCGTCGAACACGAACAGCGGCACGACCGCGTCGTCGCGTGCGGCGGCGGTGAGCATGGGGTTGTCGCGAATGCGCAGATCGCGACTGAACAGTGCGATGGAGACCGACATGGCACCAGCCTATCGCCGAAACGATGCGTAAACGATTCAACACGGCGAGTCCGCGCGCATGTCCGGGCCCTTGTCACCGACACGACCGGCGCTGACACCGCACACTTCGCTATCGTCGGTATCGGCAACGACCGACGAGAGAACCGGCCGGGAACGACGTTCCCCGGCGACAGGAAAGGAACCACTATGGGTGTCAGTCTGGCCAAGGGTGGCAATGTCTCACTGTCCAAGCAGGCTCCGAATTTGACCGCGGTATCGGTGGGTCTGGGCTGGGACGTGCGCTCGACCACCGGCGCCGACTTCGACCTCGACGCCAGCGCGCTGGCCACCGATCCGAACCACAAGGTGTTGTCGGACAGCCATTTCGTGTTCTACAACAACCTCAAGTCCCCCGAGGGCAGCATCGAGCACACCGGCGACAACCTCACCGGTGAGGGCGACGGCGACGACGAGGTGATCAACGTCGATCTCGCGGGCACCCCGCCGACGATCACCAACATCTTCTTCCCGGTGTCGATCCACGACGCGCAGGCGCGGCAGCAGTCCTTCGGGCAGGTCCGCAACGCCTACATCCGCGTGGTCGACCGCGCCAACGGCGCCGAACTGGCCCGCTACGACCTGACCGAGGACGCCTCGACCGAGACCGCCATGGTCTTCGGCGAGCTGTACCGCAACGGCGCCGAGTGGAAGTTCCGCGCCATCGGCCAGGGCTACGCCT
>NZ_JBSFNO010000056.1:0-46461 GCF_053981095.1 Nocardia sp. NPDC003693
GACCTTGGCCTGTTCGCACAGCCCGCGCACGGTCAGCGCCGAAAGCCCTTGCGTCCCCACGATTTCCAGCGCGGCGTCGAGTAGCCGCCGCCTGCCGACTACATCAAGAACATGATCACCGGTGCCGCCCAGATGGACGGCGCGATCCTGGTCGTGGCCGCCACCGACGGCCCGATGCCCCAGACCCGTGAGCACGTGCTGCTCGCCCGTCAGGTCGGCGTGCCCTACATCCTGGTCGCGCTGAACAAGGCCGACATGGTCGACGACGACGAGATCCTCGAGCTGGTCGAGATGGAGGTCCGCGAGCTGCTGGCCTCGCAGGAGTTCGACGAGGATGCCCCCGTCGTGCGCGTCTCCGGCCTGAAGGCCCTCGAGGGCGACCCGAAGTGGGCCGCTTCGGTTCTCGAGCTCATGAACGCCGTCGACGAGTCGATCCCGGACCCGGTCCGTGAGACCGACAAGCCCTTCCTGATGCCGATCGAGGACGTCTTCACGATCACCGGTCGTGGCACCGTCGTCACCGGTCGCATCGAGCGCGGTGTGATCAACGTGAACGAGGAAGTCGAGATCGTCGGCATCCGCGAGAAGTCGCAGAAGACCACCATCACCGGTGTCGAGATGTTCCGCAAGCTGCTGGACCAGGGCCAGGCGGGCGACAACGTCGGTCTGCTGGTTCGTGGTCTGAAGCGTGACGACGTCGAGCGTGGTCAGGTCGTCGTGAAGCCGGGCACCACCACCCCGCACACCGAGTTCGAGGGCCAGGCGTACATCCTGTCGAAGGACGAGGGCGGCCGCCACACCCCGTTCTTCAACAACTACCGCCCGCAGTTCTACTTCCGTACCACGGACGTGACCGGCGTCGTTACCCTCCCCGAGGGCACCGAGATGGTCATGCCCGGCGACAACACCGAGATGAGCGTCAAGCTGATCCAGCCGGTCGCCATGGACGAGGGCCTGCGTTTCGCGATCCGTGAGGGTGGCCGCACCGTCGGTGCCGGTCGCGTCACCAAGATCGTCAAGTGATTTGATTTCCTGAATCACTGATCAGGGCCGTTCCCTTCGGGGAGCGGCCCTTTTCGCTTGTCCGGGGCCGGTTTTCGCGCCGTTCGGCGGCTATTCGCGCGGGCGCCGCTCGTGTTCGCCCGCGGTGTGGCTGTCGAATTTCGGCCGCCCCCGCTCGTCGAGCCAATCGTGTACGGCGGTGCCCGCGATCATGCCGTCGCTGCCCGGCAGCACGGTGTGCGGGCGGGCGTCCTCGTAGGACTCGGCCATCCGCCGGGCCTGTTCGCGGTGCTCGGGGAGCACCTCGGGCTCGGGGATCGCGGCGGTGTCGGGTGGCTGCTGGGCCGCGGGTCGGCCGGTGGCCTCGCTCGTGGGGGCGGCCGGCGGTTCGGGTTCCGAATCTCGGTGCGCTGGTTCGTCGAATGCGGTCATGATGTCGGCCTGCCCGGATCGGCCCCGGGAAAACCGCTGGCGGGCGGGTGTTGCCCGACCGTGTCAATCGCGCAGAATTTGCTCGGGTGGTGGAAATCCGTCCGGCTTGTCGTCGGTGTGGGAGTAGTACTCCAGGCAGGACAGTCGTCCGTCCGTGGCGAACAGCAGCAGTCCACCCTGCGGGGCGCCCGCTTCGGCGATCGGATTCGGTCCGGGCGGAGCGCTCGGTGCGTCCGGATCCACCGCGAGATCGATTGTGGGACAACCGCATCGGCAGCTGCCGGTGACGCGGGCGGTGGCGGCCTGCGCGCGGAACTCCCGGACGCCGGGGACATCGTCGCCGAGCATCGCGTCCAGGGCGACGCGTTCGTTCTCGGTGAGTTCGCGGTCCACGCGCGGCGTCTCAGGGCGCGGGGACGACGCGGAACTCTCCGGTCCCGGTCGCGCCCAATAGTCGGCCGGAGTCGAAAGCGGCTGCGGCGGAGGGTAATTCGGCGGCGCGGCCGCTGGCCAGGACGCGGACCGTGCCGGCGCCCGCGGCGGGTCTGCCGAGCGCGTCGATGCGGCGCAGGGTCTGGGCCGCGACGGCCTCGGCGCTGTCGAAGACGCGGATGCCGGCCGGTAGCGCGGCCAGGATGTCGGCCAGGACCAGCGGGTAGTGCGTGCAGCCCAGGACGATGCCCTCGGTGTCGGGCGGGGTGCGCTCGGCGGCGCCGGCGATGGCCTCGGCGATGGCGGGCAGGTCGCCGCGGTCGATGGCGTCGGCGAGGCCGTGGCAGGCGACGCCGGTGACATCGGCGCCGCCGCCGAAGCGGGCGATCAGGTCGGCCTGGTAGGCGCTGGCGGTGGTGGCGGCGGTCGCCCAGACGGCGACCTTGCGGCAGGCGGCGGCGGCCGGTTTGATGGCCGGCACGGTGCCGATGACCGGGATGTCCGGGCCGACGGCCGCGCGCACCGGTTCCAGGGCCGTGACGCTCGCGGTATTGCACGGCAGCACAATGACTTCCGCGCCTTCCCGCAGCGAGGTGCGCGCGGTGTCCAGGACGCGGTCGATGACCCACCGCTCGGGCTTGGGTCCCCACGGCGCACCGTCGGGATCCATTTGCAGCAGCAGGTCGATATCGGGCCGCAGCTTCCGCAACCACGCCCCGGTGGGCAGCAGCCCCAGTCCGGAATCAATGAGCGCGACGATCACACCCGCAACGGTAGTGAACACCCCGCCCGATTCGCGAACCGTGGTCCCGGGACCCGCCGCCGCACCCGCGGTGACCTGGTCCGATCTCCGGCCGGGGCGGTCGCGCGGCCGGTGCGCCCGTGCCGGTCGGTTCAGGAGACGGGCTGCGCGGCCTCGGCGAGCTGTCCGCGCATCTTCATGACCTTGCCGGTCATGCCGGCGCCGACCACCGCGACGAGCGTGCCCGCCCGGAACAGGTGGGCCAGGAACTTGCGTCCCTTGTCCTCCACGATCTGGACGTCGTCGGCGAGCGCGGGCACGCCCAGCACCTGGATCTTGGTGTCGTACTGGTCGCTCCACACGTAGGGAACCCGCACGGCGGCAGGCGCTTCCGTGCCGAGCATGGCGGCGACGAGCAGTTGCGCCTGTTCCCCGGCGTTGGTCCAGTGCTCGACCCGCTTGGTGCGCCCGTCGTCCAGCAGCCAGGCCGCGACGTCGCCGGCGGCCCAGACGTCCGGGGTGGCGGTGCGCCCGGTGGCGTCGGTGCGGACGCCGCCGCCGTCGGCGGGATCCAGCAGGTCGATGCCGGAGTCGGCGAGCCATTCGGTGACCGGGGTCGAGCCCACGCCCACCACGACCAGGTCGGCGTCGATCTGGGTGCCGTCGGTCAGGCGCACGCCGCGCACGGCGTCGTCGGCGGTGAGCAGTTCGCTCACGCCCGCCCCGCAGCGCACGTCCACGCCCTCCTCGCGGTGCATCCGGGCCACGAGTTCCCCGATCTGTTCGCCGAGCGCGGCGTACAGGGGAGTGGGCTGCGGTTCGACGAGCACCGTCTCCACCCCTTGCGCCCGGAAGCTCGCCGCGAGTTCGCAGCCGATGAATCCGGCGCCGATGATGACGGCGCGCCGCGCGCTGCCCAGGTGCGCGCGGAGGCCGGCGGCGTCGTCGTGGCTGCGCAGCACGTGGACCCCGCGCGCGTCGGGGAAGCTCGGAATGCGCCGGGGCCGCAGGCCGGTGGCGATGACGAGCCGGTCGTAGCCGATGTCGGTGCCGTCGTCGAGCCGCACGCGCCGCGCCGCGGTGTCGACGCCGGTGGCGGTGACCCCGAGTCGCAGGTCGATGCGCTTTTCCGTGAAGAATTCGGCGGGTCGCAGTGCGGTGTCGTCGATCTCGCCGCGAATGAACTGTTTGGACAGCGGCGGCCGGTCGTACGGCGCGTGTTCCTCCGCCCCGATCAGGGTCAGTTGACCCTCGTAACCTGCGCGGCGCAGTTCTTCGGCGGTGCGGAGACCCGCCAGCCCGGCGCCGACAATTAGAACGTGTTCTACCGACAACGACATAGGGCAACCTTAGTCGTTCGGTGGGTCCCGCGCCGCTGTGTCACGCACCACATTCAACTAGCCGCTGAATCGTAGCCGAGACTTTATTGATCGGGCGGTCAGTCAGCGTAGAACGGAAATCAGAACATAATCTCAGCCCTAGGAGGCACCATGTTCACCGAGAGCCGCGTTCAGGACGTTGTGGCTGTCGTACTCGGCGTCATCGCCGCGTTGTCACCGCTCTGGGTCGCTCATAGCGACAATGCCCGGTGGTCCCTTATCGTTGGAGGCGTGCTCATCGCCCTGATCGGTCTGGGTCACGCCGCCAAGAGGATCGGCGCCGTCGCCGACTACGCCTTGGTTCTGGTCGGCGCCCTGCTGTTCGTTTCGCCGTGGGTGCTGGACTTCGATTCCTACAGCGGTGCCACCTGGACCGCGTGGGTCGCCGGCGGTGTGACCGCGGTGCTCGCGCTGGTCGCGCTGCCCGCGGTGTCGGATCGACTGGGTGCGGTGACGCGCCGCTGATGCAGATGCACCGGCCCCAGGGAGCGGGGCGTCGCCGGAGTAAGAAAATCGACGGCGACGCTCGTCAGCTCATCCTGGACGCCGCGGAATCCCTTTTCGCGGCACAGGGTTTCGATGCGACCCCCACGGCCGCCATCGCGGCTGGGGCCGGTGTTCCCAAGGGACTCGTCTTCTACTATTTCCCGACCAAGGATGCGATTCTGTCGGCCCTGATGGCCGAGCGCGTGCCGCCGCAGCCCATCGACGACATCGAATCCGTGGTCGCCCCCGGTGATCCGGCGAAGAGTCTGGTGAATCTCGATGCCGCGCTGAATCTGCGCGATCATCATTCCTCGGTGTTGCGCGTCATCATGTGGCGTGAGGCCGACACCCATCCCGATGTGCGAAAGCAGTTGCGCCATATGCGCGATCAGTTGCTGGAGATCACCGCGCGGGTGTTGCAGGCCAGTGCGCCGGCCCCGGTGCGGCCCGGTACGCTGCGCGCCTGCGCCTCGGCGTGGGTGTCGGCGATGCTCGCGATCGCCAGCACCGATCGGTTGCGGACGCTGGACGGTCTGCAGAACGGCGACGAGATGCTCGATGTGGCCCAGGTGGTGGCCGCGGGGATGACACAGATGGGTTGACGCAGGTCAGACCTGCATTTCGGATCTGGGCGGCGTGTCTTCCACATTTCCGTGCGATCGCTAGCAGACTCGTGGGGTTCGTAATAGCTGAGTGTTCGCTATACGCCCTGGAGGACCGATGAAGGCTGGCCGAATACTCGGCGTGCTCGGTATCGCGAGCACGCTGATCCTGGGCTGCACCATCACCACGGCCGCAGCCGAACCCGCTTATCCCGCACCGGATCCCGATCCGTTCTACGCCGCACCGGCGAACATCGCCGACTACGAGCCCGGCGACGTGCTCGCGGTCCGCGTCATGCCGCCGCTGCCGCTGTTCCCCGCGACGACCTTCACCCTGGTCAAGTTCCGTTCGACCAATTCGCAGGGCGGTCCGATCGCGGCGACCACCACGGTGCTGACCCCGCACGAGCACCGGGCCGGCGGTCCGCTGCTGTCCTATCAGCACATCATCAACGGGCTGGGCGCGGAGTGCGCGGTGTCCCGGGTGCTGTGGACCGCGGATCCGAATCTCGCGGTGCGTGAGGCGCCGGTGCTCAATGTCGCGCTGCGGCGTGGCTGGTCGGTGGCGCTGCCGGACCATCTGGGTCCGCAATTCGCCTATGGCGCGGCGCGTTTGGGCGGGCAGATCACCCTGGACGGGATTCGCGCGGCGCAGCGGGTGGACGAGCTGGGGCTGGCGCAGAGCCCGGTGGTGATGGCCGGATACTCCGGTGGCGGTATGGCCACCGCGTGGGCGGCCGCGCTGGCGCCGACCTACGCACCGGATCTGGAGCTGGCCGGGGCGGCGTACGGCGGTGTCCCGATGAACATGCTGACCATGGTGCGCGCGCTGGGCACGTCCGCGCATCCGGCGTTCGGTCTGGCCATGGCCGCGGCCATCGGGCTCGAGCGCGAGTATCCGGATCGGCTGCCGTTGAGTACGCAGTTGAACGCGCGGGGGCTGGCGCTGCGCGACGCGATGGCCAACGGCTGCACCAACGAGATCATGGCGCTCGGCGCGGGGAAGAGCGCGCCGGAGCTGGCGGCGAGCATGTCGCTGCTGGAGAGCCCGGATGCCTGGTCGGTGGTGGAGGCGAACAGCCTGCAACTGTACGGCGGGGTGCCGGAAATTCCGGTGTTCGAATGGCATTCGCCCACCGACCCGTTGATTCCGGTGGACGCCATAGTCGATACGAATCGCCGGTATTGCGCCGCGGGTGCGCGATTGCAGATGGATCAGAACATTTCGCCCGAGCATCTGTCGGCCGCCGTGCTGGGGTTGCCCGCCGCGCTGGCCTGGGTCGATGCGCGTTTCCGGGGTGAACCCGCGCCGTCGAATTGCCATTCGGTGTAAATGCCCCAATACCGTTGCTCGTGAGTCGCTTTCAGGTGGTCGCGCCCCGGCGTGCCGGGGCGCGCCGGGGCCGCGCGGACGGGTGTGCCGTGCCCGCCGAACTGTGCGACCCGAGTCGCACGGCAGGGTGCGGAGCGGTAAGAATGGCGGCCATGGATGCCGAATTCACCACCGGTTTGGGCTCGTCCCTGAACTCGCGTCAGGACAGCTACCGTTTGACCAATCCGGAGACCTCGGGTTCGGGCCCGTCCTCGAGCCGTGCGCTGACCGGTGACACCGGTTCGCACGCCGCCCTCGGCCGCACCAGCTTGGATCAGCCGGAGCAACCGGTGCAGTGGTCCGCGCCGCCGGTGCGCCGCAGCGTGCCGGAGGTATCGGAGGGCAAACCCGCCGGCATCAACGGCCTGCCCAATCGCACTCCGGGCGAGCCGGATTCCCGCTTCGAGGCGCCGCCCCGCATCACCTCGGAAACCGGTGGTTACGGCACCACCACCGGTTCCGCGTCGCTCCGCGCCGCCTCCGAGGCGCGGTTCGATCCCTATCGGACCACCGCCGATCCGGAGATGAACGGCTATCGCCCGGGCACCGATTCGGCGGTGAACGGGTACGGACCCGGCACCGATGCGGAGCCGAACGGCTATCGCCTCGGCGCTGATTCGGAGTCGAACGGCTATCGCCCCGGGGCCGATGCGGATCTGAGCGGCTATCGCCTCGGCGCCGATCCGGTAGCGAATTCCTATCGCACGACGTCGGATTCCGATGTCGATGCCTACCGTCCCGCCTCCGATCCCGCGCCCGCCCCGCTCGGAACGACCGCCGATGCCCCCGCGTCCCTCCGCTGGACAACCCCCGGCGCGGACGCGAATGCGTATGCCACAAGCCCCGATCCGTCCCCGGGTTCGTACCGCACGACGTCGGATCCCGGCGCGGGTTCGTATGGATCGACCTCTGGTTCGGGTGCCGGCTCGTACGGAACGACTTCCGGCCCCGGAATGAGCTCGTACGCGCCGACTTCCGAGCCGGGCGTGGGTTCGTACGGCACGTCCGGGGACTCGGGCGCGAACTCGTACGGAACGACTACCGGTCCCGGGATGAGTTCGTACGGGACAACTTCCGAGCCGGGCGTAAATTCGTTCGGAACTTCTTCGGAGCCGGTCGTGAGTTCTCCCGTGGCGAATTCCGATTCCCGGCAGGACTTGTACGGAGCGCCGTCGGAGTCGGATGTGAGTTCGTACGGAACAACTTCCGATTCTCGGGTGAACCCGTACGGCTCGGCCTCGGAACCGGGTGCCAGCTCGTACGGAACGACTTCCGAGCCGAGTTCGTACGGCGCAACCTCGAGTGATGGGGTGAACCCTTACGGCGCTACTTCCGATCCCGCCGTGAATTCATACGGGACGTCCTCGGAGCCGGGCGCCAATTCGCGCCGGTCGATGTCCGGGTCGGCCGCTGGTTCGTACGGCACGACGTCCGACGGGGGCGTGAATTCCTACCGTTCGACGTCCGACCCGGACGCCAACGCCTACCGGTCGCCTGGCGAGCCCGGCGTGAGTTCGTATCGCACGACGTCGGAGCCGGGCGCGAGTTCCTACCAGCCCACCCCCGACCCGGTGTCGAATCCCTACCGGCCGACGCCGGATCAGGAGGTCGACACCTACCGCATCAAGCCCGATCCGGTGGCCGGCGCGTTCCGTTCCCCCACGGGCTCGGATCTCGCGGCGCGTCGCCCAGCCGCGGAGCCCGCGGTCAATGGTCACCGCCTGCCCGCGGATCCAGGCGCGTCGGAGAGCCGCCCCGTGTCGGATTTCGCCGCCGTCACCGTCCAACCGGCGCCCACGGTGAGCACGGGCCGCCGTTCCGCCCCGGAGCCCCCGGCCCGCCTCCCCGAGCCCCCCGCCCCGGAGTCCGTCCCCGCCCGCCTGCCCGCGCCGTCAGCCCCGGACACCGCCTCCCTCTCGGCATCGCGCCTGTCCGCCCCCGAGCCCGAGGCCCCCCTCGCCCCGCAGTCCCGCCGCGCCGCCCCCGAGCCCGCCCCGTCCACGCTCTCCCGGACGACATCGGACCGCGAGCCCGCCCCCGCCGTTGCCCCCGCGAATGCCGTGGCGGCCCCCGAGCCGGCCCCGCTGTCGCGCCACACCGTCACGGGTTCCGATGTCCTACCCGCCGCGACGACGAGTCGCCCCGACCAGGATTCCGAGTCCGCACCGCCGCAGACCACCCGCCGGGCCGCTCAGGGTTCGGATGCAGCCCCGGTCGCCCCTTCTCGTCGCGCCACCCCGGATTACGATGCCGAACCCGCGTTGTCGCCCCTGTACTCGGAAGGGGGATCCGATTCGGCGTCTGCGGTGACCTCGCGCCGCGCTGCTGTGGATGCCGCTGATCCGGTGCCGTCTCGCCGTGCAGCTGTGGACGCCGCCGACGCCGTCCCTGCGGTGCCGTCGCGTCGCGCGGCCGAAGACGCCGACGCCGTAGCCGCCGTGACCTCGGGTCCCGAGGCCGCGAATGCCGATGCCGTGTCCGAGGTGCCGTCGCGCCGTGCAGCTGTGGACGCTGACGCCGTGCCCGCCGCGACCTCACGTCGCGCCGCAGCGGATGCCGATGTCGCACCCGGCCGCCGAGCGGCTCGTGTCCCGGATGCCGACCCCGAGGCGACATCCACCGAAGCGCCCCTGGATTCCGTCGCCCCTCCCGCCCCCCGTTCTCGCCGCGCGGCCCCGGAACCCGCAGCGGCCCAGCCAATCCGCCCCGCCACACGCGTGACCGACGTACGTGCCGAGGACGCCCCGAACCTGGACCTGCACAGCATCATGCGCCTCCTGCTGGCCAGCCACGACCTGGATGTCGCGGCCGCGCAGGCCGAAGCGGGCGAGATCTCGGTCGCCGACTTCGCCGAGGTGGCCCGCCGAACCCGCTCTGCCGCCGTGGATCTGGTGGCGTCCTGGTACGGCGGCCCCGACCACATGCGCCGCTTCGGCGAGGTGCTGTTACAGGCCGCGGCCGAAACCGCGCGCTAGTCGCCCAGCCCCGCAAGTGCACTACGACCGAACCGGTTCTGCCGAAATGGCTTTCCGCGCGCCGGTCCGAACGCGGCTTTGATGAACCACAGAAGGTTTGCACCATGATCAGCTACGAGCAGGCACGAGAGAACGTCCTGGACTATTACCGGAACGGTTGGCCCGATGGCTACGGCACCTTCTGTCTGGATGACCGCAAGATCGTAGAGAACGACGAGTTCTTCGTCTTCAACGTCGGTTGCCGGGAGTACCTGGTCGACGGCGACCACTCCTACGCCATCGCGGGCGGTGTGACGGTGGTCTACAAGCAGGACGGGCGGGTGGGTAGCCTCCCGTCCCCCGAGGTCGCGATGGACGATACCGTTCGCATACGGCCGAATCCGGAACCGATCCTGATTCTCTAGATCGGACGTGAGGCCGGGCAGGGTCGAAACACTGTGCGGCTCAATCCAACCCGATCACCTGCTGACCTTCCTCGAACTGGTCCTTACGAACCCCGTTCAGTAGCAACCCGATCGAGTCGTACCGCCGGCGCGACGGTTCCACGCCCACCTGGCAGACGAGGTCTATCGCGCGCACGGTCGTGTCGAAGGTGCCGTTCGGGCCGGTGACCCGGACGGACTGGCCGGGGCGGAAGTCGCCGGACTCGATCGTGCCGGCCAGGACCACGCCGCGGCCGGTGATGTCGAAGGCCGCGCCTACGGTGAAGCGGGCGGTCGCGGGGAGCGGCGGGGGTTCGGGTGGGGAATTGGCGGGCACTACCGGATTCTCGCGGGGGAATGTGCCGGGGGAAAGGGGATTTCGGCGTGGCCCCGGGATCGTGTCGGTGCGATCGTCGATTATGGGGCGGTGACCGAGCCCCAGTTGACGGCAGCGGCCGTGCAGGCCGAATTGGCGGGGGTCGCCGACGCCGGCGACGCCGTGCATTTGCAGCGCTTCTTCAAGACCGGCCCGGGGGAGTACGGCGCGGGTGACGTATTCATCGGCGTCCGGGTGCCGCAGACCCGCAAGGTGGCCAAACGTTTCGCGGAACTGCCGCTCGACCAGATCGCGATATTGCTGGACAGCTCCGTGCACGAGCATCGGCTGGCGGGTCTGGTGATTCTGAACTCCTGGATGGCGCGCGCGGTCTCGCTGCGGCGGCGCGATATCGCGACGCAGGAACGAATCGTGAAGTTCTATCTGGACGCGGTGCGGCGCGGGCGGGTGAACAACTGGGATCTGGTGGACGCCTCGGCGGAATACACCCTCGGCCCGTGGTTCGCCGAGCGCCCGCGCGATCCGCTCTTTCGGCTCGCCGAACAGGAATCGCTGTGGGAGCGCCGGGTGGCGTTGCTCACGACGTTCCATTTCATCAAGTCCGGGGATCCGAGCACGACACTCGAACTCTGCACGGTGCTGCTGTCCGACAAACGGGACCTCATCCAGAAGGCCGTGGGCTGGATGCTGCGCGAGATCGGCAAGCGCGTGGACGAGCGCGTGCTGCTCGATTTCCTGGCCGCGCACGCCGCGGAGATGGGCCGTACGGCCCTGAGTTACGCCACCGAGCATCTTTCTTCGGAGCAGCGCGCGCACTATCGATCCCTGCGCTGACCTTGCTATAAGACGTGTTCCAGGGGGTGCGGGCGCACGGCCCGCACCATCTGTTCATCTTCCGTTAAGTTTACGTTCACATGGCGCAATCATTCTGTGACTTGCCAAGAACAGACCGTGTGTCCGGTTATAGCCCGGATGACTCGACCTCCATGCGGAATTCTCCTCCGAGGCGAGGCGGTGTTCACCACACAAGTCAGCAGGTCATCCTTTGCGAAAACTGTTCCCCCTCGTCGTCCTGGCCGCGGTCGCCGCGGCCCCCGCCGTGACCGCGCACGCCGACGTCGCCGGCGTCCCGCAGGAACTGCAGCAGCCCGTCGAGCAGGCGCAGCAGTTCGCTCGCACGCTCCCGGAGCCGCAGCAGGACCAGGTGCAGCAGTTCGTCCGCACGCTGCCCGCCCCCTATAACGACCTGCTCCCGCCGGTTTTCGAGGACAACCTCGACGGCTGGATCAAGAACGCCCTGCACGTGATGGCCCAGCACGGCATCCCGGGCGACTACGACAGCATCCACCGCAACATCATTCGCGAGTCCGGCGGCAATCCGCGCGCGATCAACCTGTGGGATTCCAATGCCGCCATGGGCATTCCGTCCAAGGGCCTGCTGCAGGTGATCGATCCGACGTTCCAGGCGTACCACGTGGAGGGCACCTCCTGGGATATCTACGATCCGGTCGCCAATATCGCCGCCGCCTGCAACTACGCCGCGCACCGCTACGGCACCATCGCGAACGTCTTCGGCGCGTACTGATTTCACCCGCCGCCGGTAGCCGGCGTCCGGTGACCCGAACTCCCGCAACGGTATAGGTCACCCGCTCCAACGCCGATCGGCCGCCGCGACAATGTCACGACGGCCGATTACCGATGAACCGGTTCTAGAACTGGATCTTCAGACGGTCCGTGACCGGCCGCGCCTGGCAGCCGAGAATGTAGCCGTTGGCGATGTCCTCGGGGTCGAGGATTTCGGCGTTCTCCATTTCGACCGAGCCCTCCACGACGGTGCAGGCGCAGGAGCCGCATTCGCCCTCGAGGCAGGAGTACGGCACGTCCAATCCCTTGGACAGCATGATGTCCACCAGGGTTTGGCTACGCGGCCAGGTCATTTCGTGGGTCTGCCCGTCGAGTTCGACCTCGACGGTGGCCGCGTCGGCGGCTTCCTCGTCGCTGATCTCGGCGGGTGCGACATCGGCGAACGGGTCGCCCGAGAGCGAGTTGAAGACCTCGGCGTGGGTGCGGTTGCGCGGCACCTCGAGCTGGGCGAGCGCGTCGTGGACGCGATCCATGAACGGCTTGGGCCCGCACATGAACGCCTCGTAGCCGGCGTAGGGCGCGGTCAGGGTGGCCAGCGCCTCGACGGTCGGCAGCCCCTGTAGCGGTTCGAGCCAGTGCAGCACCACCAGGCGCTGGGGGTGCTTGTCGGCGAGTTCGCGCAGTTCTGCGGCGAAGATGACCGATTCCAGATCGCGGTTGGCGTACACCACCACGATGCGGCCGTTCCCGCGCGCGAGCGCCGATTTGGCGATGGACATGATCGGGGTGATGCCCGAGCCCGCCGCGAACAGCAGCAGATCGGTGTCGAGGTTCTTGGGGGTGAAGACGCCGGACGGCGGCAGCACCTCGATCTCGGACCCCGCGATGAGGTTGTCGCACACCCAGTTCGAGCCGTAGCCGTCGACGGTGCGCTTGACGGTCACCTTGAGCTTGTCGTCGACGTGCGGTGAACTGGCCAGCGAATAGCAGCGTGCCACGGACCCGGTGAGCTCGCTGGGGATGCGCAGGGTCAGGAATTGGCCCGGCTGGTAGGTGAAGCGCTCCCGGAGTTCCTCGGGAATGTCGAATACCAGCGAGCAGGCGTCGGCCGTCTCATTGATGACCGCGGAGACCCGCAGCACGGCTGACCGCGAGCTGTGCGGTACGTCGACGGTGGTCATAGTGTCCTCTCGAACCGACAAACTAGAACGTGTTCTAGTTTGACTATACGTGGCTGTCGCGCTGCCGGACAAGCTGAGCCTCGAGTCCGGCGATCAGCACGTCCATGGAGAAGTCGTAGGAGTATTTCCCACGCAGGTCGCCCATATGCTTCATGGCCCGTTCGACGGCCTCGGGCAGCACCCGATCCGCGAGTGCGCCGTGATCGCGCGGGTTCACCTTCCCGCGGCCGAACAGGTAGGTGTGGATGGTCGCATACGAGGACAGCACATTGCGCTCGTCGAATCCGGCGTCGAACAGGATTTCCATCACGGCCGCGATGAGGTCGAGCTGTTTGCCGAGCATCTGCTCGATGAGCACATCGCCGAGCCCCGGGTGCCTGCGCAATTTCTCGTCGATCTGGTCGATGAGGTCACGCAGGCGCATTTGCCAGGTGCCGAATTCCGGTGGGGGCTTGCGTACTCCGGTGAGCGCGGCGGTCGCGACGAGATCGAGTAGCTCGCGTTTGTCGGCGACGTAGTAATAGGGGGCCATCGGGGAGACACCGAGTTCGCGGGAGAGCCGCCGCATGGAGAGTTTCTCCACCCCGTCCTGTCGAACCACGCGCAACGCGGCTTCGACGATCTCCGATTCCGAGAGGGTGTTGCCGCCCCCGCCTGTCTGCATGCGCCCGACTCCCATACCACCTCGACCACCGTGGGCCCGGAATTTCCGACCCTGCCTGTTACCTGCCGCTTTTCCTGTTTTTCGCAGGCGCGTCAGCCATCCCGCAGTCTAGAGCGCCGTCCGGCGCGGTGGTCCGGCCCCGGGAGACGCGATGAGGAAAACGGACTATCCGGAGAGCGGCGGCGCGCCAATCATGATTGCCAACTGTGTGCTGGCCTAGCATTCTTGGAATGCGCCATGATCGTCTTCCCGATGGTTTCGGGGTGCGGATCGATCCCAGGGTGCGCACTTACTCCGGTGGACGGTTCCTGGTCGGTGGCTCACCGACCCGAATGCTCCGCCTCGCACCGGAGGCTGCGGCCATGATCGGTGACGGGTACCTCGAGGTGACAGACCCTACGTCCGCTCGAGTTGCCAGACGTCTGCTCGATTCCGGGGTGGCGAATCCGCGTCCGCGCCTGCTGCCTTCGCTCGAGGACGTCACCGTCATCGTGCCCGTGCACAACGATCCGGAGGGACTCGCGCGCCTGCTCACGGCGCTGCGCGGCTACACCGTGATCGTGGTGGACGACGGTTCCGACAAACCCGTGCGCATTCCGGTCAACCGGGCCCATCGCTGCCGGGTGACCGTGCTGCGCCGGGACCGACGACGCGGCCTCGCGGCCGCTCGCAACTTCGGATTACGCTCGGCCGCCACCGAATTCGTGGCCTTCCTGGATCCGGACGTGGTACCGCGCACCGGCTGGCTGGAGGTCATGCTCGGTCATTTCAGCGATCCCAAGGTGGCCCTGGTCGCCCCGCGGATCCTGGCCATGGATCCCGATTCCACGCTGCTGGCCCGCTACGAGCACACCCGCGGTTCGGTGCACCGGGGCCGTCGTGAGTCCGCGGTGCAGGCGCACGGCGCGGTGCCGTACGTGCCGAGCACCGCGTTGCTGGTGCGCAGGCTGGCGCTGTTGTCCGAGGGCGGATTCGACGAATCCATGGCGGCCGGCGGCGATATCGACCTGTGCTGGCGGCTGGACAGCGCGGGCTGGCGCCTGCGGTACGAACCCGCCGCCCGTGTCGCGCACAGCAATCCGGTGTCCCTGCGAAAGTGGTTCGCTCACAAAGTCACCCATGGCACCGGGGTGGCGCCGCTGGGCCGGCGGCACGCGGGAATGGCCGCGCCGCTGTCGATTCCCATCTGGACCGCGGTGGCCGCGCTGCTGTTCGGGACGATGACCCGCTGGGGTGTGCTGGGCGGGGCGCTGACCCTGGTCGCCACGCTGTTCCGACTACGCAGAGTATTCGCGGATCTCGACAATCCGACCCGGGTGGCGGCCATATATATGGCGCGCGGCTTCTCCGGCGGTCTCTGGCGTTTGGCTTCCTCCCTGTGCCGGCACTATTGGCCGGTCACCCTGCTCGGCATGCTCTGCTCGCGCCGTATCCGGCATCTCGCGATCACCATCGCGGTGGCCGACGGATTGGCCGACTGGTTCATTCACCGCGAGTCCGGCAGCCTCGATCCCGCCCGCTACGTGGCCTGCAAGACCCTGGACGACGTCGCCTACGGCACCGGTCTGTGGTGGGGTGCGGCGCGTTTGCGCAGCGCCGCGGTCCTGCGGCCCACCCTGCCGCCCAACTGAATTCCCACCCCGTACCCGCGCCCGGCCGGCCGTGCCGCCAGGCGCCGGACGCGGGTGCGGATCCCCGCCGCGCACCGCGCGGCGGTCCCGGACAGCGCGCGTGCGCGTCCCTTCCCGTACCGCCCGCAAACGGCCCGTTCCCGTAGTTCGAGCACCGCGCCGGCCTCTGCGCCCGCGCGCCGAAATCCTCGCAGAGCCTGCGCTTACACCGTGAGGTGTGCGCCCGACGGGCATACCCGACTTGGCGAGGGTCACATTTCGCGAGGCTCGGATTCGGGTGTGACCTGCGGGACAAACGAACGGCTTCGTACTTCGGTTCGGATCGCCGTCGGTACTCTTTGGTTCGGGAAAGAAAGGCAAATGGTTAGCAATCTCGCAGGTGGGAGCAGTCCGCAGCACGGCGCCGAGCCGGGCACTCAGTTGGGTGCGCTCGAGGCCTATGCCGCGCAAGCCCACGGATACCTCAGTGTGGGCGGCGACCAGCTCGGTCAGCTACCGGGTCTGTTGCGACCCATGGTGCTGGAGTCGTGGTTGCGCAGCCTGCGCGGCGGGGTCGATCCACTCGATGAAAACGACGGCCGCGGACTGCGCGGAGCCGATCTCGAACGCTATCGCGACGCGCATCCGATCGCGGCGGTCATGCCGCTGGTCGACAAGCTGCTGCTGCGCGATGCCACCAGCACGGGCCTGATCGTGGTGGTGGCCGACCAGTTCGGCCGGGTGCTGTCGGTGCACGGCAATCCCGACCGGGTGCAGGCGGCGTCCGAGGCGGGTGTGCGCGAGGGCAACGATCTGAGCGAGCGCCGGGTCGGCACCAACGCGGTGGGTCTGGTGGTGCGCACCGGGCGCGCGGCCTGGATTCACGGCCCGGAGCATTTCCTGCATCGCATGCATCAGATCACCGGAGCCGCTGCGCCCGTGCATGATCCGGACGGCCGGTTGGTCGGCGTGCTGATGATCGCGGGCGGCGTCCGGGTGGCGCGGCCGGAGATTCTGGCGCTGGTGAAGGCTGCGGCCACGGCCATGGAGATGGATCTGCTGCTGGCCGCGGTGCGATCGGGCCAGGATCGCCGTGCCGGGGAGGCGCCGGTGCCCGAGCGTCTCGGACTCGAGGTGCTGGGGCTGGGACAGCCGCAGTTGACCGTGGCCGGTGAGCGAGTTCCGCTGTCGCAGCGGCACGCCGAGATTTTGCTGCTGCTGGGCGAGCATCCCGAGGGCCTGTCCGCGGATCATCTGGCGCTGCTGCTCGACGACGCGGATCTGGACAACGCCACGATTCGCGCGGCCATGTCCCGGTTGCGCTCGGTGGTCGGTCCCAATGTCTTCGGCTCGCGCCCCTACCGGCTCCGGGTGCCGATCGCCACGGACGTGGAGGCGCTGCGCGCCGCACTCGATTCCGGGGACGTGGACTCGGCGGTGCGGCTGTATTCGGGCCCGGCGCTGCCGCGGTCGAACGCTCCTGGAGTTATAGACATTCGCGATGAATTGCGCGTGCGGTTGCGGACCGCCGTGCTGCGTTCGGGTGAAACCTCGGTGCTGAGCCGATGGACCGCGTGTGCCGAGGGACGCGACGATGCGGCCGCGTGGGCGGCCTATCGGGCCACCGTGGACCGCGATTCACCTCTGTATGCGCAGATCGAGGCGAAGATTCGCGTGCTCGATCGCCGCCTCGGTGCGGATGCAACGCAGATGCAACGTTTCGACTCATAGTCTTCGCATTCGAAAGTGCCCTCGGTCACACCTGGGCCTTGTCATGTGGTTGCACCCACATTTATCGCGGTCGCCGCGTAATCTCCGGAACCAACTAGACGCTCGTCCAACTTTTTTCGGGCAAAAAGTTCCGTTTTATTCACGTACCGCCTAGTCTTCGCAATGCATGGACGGCAAGTGTGATGCAGGCGACAACGCGAGGTTCGCGACAGGTCGCGGTACGCATCGCTCGGCGGTGAGTTGGAGGAGATCGGCAAGCAGTACACCCACGATGTGAACGGCCGTCTCGCCGTCACATCCCGAGCGCGGATCGCGGGGACCGCGATCGGTTCGAGCGCTAGTTGAAGCACGCGCGTACACGTCGGGAAAGACGTCGCGCATTCGTCGAATCACCCAGGAGCAGTGCGAATTTCGCGGCTTCGGGCATCGGATCCTCCGGTACCCCAGGCCTATTTCGTGCTGCCCGGAAACCCGTTCGGCCGCATGGCGGGCAAGTTTGAAGAAGGAGGCTCTGGTGCAGGGTACGGAGTTGGGGAGTATCGGTGGAGACAACGCGTCGCGAGGCGATGCGGTGACCACCGGCGGTGTTCCGAACACGGACGCCACGCACCTCCCGCCGGGCGCCTCGGAGCCCTTCCCGCTCGGTCCCGCCCAGGTCGGCCTCTGGTACGCCCAGCTGCTCGAACCCGACGTGCCGGTGAACATGGCCCAGTACGTGGATATCCAGGGCGATCTCGACGTCGACCTGCTGCTGCGCGTCGGTGACGAGGGTGTCGCGATCTGGCGCACCTCGCAGCTGCGTTTCGCCGAGATCGACGGTGAACCCCAGCAGTACCTGGACCTGACGGCGGTGGATTCCCCGCAGGTCTACATGGATCTGCGCGGCGAGGCCGACCCCATCGCCACGGCGCACGCGTGGATGCGCGCCGACCTGGTCCGCCCGCTGGATCTGCTGACCGATCAGCTGTTCGCGCCGACCCTGATCCACGTCGCCGACCAGCGGTATTTCTGGTACGTCCGCGCCCACCACATCGTCGGCGACGGCTACGCCGCCATGAGCGTCATGCAGTGGACCGCCAAGCGTTTCACCGCGCATCAGCTCGGGACCGAACCCGAGGTGGTCAAGGTCGGCACCCCGCAGGAGATCGTGGCCGGCGAGCTCGCCTACCGCGAGAGCACCCGCTTCGCGGTCGATCGCGCGCACTGGGCCGAGCGCACCCGCGGGCTGGAGGGCGCGACCACCCTGAACAGCCGGACCGCCCCGCGCAACGCGGGCAACCGGGTCTTCGGCGCGGCCCTGCCCGCGCAGCTGCAGGAGCGCATCGAAGAGGTTGGCGCGCAGAGTGATTCGGGTCTGCCCGTCGTGGTGCTCGCGGCGTTCGCGGCCTACCTGGGCCTGATGACCGGCAAGCCGGAAGTGGTGATCAGCCTGCCGGTGACTGCGCGCACCACCGCGGTCATGCGCCGCTCGGTCGGCATGCTGTCCAACATCGTGCCGCTGCGCATCGGTCTCGGCGACGAGGCCACCTGGGGTGATCTGCTGACCGCCACCCGGGTCGAGGTCTCGGGCGCGCTGCGGCATCAGCGCTACCGGCACGAGGACATTCGCCGCGACGCCGAGCACGAGGACCGCCCGGCCACCCGCGCGCTGTTCGGCCCGATGGTCAACATCATGCTGTTCCACAACCGCCTGGACTTCGGCGAGTTGAGCGGGCGGCTGCACATCATGTCGACCGGCCCCATCGAGGACATGAGCCTCAATGTCTTCTACGGCGACAACGACCGGGTCCACCTCGACTTCGAGGTGAATCCGAATCTATACTCCGACAGCGAGATCGCCCGCCACCACTCGCGGTTCCTGCGCCTGCTCGAGCGCCTGGTCGACACCGATCCGGCCACCCCGATCGCGGCGCTGGACGTGAGTACCGAGCTGGAACGCGAAGTGGTGCTGCGGCTGTGGAACAGCACCGAGCGCCCGGTCGAGGCCGGCGCGACCCTGGTGTCGATGTTCGCCGAGCAGGCCGTGCGTACCCCGGCCGCTCCGGCGCTGCGTTTCGCGAACGAGCCCGCGCGCGATCTCGACTACGCGGGTTTCGCCGACCGCGTCAACAAGCTCGCCCGGCACCTGATCGCGGCGGGAGTCGGTCCCGAGGACCGGGTCGCGCTGCACATGCGCCGCTCGCCCGAGCTGGTCATCGCGATGTACGCGGTGCAGGCTGCGGGCGCGGCGTACGTGCCGCTGGATCCGGACAACCCGGCCGACCGCATCGCGTACATTCTCGAAACAGCCGCTCCCGCACTGGTTTTGACCAAGGTCGCGGATCGTCCGGCGGAGTCGATCGCCGCCGTGTGCGTGGACGAGCTGGACCTGGACGCCGTGTCCGGCGCGCCGATCGCCGACGCCGAGCGCCGGTCCGCGCTGCGGCCCGCGAACACCGCCTACGTCATCTTCACCTCCGGTTCGACCGGCCGCCCCAAGGGCGTCGCGGTCACCCACGCGGCCATCGTGAATCGCCTGGTCTGGATGCAGAGCGCGTACGAGCTCGGCGCCGCCGACGTGGTGCTGCAGAAGACCCCCGCCACCTTCGACGTCTCGGTGTGGGAGTTCTTCTGGCCGTTGCAGACCGGCGCGACGCTGGTGCTCGCGCAGCCCGACGGCCACCGCGATCCGGCCTACCTGCGCGCGGTCATCGCCGACTACGGCGTGAGCGTGGCGCACTTCGTCCCGTCCATGCTGGACGCGTTCCTGGCCGGGCTCGTGGACGAGCAGGTCACGGGCCTGGCCGGCCTGCGGCACGTGTTCGCCTCCGGCGAGGCGCTGCCCGCGCGCACGGCCCAGCGGCTGCGCGCGGTGCTGCGCCGCGCGGGCGCGAGCGCCGCGCTGCACAATCTCTACGGTCCCACCGAAGCCGCGGTCGATGTCACCTTTCACGAGGTCACGGCCGCGGACACCGAGTCCGTGCCGATCGGCGCGCCGGTGTCCAATACCCGGCTGTACGTGCTCGACGCACGTCTGCGGCCGGTTCCCGTAGGAACTCCGGGTGAGCTGTATCTGTCGGGGGTTCAGCTCGCCCGGGGCTACGTGGGCAATGCCGCGCTGACGGCGGAGCGTTTCGTCGCCGATCCGTTCGCGGGCGGCGCGGGGCACGGCGGCGCCGGCGAATCGATGTACCGCACCGGCGATCTGGTGAGCTGGACCGAGGACGGCGAGCTGGAGTACCTGGGCCGCACCGACTTCCAGGTCAAGCTGCGCGGGTTGCGTATCGAGCTGGGCGAGATCGAAGCGGTGCTCGCGGCCGTGCCCGGCGTCGAGCGCGCGGTGGTGCTGGTGCGCGAGGAGCAGCTGGTCGCCTACGTGGTGTCCGAGCTCGCGATCGAGGAGACCCGGCTGCGCGCCGCGGTGGCCCGCGCGCTGCCCGCGTACATGGTGCCCGCCGCCTACATGGTCCTGAAGGCGTTGCCGGTCAACGCTTCCGGGAAGCTGGATCGGGCGGGTCTGCCCGCCCCGGTGCGCGTGGCCGCCAGTTACGAGGCGCCGATCTCGGTGGTGGAGCAGGCCGTGGCCCGCGTGTTCGCCGAGACCCTGGCGGCCGAGCGGGTCGGGCGCACCGACGACTTCTTCGCCCTGGGCGGCAACAGCCTCAATGCCACCCAGGTCGCCGCGCGGCTGAACGCCGAGCTGGGCTGCCGCCTGACGGTGCGCGAGATGTTCGCCGCCACCAACGTGGCCGAGCTGGGCGCGCTCATCGACGCGCAGTTCCTCGACGAGGACGCGAACAACGGTGCGGCCCTGCGGCTCACGGCGCGGCGCGGCGACGAGCGGCCGGAGAACGTGCCGCTGTCCCCGGCCCAGCAGCGCATCTGGTTCCTGAACCATTTCGACACCTCGGCCGCGAACTACAACATGCCGTTCGTGGTGCGGCTGCAGGGCACCGCGGATCTCGCGGCCCTGCGCGCCGCGGTCGCCGACGTGCTGGCCAGGCACGAGGCGCTGCGCACGCTCTTCCCGGTCGTCGCCGACGGTCAGGCCTGCCAGCGGGTGCTGCCGGTCGATCGGCTGCCCGAACTCGTCGCGCACGAGGTGGTGACCGACGGCGCCGAACTCGAGGCCGCGCTGTCCGCCATCGCCGCGCGCGGATTCGATCTCGAACACGAGATTCCTTTCCGTGCCCGCGTTTTTACAGTGCTTGACACCGTCGCGGCGGACGCCGCGGCCGGCGATCCGGTCGCGGAGATCGAGGCCGCCGCCGCGTCCGGGCGCTACGCGCTGGCGATGGTGCTGCATCACGTCGCCGCGGACGGGCTGTCGCTGCCGATCCTGGCCCGCGACCTCATGCTGGCCTACGCCGCGCGCTCGTCCGGTCAGCGGCCGGGCTGGGCGGAACTGCCGGTGCAGTACGCGGACTACACCCTCTGGCAGCGGGATCGCCTCGGCGCCGCGGACGACGAGAACTCGCTGCTGGCAACGCAATTGGCATTCTGGCGGCAGACCCTCGCGGGAGCTCCCGATCTGCTGGAGCTGCCGGGCGATCGCCCGCGCCCGGTGCAGGCGAGCGGTCGCGGCGGTAAGCGTTCGGTGGAGCTTCCCGGCGAGCTGCACGCGCGGATCGTGGAAACTGCGCGGGCCGAGAGCGTTTCGACCTTCATGCTGGTGCACGCCGCACTGGCGGTGTTGCTGTCCCGTTTGTCCGGTGAGTCCGACATCGTGATCGGCACGCCGGTCGGCGGCCGCGGTGAGCGCGAACTCGACGATCTCATCGGCATGTTCGTCAACACACTGCCGCTGCGCACCGAGATCGACGACGCCCTGGAATTCCGCGCGCTGCTGCGGCGGGTGCGCGACGCCGACCTCGCGGCCTTCGCCCACGCGGACGTGCCCTTCGAGCAACTCGTCGAAGCGCTGAATCCGGCGCGCTCGCAGTCGCGCCATCCGCTGTTCCAGGTGGCGCTGTCCTTCACCGCCTCGGGTGATATCAGTGTCGAACTGCCCGGATTGCTTGCCACGGCGGGTACGCTGGAGACGGGAGTGACCAAATTCGACCTGTCGGTCGCGGTCACCGAAAGCTTCGTCGGTGCCGGTCCCGGGGAAGGTCCGGCACCGACGGGGATCACCGCGGAGTTCGAGTTCGCGGCAGATCTGTTCGACGCCACCACTATTGACGTCTTCGCTGCCCGTTTTGTCCAGTTGTTGACGGCTATCACCGCGAATCCGGCCACGATCGTCGCCGCGCTGCCGTTGCTGTCCGAAGCCGAATACGCCGATCTCACCGATCGTTCCGGCGGTCCCGTACAGACCGGTCGCGTTATTCCGGACCTGCTGGCGGCGGCCGTCGCGGCCAATCCGGACGGCGTCGCCCTGGTCGACGGCCCGCGCGAGCTCACCTACCGCGAACTCGACGCGGCCTCGAATCGGCTGGCGCGCCTGCTGATCGGCCGCGGGGTCGGCCCGGGTGACCTGGTGTCCCTCGGTATGCCGCGTTCGCTGGAATCTGTGCTGGCGACCTGGGCGATCAGCAAGACCGGCGCGGGCTGGGCCCCCGTCGACCCGGCCTATCCGGCCGAGCGCATCGCGCGCATGGTGGCCGACGCCGGCGCCGAGTTCGGCCTCACGCTCTCCGGCGCCCGGGCCGGGCTCCCGGACACGGTGTCCTGGCTGGCGCTGGACGACGAGCTGTTCCGCGCCGCGGTGGCGGCCTACTCCGACGACGCGGTCACCGACCGGGATCGGCTGCGCCCCTTGCGCACCGCCGATGTCGCCTATGTCATCTACACCTCCGGTTCGAGCGGTGTGCCCAAGGGCGTCATGGTCACCCACGAGGGTGTGCCGTCCTTCGCCGCGGGCGAGGTCGAGCGTTTCCTGGTGCAACGGTCCTCGCGCGTGCTGCACGTCGCCTCCCCGGCCTTCGACATCTCGGTCGGCGAACTCGCCATGGCCATCGAGGCCGCGGCCACCCTGGTGGTCGCGCCGCCCGACGCCGTCATGGGCGCCGAACTCACCGAGGTGCTGCGCGCGCACCGGGTCACGCACGCGTTCATGACCCCGTCGGCCCTGGGCACCGTGGATCCGCTCGAGGCGCCGGACACCGCGGTCGTGGTGGTCGGTGGCGAGCCCTGCCCGCCGGAGCTTGCGCGCCGCTGGGCCGAGGCCGGGCGCTCGTTCGTCAACTGCTACGGTCCGACCGAAACCACCTGTGTCACACAGGGTTCGGTGCCGCTGGCGGCCACCGACGAACTGCACATCGGCCCGCCCTTCGCGGGCGTGTACGAATGGGTGCTCGACGAGCGCCTGCGGCCGGTGCCGATCGGCATGGTCGGCGAGCTGTACGTGGGCGGACCGCAGCTGGCCCGCGGTTACCGCGGCCAGGCCGCGCTGACCGCCGGCCGTTTCGTGGCGTGCCCCTGGGCGCCGGGCGAGCGCATGTACCGCACCGGCGATCTCATGCGCTGGACCCCGACCGGTTCCATGCAGTGCCTGGGCCGCAACGATTCCCAGGTCAAGCTGCGCGGCTACCGTATCGAACTGGGTGAGATCGAGTCGGTGCTGGCCGAGCACCCGCAGGTGCGCCGGGCGGTGGCGGTCAAGCACGCGCACGCCACCCGCGGCGATCAGCTGGTCGCCTACCTGGTCTCCGATGTGGCCGAGCTGGATGTCGCGGCGGTCAAGGCCGGGCTGACCGGACGGCTCGCGCCCTACATGGTGCCGTCCGCGTTCGTGGTGCTCGACGAGATCCCGTTCACCGTCAACGGCAAACTGGACTACCGCTCGCTGCCCGAGCCGGTGTTCGAGAGCGCGGTCTACCGCCGCCCGGGCACCGTCACCGAAGAGCTGGTCGCGGGCGTTTTCGCGGAGCTGCTCGATGTCGAGCAGGTCGGCGCCGACGACGATTTCTTCACCCTGGGTGGCAGCTCGCTGCTGGCGGCCAAGGCCGCCGCGCGCCTGGGCACGGTGCTGAACACCACCGTCGGCGTGCGCGTGCTCTTCGAGGATTCCACCGTGGCCGGGCTGGCCGCGCGGGTGGACGCCGGTCTCGGCGAGGCCCAGCGCCCGGCGCTGGTCGCGGGCGAGCGCCCCGAGCAGCTGCCGCTGTCGCCCGCGCAGCAGCGCATGTGGTTCATCAACCGCTTCGATCGCGAGTCCATCGCCTACAACCTGCCGATCGCGCTGCGCCTGACCGGCGCGCTGGACGCGGCCGCGCTGTCGAGTGCCTTCGGCGACGTGCTGGCCCGGCACGAGACGCTGCGCACCTACTACCCCGAGACCGAGGCCGGCGCGGTGCAGGTGATCGCGCCGGTGGCGCAGACCTTCTCGGGCCTGAGCACCACCTCGCTCACCGAAGCCGAACTGGCGGTGCGGGTTCCGGAGATCCTGACCACCACATTCGACGTCACCGCCGAGGTCCCGATCCGCGTCGAGCTGCTGCGGGTGCTGGACGAGGCCGGCGAGTTCACCGGTGAGCACGTGCTCGCCGGTGTGCTGCACCATATTTCGGCCGACGGCTCCTCGGTCGTGCCGTTCGTGCGCGATCTCATGGTGGCCTACGGCGCGCGCCTGAGCGGGACCGAGCCCGCGTGGGCCCCGCTCGCGGTCCAGTACGCCGATTACGCGCTGTGGCAGCACGCGCTGCTCGGCGCCGAGGACGACGCCGACTCGGTGGCCGCCCAGCAGCTCGCCTACTGGAAGCAGGCCCTGGCCGGGCTGCCCGATCAGCTGGATCTGCCCGCCGATCACCCGCGCCCCGCGCGGCAGACGTTGCGCGGCAAGCAGATTCATCTCGAACTCGACGCCGCGCTGCACGCCCGCCTCACCGAGGTCGGCCGCGCGCAGGGCGCGACCCTGTTCATGGTGGTGCACGCCGCGTTCAGCGCCCTGCTGGCCCGCCTGTCCGGGACCGAGGACATCGCGGTCGGGACCCCGATCGCGGGTCGCGGCGACAGCGCGCTGGACGACGTGATCGGCATGTTCGTCAACACCCTCGCGCTGCGCACCCGGGTGGCGCCGGCCGAGCCGTTCACCGAGCTGCTGGCTCGGGTCCGGACCGGTGACATCGCCGCCTTCGCCCACGCCGACGTGCCGTTCGAGCGCCTGGTCGAGGTCCTGAACCCGGTCCGCTCGCAGGCCCGGCACCCGCTGTTCCAGGTGGGCCTGTCCTTCCAGAACTACGAGCACGCCGAACTGCGCCTGCCCGATCTGACCGTGACCGAGCTCGAATTCGAGAACCACATCGCGCAGTTCGACCTGCACCTGTTCGCCACCGATCGCTACGCGGCGGCCGGCGCGCCCGACGGCGTGGCCCTGACCCTGGGCTACGCCACCGATCTGTTCACCGAGGGCACGGCGCGGCACATCCTCGCCGCGCTGGCCCGCGTGCTCGAAACCGTCTCGGCCGCACCGGAAACCGTGGTCGGCGACATCGATCTGCTGGGCGCGGACCTGCGTGCCCGGGTGCTGGGGGAGTGGAACGACACCGCGCGCCCGCTGGCCCCGGCCACCCTGGCCGATCTGGTCGACGCGCAGGCGGCGCGCACCCCGGACGCGGTGGCGCTGCTGTCCGCGGACGGCGAGATCACGCTCTCCTACGCGGAATTCGACGCACGGGTGAACCGCCTGGCCCGGCATCTGATCGCCGCGGGCGTCGGCCCGGAGACCGGCGTGGTGCTGGCCATGCGCCGCGGCGTCGAGCTGGTGATCGCCATGTACGCGGTGGTCAAGGCGGGAGGCGCGTACGTGCCGATCGACCCCGATCACCCGGCCGACCGCATCGCCTACATCGTCGACACCGCCGCCGCGGCGG
This sequence comes from Nocardia sp. NPDC003693, assembly GCF_053981095.1. NCBI lineage: Bacteria > Bacillati > Actinomycetota > Actinomycetes > Mycobacteriales > Nocardiaceae > Nocardia > Nocardia sp. NPDC003693. The sequence continues at coordinate 25,744 of NZ_JBSFNO010000056.1, forward strand.
TCGTGCTCACCACCGTCGCGGACGGCCTGCCGTTCACCGCCCGGGTTCCGGTGTTCGAGGTCGACGCCCTCGACCTCGCCGGGGTGTCCGCCGCGCCGGTGACCGACGCCGAGCGCGTGCGCCCGCTGCGCGAGCAGCATCCGGCCTACGTCATCTTCACCTCGGGCTCGACCGGCCGCCCCAAGGGCGTGACCATCCCGCACGCCGCCATCGTCAACCAGTTGCACTGGCTGCGCGAGACTTTCGAGTTGAGCGCCGCCGATCGCGCGCTGCTGAAGACGCCCGCGACCTTCGACCTTTCGGTCTGGGAGTTCTGGTCGCAGCCGACCAGCGGCGGCAGCCTGGTGGTGACCGCGGCCGGTGACGAGCGCGATCCCGATCGCCTGCGCGCGGTCATCGACGCGCACGGGGTCACCGTGCTGCATCCGGTCCCGTCGCTGCTCGGGATGCTGCTCGCCGGCGGCCCGCTGCCGTCCTCGGTGCGCGCGGTGCTCGCCATCGGCGAGGCCCTGCCCGCCGCGACCGCCGCGGACTTCCTGGACGGCGGCGTGGGATCGCTGTACAACCTGTACGGCCCCACCGAGGCCGCGGTGTCGATCACCTCGTTCCCGGTCCGCGCCCGGCATCAGCAGGCCGTTCCGATCGGCGCCCCCGCCTGGAACAGCCGGGTCTACGTGCTGGACGCCCGGCTCTCGCCGGTCCCGATCGGCGTTCCCGGTGAGCTGTACCTGTCCGGCGCGCAGCTGGCGCGCGGCTACCACGGCCGCCCGGCCCTGACCGCGGGCAGCTTCGTGGCCGATCCGTTCGGTCCGGGCCGCATGTACCGCACCGGCGACATCGTGCGCTGGCGGGCCGACGGCACCCTCGAGTACGTCGAGCGCGCCGACTTCCAGGTCAAGATCGGCGGCTTCCGCATCGAACTCGGCGAGGTCGAGACCGCGCTGCGCAGGCAGCCCGGCGTCGCCGCGGCGGTCGCCGTGGCGCATCAGGGCGCCGCGGGTGCGCGCCTGGTCGCCTACGCGGCGGTCCCCGGCGCGGACGAGCCGGGGCGCGACGCGCTGTCGGCCACCCTGCGGTCCGCGCTGGCCGCGGCGCTCCCGAAGTACATGGTCCCGGCCGTGGTCACCGTCCTGGACGCGTTGCCGCTCAACGCCAACGGCAAGGTCGACCGGGCCCGCCTGCCCGAACCGGTGTTCGCCACCGCGGTGTACCGCGAGCCCGTCACCGAACTCGAGCGACTGGTCGCGGCGGGCTTCGCCGAGGTCGTCGGCGGCGTCGCCGCGGAGCGGGCCGACCTGGTCGGCCTGGACACCGATTTCTTCGCTCTCGGCGGCAACTCGCTGATGGCGACCCGGCTGGCGGCCCGTCTGGGCTCGGATCTGGGTGTGCGGGTTCCGGTTTCGGCGCTCTTCGAGGCTCCGACCGTGGGTGAGCTGGCCGCCTGGCTGGCCACCGCGGACCGCGCCGAACTGCGTCCGGCACTGACCCGGCGCGCGGACTCCGGGCACGCGCCGCTGTCGCTGGCCCAGCAGCGCATGTGGGTGCTCAACCGCCTGCATCCCGAGTCCGGCGCCTACAACATCCCGGCCGCGATCCGGCTGACCGGTGCGCTCGACGTGCCCGCGCTGGCCGCGGCGCTGCGGGATGTGCTGTCCCGGCACGAGATTCTGCGCACCCGCTATCCCGAGAAGGACGGCGAGCCGGTGCAGCTGGTCCTGGGCATCGACGAGCTGAACGCCGACCTCGACCCGATCCGGGTGTCCGAGACCGAGATCCAGCTGCGCCTGATCGAGATCGCCACCGCCGGTTTCGATGTCACCGCGGCCCCGCCGCTGCGCATCCGGCTGTTCGAGTTGTCGCCGGCCGAACACGTGCTGATCGTGGTGCTGCACCACATCAGCGCGGACGGGTACTCGGTGCTGCCGATGACCCGGGATCTGGTGCAGGCGTACCTGGCCCGCTCCGAGCAGCGCGAGCCCGGGTGGTCGCCGCTGGAGATCCAGTACGGCGATTTCGCCGCCTGGCAGCGCGCGGTGCTCGGCGCGGACACCGATCCCGAGAGCCTGCTGTCGCGGCAGCTGGCCTTCTGGGTGGACGAGCTGTCCACCGCGCCCGCCCAGCTGGAACTGCCCACCGATCGCCCGCGTCCCACGCGCCGCGACATGCTGGGCGCCGAGTTCGATTTCCAGATCTCCGACGAGATCACCGGCCGCCTCGGCGAGCTGGCGAGCGCCCAGGGCGCCACCCTGTTCGGGGTCGTGCACGCCGCGTTCGCGGTGCTGCTGGCCAAGATCTCGGGCCAGCGCGACATCTCGATCGGCGTGCCGGTCGCGGGCCGCGGTGAGCGCGCGCTCGACGACCTGATCGGCATGTTCGTCAACACCGTGGTGCTGCGCACCGAGGTGGACGCCAAGCTCTCGTTCACCGAGCTGCTGCGCCAGGTGCGCGATCGGGATCTGGCGGCGTTCGCGCAGGCCGACGCGCCCTTCGAGCGCGTGGTGGAGGCGGTGCTCGCGGCCACCGGCCGTCCGCGTTCCAGCGCGGTGAATCCGCTGTTCCAGGTCGCGCTGTCGTTCCAGAACATCGCGGCCGGGCCGGTCTCGCTGCCCGGTCTCGCGCTCGAGGCGATCGAGCCCGAGCTCACCGAGGCCAAGTTCGACCTGCAGCTCACCGGCATGGAGCGCCGGGACGAGCTGGGCCGCGTGGTCGGGCTCGACATGCGATTCGGTTACGCCACGGACATTTTCGAGGCGGACACCGTGCGCCTGCTGGCCCAGCGCCTGCTGCTGGTGCTGCGCGCGATCGTGGCCGATCCGGCGGCGCCGGTGCGCGCCATCGACATCCGGACCGCGGCCGAGCGTAACCGCCGCCCCGGCGCGCCGGCCGCGGCCACCGAAGCGGCTCGGCCGCAGCGTGTTTCGGACGACCGGCCGACCGCCGATCTGCCGACCCTGATCGCGGCGGCCGCCGCGATCGACCCCGATTCGATCGCGCTCACCCACGGCGATCACACCGTCACCTACCGGGCGCTGGCCGACAAGATCGGCCTCACCGCCCGGGCCATGGGTGCCGCGGCGAAACCGGAAGCCCTGGTCAACGTCGCACTCGCCGGGCTGGTGCCCGGCATCCTCACCGCGCTCGGCGGTGCGGGTCTCGGTCAAGTCCTGGGCGACCTCGCAACACAGGCCCAGGCAGTGGTTCTTCGCTCGGAAAGCTCGTCGGAAGGAAACCTCTGATGCACTACGCAGAGTCGATCGCTACCAGCCGAACCGGCCGCTCGGCCCTGCGAAGGGCCTACGGTGTCGGTGATCTGCCCACCTTGATTCCCCTGGTGGCCGAGCTGGACGCCGATCGGATCGCGCTGCGCTACGCCGAGCAGACCATCGCCTACGGCGCGCTCGCCGCCGAGGTCGCGATGCTGAGCGAGGCCATGGGCGGTGCGCTCGAGCCCGAGGCGCTGGTGCAGGTCGTGGTGTCCGGGCAGCTGCCCGCGCTCATGGACGGCCCCGAGGGCGAGCTGACCGCGGTGCTCGAGGCGCTGGTCGACGACGCCGTGCTGGCGGCCTCCGGTCTGCTCGAGCCCAAGCTGGCCCCGATCGAGACGCTGACCTCGAAGTTCCGAGCCCAGGTGCGCCGCACCCCGGACGCGGTGGCCATGGAGTTCGAGGGCGCCGAGCTCACCTACGCCGAATTCGCCGACCGGGTCACGGTATTGGCCCGGCACCTGCGTGAGCTGGGCGTCGGCCCGGACGTGCTGGTGGGCATCGCCGCCCGCCGTTCCTTCGAACTGCTCGTCGGCATGTACGCGATCCTCGAGGCGGGCGGGGCGTACCTGCCGCTGGACCCCGACCACCCGGCCGAGCGCATCGCCTACGTGCTCGAGGTGTCCGCACCGGCGCTGGTGCTGACCACCACGGCCGATGCGGCGGCGCTGGAGACCGGCGTCCCGGTGCTGCGCATCGACGAATTCGAGCGCGCGGCAGCGGAATCGGGCACGCCCGCGCCGCTCTCGCCCGTCGAGGATCCGGAGCTGGTGCAGGCCGGCGCGGACAACCTCGCCTTCGTGCTGTTCACCTCCGGCTCCACCGGCCGGCCCAAGGGCGTCGCGATCTCGCATCGCGCGGTGCTGGCCCTGTTCCGTTCGCAGCAGCGTCAGCTCCAGCTCTCGGGTTCGGACGCGATGCTGTTCAAGACCCCGATCACCTTCGACGCCTCGGTGTGGGAGATCTTCTGGACCCTGCAGACCGGCGCCCGGCTGGTCATCGCCGCGCCCGAGGGACATCGCGACACCGCGTACCTGATCCGGTTCATGCGCGAAACCCAGGTCACCGCCGCGTTCTTCGTGCCGTCCATGCTCTCGGTGCTGATCGCCGAGGCGGAGCAGGACCCCGAGGGCCTGACCGACTCCCTGCGCTTCGTGCACGTCGGCGGTGAGGCGCTGCCGCCCGCCACCGCCGCCGGCTTCCGCGGCGTCAGCGGCGCGACCCTGTACAACATCTACGGGCCCACCGAGGCCATCGTCATGGTGACCTCGCACGAGGTCACGGCCCTGGACATCGACTCGGTGCCGCTGGGCGAGCCCTGCGACGAGGTCGAGCTGCTGGTGCTCGACGAGGACTTGCGCCCGGTGCCGCACGGTGTGGTCGGTGAGCTCTACCTGGTCGGAATGCAGTTGGCGCGCGGCTATTTCGGCCGCCCGGCGCTGACCGCGGACCGTTTCGTCGCCAATCCCGAGGGCCCGGCCGGCGACCGCATGTACCGCACCGGTGACCTGGTGCGCTGGGCGAGCGGCGTCGACGGTGGTCCGGACGAGCTGCAATACCTGGGCCGCACCGACTTCCAGGTCAAGCTGCGCGGCCAGCGCATCGAGCTGGGCGAGGTGGAGTCGGCGCTGCTGCGCGACGACACGGTGGCCCAGGCCGCGGTGCTGCTGCACACCGGCGCCAACGGCGAGCAGTCCCTGGTCGGCTACGTGGTCCCGGCGCGTGGCGCCGTGATCGACACCGCCGCCGTACTGTCCGGCGCCCGCGCGCACGTGCCGGCCTACATGGTGCCGTCCGCGCTCGTCGTCCTGGCCGAGTTCCCAATCACCGTGCACGGCAAGCTGGATCGGCGCGCGCTGCCCGAACCGGTCTTCGCCGACGCGAGCGCCGCCTACCGCGCGCCCTCGACCGAGGCCGAGGCCGCGGTCGCCGCGATCTTCGCCGAGCTGCTCGAGCGCGAGCGGGTCGGGGCGGACGACGACTTCTTCGCCCTCGGCGGCAATTCGCTCGTCGCCACCCGCGCCATCGCCAGGATCCGGGACACCCTGGGCGCGGCGGTGGACGTGCGCGACTTCTTCGACAACCCGACCGTGGCCGCGCTGGCGGCGGCCGCCGGGCAGAGCGCGGCCGCCGGTGCGCCGGCGGTGCCGCTGGTGGCCGGTCCGCGGCCGGAGGCGATTCCGCTCTCGCCCGCGCAGCAGCGCATGTGGTTCCTCAATCGGCTCGCCCACACCGAATCCGACGGCGCGACCGCCGGTTTCGACGCCGCCGCGGTCGACAACGTGGTGGCCGCGCTGCGGCTGCGCGGTGAGCTGGACCTCGCGGCGCTGACCGCGGCCGTGACCGACCTGGTCACCCGGCACGAGATCCTGCGCACCTACTACCCGCAGACGCCCGCCGGACCGGTCCAGGTGGTTCTCCCGGCCGCCGATTTCGACGCGGCCGCCGCACTCGACCTGACGCCCGCCGAGGTCACCGAACAGGAACTGCCGCAGGCGGTCTACGCGGCCGCGGGGCGCGGTTTCGATGTGGCCGAGGGTGTTCCGCTGCGGCTGCGGCTGCTGCGCCTGGGCGCGGACGATCACGCGCTGGTGCTCGTCGTGCACCACATCGCCGCCGACGGCTTCTCGCTCGGCCCGCTGGTGCGCGACCTGGTGCTGGCCTACGCCACCCGCCAGGCGGGCTTCGTGCCGGTCTGGGAGCCGCTGGCCGTGCAGTACGCCGACTACGCGCTGTGGCAGCGCGAGGTGCTCGGCGACGAGTCCGACCCGGAATCGCTCGCCGCCCGTCAGCTCGCCTTCTGGACGAACGAACTCGCGGAGCTGCCCGCGCAGCTCGACCTGCCCGCCGACCGGCCCCGCCCGGCCGATTCGAGCTACCGGGGCGCGACGTTCGACGTCGAGCTCTCCGCCGAACTCCGCGCCGCCGTCGACGCGATCGCCGCCCGCGGCCAGGCGACCCCGTTCATGGTGCTGCACGCGGCGCTGGCGGCCCTGCTGGCCCGGCTGTCCGGCACCACCGACATCGCCATCGGCACCCCGGTCGCCGGTCGCGGCGAGGCCGCGCTGGACGATCTGATCGGCATGTTCGTCAATACCCTGGTGCTGCGCACCGAGGTGCGCGGGGACCGCTCCTTCGCCGAGCTGGTATCGCATGCCCGCGAACGGGATCTGCGCGCCTTCTCCCATCGCGACGTCCCGTTCGAGCGCCTGGTCGAGGTGCTCAACCCGGTGCGCGCCCGCAACCGGCACCCGCTGTTCCAGGTGGCGCTGTTCATGCAGAACCAGGGCGTCACGACGCCCGAACTGCCCGGCATGCGTGCCGAGCTGATCGACTTCGAACTCGCCTTCGCCAAGTTCGACCTGAATCTCAATGTGGTGGAGCGTGATTCGGGCTACAACGTCGAATTCACCTACGCCACCGATCTGTTCGACGAAGCCACCGTTCGCGAGTTCGCGGCCAAGTTCGTGCGCCTGCTGACCGCGGCGACCGCCGACGCCGACCGCGCCGTCGGTGACATCGCGCTGCTGGACGGCAGCGAGCTGGACTACGTGCTCGAGAGCTGGAACGCCACCGGCGCGAAGGTCCAGGACACGCTGCTGCACGCCGGATTCGACGCCCAGGCCCAGCGCACCCCGGACGCGGTCGCGCTGATCTCGGGATCGGAGTCGCTCACCTACCGGGAGCTGTCCGAGCGCGCCAACCGCCTGGCCCGGCTGCTCGTGGCCGAGGGCGTGGGCCCGGAGTCCCTGGTCGTGCTGGCCATGGCGCGGTCGGTGGATCTGGTCGCGGGCATGTACGCCGTGCTGCGCGCCGGCGCCGCCTACGTGCCGGTCGACCCGAGCCATCCGGCCGAGCGCATCGCCACCGTATTGACCACGGCCGCACCGGCCCTGGTGCTCACCACCGCCGCCGACGCGTTCGAGACCACCGCGGCCCCGCTGCTGCGGGTCGACGAGCTCGACCTGTCCGGGTTCTCGGCCGCCAAGCTGACCGACCGGGACCGCCGCGCCGCGCTGCACCCGGAGCACCCGGCGTACGTGCTGTTCACCTCCGGCTCGACCGGTACGCCCAAGGGCGTCGCGGTGAGCCACCGGTCCATCGCCAATCAGATGGCGTGGATGCAGGCCGAGTACGGCATCTCGCGCTCCGATGTCTACCTGCAGAAGACGCCGAGCACCTTCGACGTCTCGCTGTGGGGCTACTTCCTGCCGCTGCGGGTCGGCGCGGTCCTGGTGCTCGCGACCCCGGACGGTCATCGCGACGCCCGCTACCTCGCCGAGACCATCGCCGAGCGCGGGGTCACCCTCACCGACTTCGTGCCCTCCATGCTCGCGGTGTTCACCGCGCACGCCGCAGCGAGCGAACTCGCGTCGCTGCGTGACGTTTTCGTCGCCGGCGAGGCCTTCCCGGTGGAGACGGTCACCGCCTGGCGCGCGCTCTCGGACGCCACCCTGCACAACCTGTACGGCCCGACCGAGGCCGCGGTCACCGTCACCTACCGCGAGGCCGACGAGCGCACCCCCGCGGTGCCCATGGGCGAGCCCGAGTGGAACACCCAGGTGTACGTACTGGATTCGCGCCTGCGCCCCGCGCCGATCGGCGTTCCGGGCGAGCTCTACCTGGCCGGTGTGCAGCTCGCGCGCGGCTACTACCGGCGCGCCGACCTCACCTCGGATCGCTTCGTGGCCAACCCCTTCGGCGCCGCGGGCGGGCGCATGTACCGCACCGGCGACCTGGTGAAGTGGACGGCGGACGGCGAGCTGGCCTACCTGGGCCGCATCGACTTCCAGATCAAGTTCCGGGGCCAGCGCATCGAACTCGCCGAGATCGAGAGCGCGCTGCTCGCCCAGCCCGAGGTCGGTCAGGCGGCCGTCCGGCTCGTCACCGCCGACACCGGGGATTACCTGGCGGGCTACGTGATTCGCGCGGAGGACACGGGCATCGACACCGCGGATCTGCGCGAGCGGCTCACCCGGTTGCTGCCGTCCTACATGGTGCCGACCGTCGTGCTCGAGCTCGCCGAGTTCCCCATGGGCACCAGCGGCAAGCTCGATCGCGGTGCCCTGCCGGTTCCGGTGCTGGCCGCCAAGCGTTTCCGCGCGCCGGTCGACGCCGCCCAGCGCGTCGTCGCGCGCGTCTTCGGCGAGGTCCTCGGCCTGCCCCGGGTCGGGCTCGACGACGACTTCTTCGCCCTCGGCGGCAGCTCGCTGCTCGCCACCCAGGTGACCGCGCGCGCGGGCGCCGAACTGGGCGTGCGGATTCCGGTCCGCGTGCTGTTCGAGGCGGGCACGGTGGCCGGCTTCGCCGCGGCCGTCGGCCTGCTGTCCGATGCCGCACCGCGCCCGGCGCTGACCGCGCGCCCGCGCCCGGACCGGGTACCGCTGTCCCCGGCCCAGCAGCGGCTGTGGTTCCTGAACCGCCTGGAGAACGAGCAGGACGGGCCCAGCCTCTACAACCTGCCCGTGGTGCTGCGCCTGACCGGCGAGCTCGACGTGACCGCGCTGGAGCAGGCGGTGCTGGACGTGCTCGCCCGGCACGAGTCGCTGCGCACCAGTTTCCCGTCCGACGCCGAGGGTCCCTTCCAGCAGTTGCTCGCGGCGACCGACGTCGGGCTGAGCCTGACCCCGGTGCCGGTGCGCCCGCAGGACGTGACCGGCACGGTTACCGCGCTGGCCCAGGCCCCGTTCGACGTCAGCGCCGAATTGCCCTCGCGCATAGCGCTGCTGGTGCTCGATCACGGCGCCGAGGAGGCGCCGGCCGCCGACGAGTACGTGCTGGTCGTGGTCGTGCACCACATCACCGCCGACGCGCTGTCGCTGCGCCCGCTGATCACCGACCTCATGACCGCCTATCACGCGCGGCACTCCGGCGCGGCCCCCGGCTGGGAGCCGCTGCCGGTGCAGTACGCGGACTACGCGCTGTGGCAGCGCGAGGTGCTCGGATCCGCCGGCACCCCGGGCGATCTCGCGCACCAGCAGCTGGAGTTCTGGCGTGACACCCTGGCCGGCGCCCCGGCGCGGCTCGCGCTGCCGACCGACCGCCCGCGCCCGGCGCAGCCCCGCAACATCGGCGACGCCGTCGACTTCGCGGTGCCCGCCGAGGTCGCCGCCGGACTGCGCGCCCTCGCCCGGGAACAGGGCGCGACCCTGTTCATGGTCGTGCACGCGGCCTTCGCCGCCGCCCTGGCCCGCGTCAGCGGCACCGGCGACATCGTCATCGGCACGCCGGTCGGCGGTCGCGGCGAACGCGAATTGGACGGTCTCATCGGCATGTTCGTCAACACCGCGGTGCTGCGCACCGCGGTGGACGGCGCCGCCGGCTTCGCCGAGTTCGTGAACTCGGTGCGCGACACCGACCTGGCGGCCTTCGCCAACGCGGACCTGCCGTTCGAGCAGATCGTCGACGACATCGTCACCGATCGCACCACCGGCGCCCACCCGCTGTTCCAGGTCATGATCAGCTTCGGTGACAACGGCAACACCGCCGTGGAACTGGAGCTGCCCGGCCTGACCGTGCGCCCGGTGCCGCTGGCCGACCCGACCGCCAAATTCGATCTGCAGCTGGTGATCGAGGACGGCACCGACGGCGCCCTGGGCGGAGCTCTGCGCTTCGCCGCCGAGCTCTTCGATCGAGCGTCGATCGAGACGCTGCTGGCCCGCTGGCAGCGCGTGCTGGCGGCCGTCGCGGCCGACTCCTCGATCCGGCTCGGCGACATCGATCTGTTCGACGACGCCGAACGCGAACGCGTGCTGCGTGTCTGGAACGACACCACCGCCGCGGTGGACACGGAGCAGACCCTGCTCGCGCTGTTCGAGGACCGCGCGCGCACCGCGCCCGACGCGATCGCCCTCGCCTTCGAGGGCGAGAGCCTGACCTACGGCGAACTCGCCGCCCGCGTGCACCGCCTGGCGCGCTACCTCGTCGAGCAGGGCGTCGGCCCCGACGTCCCGGTGGCGCTGGGCATGCGCCGCTCGCTGGACCTGGTGATCGGCATGTACGCGGTCATCGCCGCGGGCGGCGCGTACGTGCCGCTGGATCTGGATCACCCGATCGAGCGCACCCGCTACGTCGTCGACACCGCCGCCCCGGTCTGCGTGCTCACCTCCGGCGCGGATCTGGAACCGCTCGGCGTGCGCCAGATCCGCCTGGACGAGCTGACCGCCGACGCGGCGACGCTCGCCGGGTACGCGACCGCGCCGCTGACCGACGCCGATCGCCGTGCCGCGCTGCGCCCGTCGCACACCGCGTACATCATCTTCACCTCCGGCTCGACCGGCCGCCCGAAGGGCGTGGCCGTCTCGCACGCGGCCATCGTGAACCGCCTGGCCTGGATGCAGGCCGAGTACGCGCTGACCCCCGCCGACGCCGTCCTGCAGAAGACCCCCGCCACCTTCGACGTCTCGGTGTGGGAGTTCTTCTGGCCCTTGCAGATCGGCGCCCGGCTGGTCCTGGCCCGGCCCGAGGGCCACCGCGATCCCGCCTACCTGGCGACGACCATCGCCGACGAGCGGATCACGGTCGCGCACTTCGTCCCGTCGATGCTCGAGCTCTACGTGACGGAACTGGAAACCCGATCCGCGAACGCGCCGGAGCGGAGCGAAGACCGGGGACTCGCCATGGTGTTCGCTTCCGGGGAGGCGCTGCCCGCGCCGCCCGCGCAGCGCCTGCGCGCCCTCACCGGTGCGGACGTGCACAACCTCTACGGCCCCACCGAAGCCGCGGTCGACGTCACCTACCACCGGGTGACCGACGCCGACACCCGTACCGTGCCGATCGGCCGCCCGGTCTTCAATACCCGCGTCTACGTGCTGGATTCGCATCTCGCGCCGGTGCCCGCCGGTGTGCCCGGCGAGCTCTACCTGGCCGGCGCCCAGCTGGCCGTGGGCTACGTCGCGCGACCCGATCTGTCCGCGGATCGCTTCGTGGCCAACCCCTTCGGCGCCGGCGAGCGCATGTACCGCACCGGCGACCTGGTCAAGTGGACCGCCGACGGTGAGCTGGAATACTTGGGCCGCACCGACTTCCAGGTCAAGCTGCGCGGTCTGCGCATCGAGCTCGGCGAGATCGAGGCCGCCCTGGCCGCGCACGAGTCCGTCGCCCAGGCCGCGGTGCTGGTCCACGCCGCCGAGCACACCGGTGAGCTGCTGGTCGGCTACCTCGTGCCCGCCGTGCCCGGCGCGAGTATCGACACCGGCGCGCTACGCGGGGAACTGGCCGAACGACTACCGGCCTACATGGTGCCCGCGGTGTTCGTGGAGCTGGCGGCCCTGCCGCTGTCCGCGAACGGCAAGCTGGATCGCCGGGCGCTGCCCGCCCCGAGCTTCGCCGCCGCCGAATTCGTCGATCCCGCCGGGGATTCCGAACTGCTCGTGGCCTCGGTCATGGGCGAGCTGCTCGGCCTGGAGCGGGTCGGGGCCGGGGACGACTTCTTCGCCCGCGGCGGCAACTCGCTCATCGCCACCCAGCTGGTGTCCCGGCTGTCGCAGGCGACCGGCCTCGCGGTGCCGCTGAGCACCGTCTTCGACGCCTCCACCGTGCGCGAGCTGGCCGCGCGGCTCATCGCGCTGGCCGACGCCGGCGAGGTGAACGCCGCACTGCCGCCGGTGGTTCCGCAGCAGCGCGGGGACACCGTGCCGCTGTCGATCTCCCAGCAGCGCATGTGGTTCCTGAACCGCTTCGACACCGCGGGCGGCGGGTACAACCTGCCGTTCGCGCTGCGCCTGACCGGCTCGCTCAACATCGAGGCGCTGCGGGCCGCGGTCGGCGATCTGATCGACCGGCACGAAACCCTGCGCACCCTGTACCCGGAACAGGACGGGGTGGCGCGTCAGGTGGTGCTGCCCGCGGGCACCCGCCTGGTCGACCTCGAACCCCGCGAGGTCACCGCCGCCGAACTGCCCGCGCTCGCGGAAGGCTTGGCGCGCACCGTCTTCGACGTCACCGCCGAGGTGCCGCTGCGCGTGCGGCTGCTCCAGGTGGCCGACGAGCCCAACGCCTACGTGCTGCTGATCGTGGTGCACCACATCGCCGCCGACGGCTGGTCGCTGGCCCCGCTGACCCGGGATCTGGCGCACGCCTACGTGGCCCGCTGCGCGGGCAGCACCCCCACCTGGCAGCCGCTGCCGGTGCAGTACGCCGACTACGCCATCTGGCAGCGCGAGGCCCTCGGCTCGCCGGAGGAACTGAACTCGGTGCTCGCGCGCCAGGTGCGGTTCTGGACCCGGCAGCTGGCCGGCGCCCCGGATCTGCTGGCCCTGCCCACCGATCGCCCGCGCCCGGCGGTGCACTCCAACCGCGCGGACGTGCGCACCGCCGTCCTGGACGCCGAATTGCACACCGCCGTCGTGGAATTCGCGGCCGCGCACCGCGTGACCCCGTTCATGGTGCTGCACACCGCGCTGGCGGTGCTGCTGGCGCGGGTGTCGGGGACCGAGGACATCGTGGTCGGCACCCCCGTGGCCGGTCGCGGCGATCAGGCGCTGGACGAGCTGGTCGGCATGTTCGTCAACACGCTGGCGCTGCGCACCGCGGTGCCCGCGAGCGCCCGCCTCTCGGAGGTGCTCGCGGGGGTCCGCGACGCCGACCTGGCGGCGTTCGATCACTCCGCGGTGCCGTTCGAGACCCTGGTGGACGCGCTCAATCCGGTGCGCTCGCAGGCGCATTCGCCGATCTACCAGGTCGGCTTCACCATGCAGAACATGGCGCAGCCGGAGTTCCAGCTGCGCGGGCTCGGCATCAAGAGCCTGGACGCGGGCGTGCTGCCCATCCAGTTCGATCAGGACTGGACGCTCAGCGATCGCCACGCGGACGGCGCGCCCGCCGGCATCGACGTGCACCTGCACTACGCCACCGACCTGTTCGATCCGGAGACCATCGCCGACTTCCTGGCCTGGTACGAACGCGTGCTGCGCGCGCTCGTCGCCGACCCGCGCCTCGTCGTGGGGGAGGTGCCGCTGCTGTCGGTGGCCGAGCGCGGCGGGCTGCTGTCCGACCGCAACGCCACCGCGCGGGACCTGCCCGAGGAGACCCTGGCCGATCTGCTGGACCTGCGCGCGCGGGCCGACGGCGACGCGATCGCGGTCTCGCTCGACGGCGAGTCCATGACCTGGTCCGAACTGGCCGCCAAGTCGAATCGCCTGGCGCGCTGGCTCATTCGCGAGGGCATCGGCCCGGACGACATCGTCGGCATCACCGCCGAGCGCAGCCTGGACATGATGGTCGCGCTCTACGCCGTCGTGCACGCGGGCGCGGCCTACGTGCCGGTGGACCCGGCGCACCCGGCCGACCGCATCGCCCACGTGCTGACCACCTCGGACACCTGGCTGGTGCTCGCGGTCGGCGGGGCCACCGTGCCCGAGCTGTACGGGGTGTCCACCGTCGCGATCGCCGGCCTGGACACCGCCGAGTTCTCGGCCGAGCCCATCGCCCCGAGCGAGCGCGTGGCCCGGCTGCGGCCGGACAACCTGGCCTACGTCCTGTTCACCTCGGGTTCGACCGGTCAGCCCAAGGGCGTCGGCACCAGCCATCGCGCCATCATGAATCAGCTGCGCTGGCTCGAGCACCGCTACGAGGTGACCGGCGCCGACCGGATCATGCAGCGCGCTCCGCTGGCCTTCGACGTCTCGGTGTGGGAGTGCTTCCTGCCCGCACTGACCGGTGCGCCGCTGGCGCTGCTCAAGCCCGGCGGGCACCAGGATCTGGACTACCTGGCCGCGCGGATGCGCGAGCACGGCGTCACCATCGCCGAGCACGTGCCGTCCGTGCTGGCGGCGCTGGTGGCCGAGGGCCATGGCGAGGCGCTGCGCTCGTTCCGGCATCTGCACACCGGCGGCGAGGCGCTGCCCGCCGAGCTGCTCGGCGCGCTGCGCGCGCAGGTGAGCGGCGCGGTGCACAACGCCTACGGGCCGACCGAGGCCGCCATCTCGGCGATCTATCACGAATTCACCGACGCCGACCCGGAGTACGAGGTCGCCATCGGCCTGCCCAACTGGAACACCCGGGCCTACGTGCTGGACGCGCGACTGCAGCCGGTGCCCACCGGCGTGGTCGGCGAGCTCTACCTGGCCGGTGAACAGCTGGCCCGCGGCTACCAGGATCGGGGCGGGCTCACCTCCGAGCGCTTCATCGCCGATCCGTTCGGGGTGCCCGGCGCCCGGATGTACCGCACCGGCGACCTGGTGCGCTGGAACCGGGCCGGTGATCTGGTCTACTTGGGCCGCAACGACTTCCAGGTGAAGTTGCGCGGTCAGCGCATCGAGCTCGGCGAGATCGAGGCGGCGCTGCTGGCCGGCGGCGGGGTCGCCAACGCCGCGGTCCTGCTCGATCGCGACAGCGCCGGAACCGAATGCCTGATCGGCTACGTCTCGGGCACCGAGATCTCCGCCGAGGCGCTGCTGGCGCACGCGCGCTCCGCGCTGCCGGCGTACATGGTGCCCGCGCACCTGGTGGTGCTGGCGGACATGCCGCGCACCAGCGTCGGCAAGCTCGATCGCAAGGCGCTGCCGAAGGTCGAGTTCACCGCTGCGGCAACCGCTTACCGCGCGCCCCGCGACGGCGCGGAGTCCGTGCTGGCCGGGTTGGTCGGCGAGCTGCTCGGCGGCGCTCCGATCGGAGCGGACGACGACTTCTTCGAGCGCGGCGGCAACTCGCTGCTGGCCATGCGGCTGGTGGCCCGGATCAACGCCGCCTTCGGCCGCGACATCGGCGTGCGCGCGGTCTTCGAAGCCCCGACCGTGGCCGAACTCGCGCGCCACATCACCGGCGCGGCCGGCCGCACCCTGCCGCCGCTGCTCGCGCTGGAACGCCCGGAGCGCATTCCGCTGTCCGCCGCCCAGACCCGCATCTGGCTGCTGAACCGCCTGGACCCGGCCTCGCCCGCCTACAACATCCCGTTCGCGGTGCGCCTGATCGGCGATCTCGACGCGGACATCCTGCGCGCCGCCATGGCCGATGTCATGGCCCGGCACGAGGTGCTGCGCACCATCTACCCGATGGACGCCGACGGCGAAGGCCACCAGGTGATCCTGCCGCCCGAGACCGTCATCGACCTGCCCGTCGAGACCGTCACCGGTTCGGTGGTCGAACGGTTCTACCGCTTCGCCGCCACCGGTTTCGACGTCACCGCCGAACTGCCGCTGCGGGCCATGCTGCTGCGCGAATCCGATTCCAGCCACGTACTGGTCGCGGTGCTGCACCACATCGCCGGTGACGGCGCGTCGACCGATCCGCTGCTGCGCGACGTGATCACGGCGTACCTGTCCCGCGCCGCGGGCAGCGCGCCGCTGTGGGAGCCGCTGCCGGTCCAGTACGCGGACTACGCGCTGTGGCGTACCCGGGTGCTCGACGAGGTCGGGCCCGCCGAGCTGGACTACTGGCGCGAGACGCTCACCGGTCTGCCGGACGAGCTGACCCTGCCCGTCGACCGGGTGCGCCCGCCGGCGCCCTCCTTCCGCGGCGCGGTGGTGCGCGGCCGGATCGGCGGCGGCGTGGGCGAGCGCGTGCGCGAGGTGGCCAAGCGGCATCACGCGACGCCGTTCATGGTGCTGCACGCCGCGCTGTCCACACTGCTGGCGCGGCTCTCGGGCACCGACGACATCGCGATCGGCACCCCGGTGGTCGGGCGCGACGAACCGGTGCTGGACAACCTGGTCGGCATGTTCGTCAATACCCTTGCCCTGCGCACCAATCCGGCGCAGGACCGCACGTTCGCCGAACTGCTCGCCGAGAGCCGCGCGGTGGACCTGGCCGCGTTCGCGCACGCCACCGTGCCGTTCGAGCAGGTGGTGACCGCGCTCGGGGTGACCGCCGATCAGTCCAGGCATCCGCTGTTCACGGTGACGCTGAACTACCTCGACCTGGACTCGGGCACGCACGCGGTCCCGGGCCTGGTGCTCGAGCCCGTCGAGTTCGACGACACCGTGGCGAAGTTCGACCTGACCTTCTCGGTCGGCGAGGAACTCGACGCCGACGGCAACCTCATGGTCGAAATCGTCTACGCCACCGACCTGTACGACGAGTCCACCGCCCGGGACCTGCTGCGCCGCTTCGCCCGGGTGCTCGGCACGGTCACCGCGGATCCGAGCCGCACCATCGGCAGCGTCGAGGTGCTGTCCGAGGGCGAGCAGGCCGCCATCCTGGCCCGGCGCGGCCCGGCGGCGCTGGCGCCGCGGAGCCTGGCCGAGATCCTGCACGCGGCAGTGGATCTCGATCCCGAGGCCACCGCGCTCATCTACCGGGGCGCGCACGTGAGCTACCGGGAGCTGGACGAGCGCTCCTCGCGCCTGGCCCGGCTGCTCATCGAATGCGGTGTCGGGGCGGAGGAATTCGTGGCGCTGTCGGTGCCGCGGTCGGTGGAGTCGGTGGTCGCGCTGTTCGCGGTCGCCAAGACCGGCGCGGCCTTCCTGCCCGTCGACCCCACCTACCCGGCCGAGCGCATCGGCTTCATGCTGTCCGATTCCGGTGCGGCCGTCGGCATCACCCTGCGCGAGTACGTCGACCGGTTGCCCGGCGACACCTGGATCGTGCTCGACGATCCGATGATCGAGGAGCATCTGGCCGGGCTGTCCGGCGCCCGCCTGACCGCCGCTGAGCTGGTGCGCCCGGTGCACACCGACAACGCCGCCTGGATGGTCTACACCTCCGGTTCGACCGGCCGCCCCAAGGGCGTGGTCGTCGGCAACGCGGGCATCATCGGCATCGCGGCGGTGCACCACTCGCACTCGCCGACCGACGCGAACTCCCGTGTGCTGCATCGCACCTCGCCCAGCTTCGACGCCAACATCCTGGAGCTGCTGATGGCGCTCCCGGTCGGCGCGGCGCTGGTCGTCTCGCCGGTGGAGATCATCGGCGGCGCGGAGCTGCGCGAGCTCATCGAATCCGAGGGCGTCACGCACGGCGTGTTCACCCCCGCGGTGATCAACACCCTCGATCCCGAGACCCTGCGGGGCATGCCGTACCTGATCGTCGGCGGCGAGGGCTTCGGCGCGGACCTGGTCGATCGCTGGGGCGGCACCCGCGAGCTGTACAACGGCTACGGACCGACCGAGATCACCATCATCAGCCACCAGAGCTCCCCGCTGCGCCCCGGCGAACGCGTGGTGCTCGGCGATCTGGTCGACGGCCAGTCCGCGGTGGTGCTGGATCCGCGGCTGCGCCCGGTGCCGGACGGCTCGGCGGGCGAGCTCTACCTGCGCGGACCCGGTCTGGCCCGCGGCTATCACGGCCGTGCGGGCCTGAGCTCGGACCGCTTCGTCGCCGACCCGTACGGCGCGCCCGGCGGCCGGCTCTACCGCACCGGCGACCTCGTGCGCTGGGTCGAGCGCGCCGGCGAGATGACGATCGAATACCTGGGCCGCACCGACGACCAGGTCAAGGTGCGCGGTCTGCGCATCGAGCTCGGGGAGATCGACTCCGCGCTGCTCGCCCACGAGAGCGTCGATTTCGCGGTCACCATCGGCCACACCGGCCGCAGCGGCGACGTGTCGCTGGTCTCCTACGTCGTGCCCGCGGCCGGGCACGTGGTGGATCCCGACGAGCTGCGCGCCTTCGCGGGCCGCTCGCTGATCTCCTACATGGTGCCCGCCGTGATCATGGTGATCGACGCGATCCCGCTCACCCCGATGGCCAAGCTGGATCGAAAGGCCCTGCCGGAACCGGTGTTCCGGACCGCGGAGTTCCGCGCGCCGGAGTCCGAGGTGGAATCGGTCGTGGCCGAGGTCATCGCCGAACTGCTCGGCGCCGAGCGGGTCGGTCTCGACGACGACTTCTTCGCCCTCGGCGGCAATTCGCTGAGCGCGGTGAAGCTCTCGGCCCGGCTCTCGGCCCGGCTCGGGGTCGAGGTGGCCATGCGCACGGTCTTCGAGCATCCGACGGTCGCGGCCCTGGCGGCCACCGTCGACGCCGAATCGGTGGCGCTGTGGGCGATTCCGCCGCTGGTGCCGCGCACCGGCAACGATCCGGTCCCGCTGTCGCTGTCGCAGCAGCGCATGTGGTTCCTGAACCGGTTCGACGGCGAATCCTCCGCCTACAACATGCCGATGGCCATTCGCCTGACCGGCGCCCTGGACATCCCCGCGCTCGAAGCCGCCATGGCCGACCTGGTGGAGCGGCACGAGGTGCTGCGGACGGTGTACCCGCTGACCCACGCCGGGCCGGTGCAGGTGATCAAGCCCGCCGATGAGGTGGACCTGCCCGCGCTCACCCCGGTCGCCGTCGCCCCCGACGAATTGTTCGGTGTCATCACCGAATTCGTCTCGACGGGCTTCGACGTCACCACCACCGTGCCGATCCGCGGGCGGCTGTTCGCCCCCGCGGGCACCACGGACGAGTACGTGCTCGTCGTGGTCGTGCACCACATCGCGGCCGACGGCGCGTCGATGGCCCCGCTGGCGCGGGACGTCATGACCGCCTACGCCGCCCGGCAGGCCGGGCAGGAACCGGGCTGGGCGCCGCTGGCGGTGCAGTACGCCGACTACGCGGTCTGGCAGCGCGCCCGCCTCGGCACCGAGGACGATCCGCGTTCGCTGCTGGCGCGCCAGCTGAAGTTCTGGACCGAGACCCTGGCCGGTCTGCCCGATCAGCTGGAGCTGCCCGCCGATCGGCCCCGGCCGCCGGTGCTGTCCACGGCGGGCGGCGCGGTCGAGTTCGACCTGGACGCCGATCTGCACGATCGTCTGGTCAAGCTCGGGCGTGCCAACGGCGCAACGCTTTTCATGGTGATGCACGCGGCGTGGGCGCTGCTGCTCGCGCGGCTGTCCGGCACCTCCGACATCGCGGTCGGCACGCCGGTCGCGGGCCGGGGCGAGGACGCGCTGGACGATCTGGTGGGCATGTTCGTCAACACCCTGGTGCTGCGCACCCGGGTCGACACCGGCGCCGGTTTCACCGGGCTGCTCGCCGGGGTGCGCGAGGCCGACCTGGCCGCGCTCTCGAACGCGGACGTGCCCTTCGAACGCCTGGTGGAGGCCCTGGACCCGGTCCGCTCCACCGCGCGGCACGCGCTGTTCCAGGTCGGCTTCTCGTTCAACAACACCGAGGCGCCGGAACTGGAACTGGCCGGATTGCGCATCGGCGCTGCCGATTTCGAGACCACCATCTCGCAGTTCGACCTGCACCTGGTGATCGTGGACCGGTACACCGCCGAGGGCGCGCCGGACGGTCTGACCGCCCAGCTCACCTACTCCACGGCGCTGTACGACGAGAGCACCGCGGCCGCGATCGTCGGCCGGCTGCGCACCCTGCTCAACATCGCGGCGCTGACCCCGGACCTGCCGGTCGGCGACTACGACCTGCTCGCGGTCCCCGAGCGCAAGCGAATCCTGCGCTCCTGGAACGACACCGCGCACGTGGTGGACGCCACGGCCACGCTGCCCGCGCTGCTGGCGCGGACGGTGGCCGCCGCACCCGCCCGCATCGCGCTGGTCGGCGACGGCGCGGACGGCGTCCGCACCGAGGTCACCTACGGCGAGCTCGACGGCCGGGTGAACCGCCTGGCGCGGCACCTCATCGCCATGGGCGTCGGCCCGGAGGTCCGGGTCGGCCTGGCGCTGCGGCGCTCGGCCGATCTGGTGGTGGCGATGTACGCGGTGGCGGTCGCGGGCGGTGTGTACCTGCCCATCGATCCGGATCAGCCCGCCGACCGCATCGAATACATCCTGGACACCGCCGATCCGGTGACGGTGCTGACCTCCGGCGACGATCTGCCGATCGACACCGCGCAGGTCCGCATCGACCTGCTGGAGTCCTACGGTGAGCTCGCGGTGTACCCGGGGACCCCGGTCACCGACGCGGAGCGGCGCGCGCCGCTGCGTCCCGAGCACGCCGCGTACGTGATCTTCACGTCCGGTTCGACCGGCCGGCCCAAGGGCGTGACCGTCACGCACGCCGCCATCGCCAACCAGTTGCAGTGGAAGACAGCCGAATTCGGGCTGGGTCTGCAGGACGCCGTACTGCTCAAGACCCCGGCCACCTTCGACCTGTCGGTCTGGGAGTTCTGGTCCGCCGCCGTCGCGGGCGGCCGCCTGATCATCGCGGCCCCGGACGGGCACCGCGATCCGGACTACCTCAACGACCTCATGGTCCGCGAGAACGTCACCACCCTGCACGCGGTGCCGTCCATGCTGGACGCGCTGCTGATCGCCGGGACCGGCCGGGCGGCCGCGCCGCTGCGCCGGGTGCTGGCGATCGGCGAGGCGCTGCCGGCCGCGGTGGCCCAGCGCTTCCGGCGGACCTATCCGCGCGCGGCGCTGTTCAACCTCTACGGTCCGACCGAGGCCGCGGTCTCGATCACCAATCACCATGTGACCGGCGCGGATCGGGTCTCGGTGCCGATCGGCGCACCCGAGTGGAACAGCCGGGTGTACGTGCTGGACGCGCGTCTGCGTCCGGTGCCGGTGGGTGTGTCGGGTGAGTTGTATCTGTCGGGTGCGCAGTTGGCGCGCGGGTACTTCGGTCG